>NZ_JBIAQF010000017.1:0-181046 GCF_042888885.1 Streptomyces sp. NPDC002742
GCCATCTCCACACAGTCGTCCCAGCGCCCCTCCAGCATGGCCTCGCGGAACTTCTTCGACCCGTTGGCGTTGGTACGCTCACCGATCGCCATGTACGCGGTGTCCTGACGGAACGGGACCGTCTGGTAGAGCGAGGCGGCACCCGGCTCGGGACGCGGGCTGCGCACGGCGGGCGTGACACCGTTGACCCGCTCGACCACCTGGCGCAGGTGCTCCGGGGTCGTACCGCAGCAGCCGCCGATCAGGGACAGGCCGTAGTCCCGTACGAAGGTCTCCTGGGCGTCGGCCAGGCCCTCGGCGTCGAGCGGGAAGTGGGCGCCGTCCTTCGTCAGGACCGGCAGACCGGCGTTCGGCATGCACAGCAGCGGGATGCGCGAGTGCCGGGTGAGGTAACGCAGGTGCTCGCTCATCTCGGCCGGGCCGGTCGAGCAGTTCAGGCCGATCATGTCGATGCCCAGCGGCTCCAGCGCGGTCAGCGCGGCACCGATCTCGGAACCCAGCAGCATGGTCCCGGTCGTCTCGAAGGCCATCGAGACCAGCAGCGGCACCCGGACGCCGGTCGCCTCCATCGCGCGGTGCGCGCCGAGGATCGAGGACTTCGTCTGCAGCAGGTCCTGGGTGGTCTCGACGATCAGCGCGTCGGCGCCGCCCGCGAGCAGGCCCTCGGCGTTGGCCTGGAAGCCGTCGCGCAGCGTGCCGTAGGAGACGTGGCCGAGGGTGGGCAGCTTCGTTCCCGGGCCGATCGAGCCCAGGACCCAGCGCTGGCGGCCGTCGCGGGCGCCGAACGCGTCGGCGACCTCGCGGGCGATCCGGGCCCCGGACTCGGAGAGCTCGTGGACGCGCTCCGCGATGTCGTACTCGGCCATCGCCGAGTGGTTCGCCCCGAAGGTGTTCGTCTCGACGCAGTCGACACCGACCTCGAAGTACGCCTCATGGACCGAGCGCACGATGTCGGGACGAGTGACGTTCAGGATCTCGTTGCAGCCCTCCAGCTGCTCGAAGTCCTCCAGCGTCGGGTCCTGCGCCTGAAGCATCGTGCCCATCGCACCGTCGGCGACCACGACACGGGTGGCGAGCGCTTCTCGGAGTGCGTCGGTTCGCCTGCGGCCCTCGGAGAGACCGGACGAAAGGGACGGGTTCGGCAACGAGGCCATGAAGGTGCTCCCTGGAGTGCGACGGCTGTCGGCTTTGCGCTTCCCATGGAAGGCGCACGCCGTCAGGGTAGCCCGGAGCACCGCGGATCAGTCGTGGGCGTCCACGAGCCGGACGGGCGTGGCGTGGGTGACGGCGCTGTGGAGACGGACGGAACGTGGGGCGACCACCCATTGGCGGGACCTCGGTGACGACCGGTAGTGTTCGGCATTACCGAACGGCAGCTGGCAGTCGCCGCCGGCGGTCCAAGGGGACGGAGGCAGCACGGCGATGGCACGGAACATCCAGTCGCTCGAACGGGCAGCGGCCATGCTGCGGCTGCTGGCGGGCGGCGAGCGACAGCTCGGCCTGTCGGACATCGCCTCCTCGCTGGGCCTGGCCAAGGGTACGGCCCACGGCATCCTGCGCACCCTCCAGCAGGAGGGGTTCGTCGAGCAGGACACGGCTTCCGGGCGCTACCAGCTGGGCGCCGAGCTGCTGCGCCTCGGCACCACCTATCTCGACGTGCACGAACTGCGGGCCCGCGCCCTGGTGTGGACCGACGACCTGGCCCGCTCCAGCGGCGAGAGCGTCTACCTGGGCGTGCTGCACCAGCAGGGCGTCCTGATCGTGCACCACGTCTTCCGGCCCGACGACAGCCGTCAGGTGCTGGAGGTGGGGGCTATGCAGCCGCTGCACTCCACAGCCCTGGGCAAGGTGCTGTCGGCGTACGACCCGGTGGCGCACAGCGAGGTCCTGGAGGTCGAGCGCAAGGCGTTCACCCCGCGGACGATCAGCGAACTGGACCAGTTCGAGGGTGTCCTGGACGTGACCCGCGCGCGGGGGTACGCGGACGACGTCGAGGAGACCTGGACGGGTGTCGCGTCGGTGGCCGCCCCGATCCACAACCGGCGGCGGATGCCGGTCGGCGCGGTGGGCATCACCGGGGCCGTGGAGCGGGTGTGCAAGGACGGTGAGCTGCGCCCGGACCTCATCGCCGCCGTACGGGACTGCGCCCGCGCGGTGTCGCGGGACCTGGGCGCCGGGCGGTTCTGACGCGAACACCGTTCGACGGGCCGCTCTGACGCGCACCCCGCTCGTCGGGCCGATCCGGGCGGCGCACACGACTCCTGGAGCCCTTCGGGGCGGGTCGGGAGTCCGCACCGGAAGAGGGCCGGGGTTCACAGGGTTCAAGGCCGGGAAGCCGCATGCTTCCCGGCCTTCGTCATGCCCTCGGACCAGCGACGACGCACCGATAGCACACAGCGATCAATAACGATCGTGTTTTCGATAACCCAACCCTTGACGAGTCGCCGACGCGAGAGCAAGACTCCCGTCCATCGGTCGACATTGTCGAACACCTACCGGTAATACGCGTTAGAGTGTGGCAATGCCAGGGCCGAGACCGCTCTCACTCCCCGAGAGCACGAACCACCGGTGGGACCCGGGGTTCGGCTTCCCCTGGACGAAGGACAAAGGAGTCGCGGGTGTCCAGCTCCGACATCTTCATCGGCGAGACCATCGGTACCGCCGTACTCATCCTGCTGGGCGGTGGCGTGTGCGCCGCCGTCACGCTGAAGGCCTCCAAGGCGCGGGGCGCCGGATGGCTCGCCATCGCCTTCGGGTGGGGCTTCGCGGTCATGACCGCGGTCTACATCTCGGCGCCGCTCTCCGGCGCGCACCTCAACCCGGCCGTGACACTCGCGCTCGCGATCAAGGACGACGACTACGGCAACCTCGCCACCTACTGGGGCGGGCAGCTGCTCGGCGCCATGATCGGCGCGGCGCTGGTCTGGGTCGTCTACTACGGCCAGTTCCTCGCGCACCTCACCGACCGCGAGATCGTCGGCGGTCCTGGTGCGCAGGCCACCAGGACCAAGGCCGTCGAGGCCCAGGAGACCGGCGCGGGCCCGGTGCTCGGCATCTTCTCCACCGGTCCCGAGATCCGGAACATCGCGCAGAACCTCGCCACCGAGATCATCGGCACCGTCGTCCTGATCCTCGCGATCCTCACGCAGGGCCTGAACGACAACGGCAACGGCCTGGGCACCCTGGGCGCCCTGATCACCGCCTTCGTCGTGGTGAGCATCGGTCTCTCGCTCGGCGGCCCCACCGGCTACGCGATCAACCCGGCCCGTGACCTCGGTCCGCGCATCGTGCACGCCCTGCTCCCCCTGCCCAACAAGGGTGGTTCGGACTGGAACTACGCCTGGATACCGGTCGTCGGTCCGCTCATCGGCGGCGCGATCGCGGCAGGCATATACAACGTCGCCTTCGCTTAGGAGCCCCCGCTCCAGCACGCTTGGAAGCCGCGCCCCAAGAGCCGCGAGCCGCACAGCACCGCTTTGAAGCACCGCGCCGTAAGCAGCCCCTTTCCGACGGACACCAGGAGCACACCGTGACCGACGCCCACACCGCCGGCCCCTTCATCGCCGCGATCGACCAGGGCACCACCTCGTCCCGCTGCATCGTCTTCGACCGCGACGGACGCATCGTCTCCGTCGACCAGAAGGAGCACGAGCAGATCTTCCCGAAGCCGGGCTGGGTCGAGCACGACGCCACCGAGATCTGGACCAACGTCCAGGAGGTCGTCGCCGGAGCCATCTCGAAGGCCGGCATCACCCGCGACGACATCAAGGCCATCGGCATCACCAACCAGCGTGAGACCACGCTGCTGTGGGACAAGAACACCGGCGAGCCTGTCCACAACGCCCTCGTCTGGCAGGACACCCGCACCGACGCCCTGTGCCGGGAACTCGGCCGCAACGTCGGCCAGGACCGCTTCCGCCGCGAGACCGGCCTGCCCCTCGCGTCGTACTTCGCCGGCCCGAAGGCCCGCTGGCTCCTCGACAACGTCGAGGGCCTGCGGGAGCGTGCCGAAGCGGGCGACATCCTCTTCGGCACCATGGACACCTGGGTCATCTGGAACCTGACCGGCGGTGTCGACGGCGGCAAGCACGTCACCGACGTCACCAACGCCTCCCGCACCATGCTGATGAACCTGCACACCCTGGCCTGGGACGAGAAGATCGCCGAGTCCATCGGCGTCCCGCTCGCGATGCTCCCCGAGATCCGCTCCTCCGCCGAGGTCTACGGCGAGGTCACCGGCGGCCCGCTCGGCGAGCTGCTCGGCGGCATCCCGGTCGCCTCCGCGCTCGGCGACCAGCAGGCGGCCCTGTTCGGCCAGACCTGTTTCTCCGAGGGCGAGGCCAAGTCCACGTACGGCACCGGCACCTTCATGCTGATGAACACCGGTGACAAGATCATCAACTCGTACTCGGGCCTGCTGACCACCGTCGGCTACCGGATCGGCGACCAGGAGCCGGTCTACGCCCTGGAAGGCTCCATCGCCGTCACCGGCTCACTGGTGCAGTGGATGCGCGACCAGATGGGCCTGATCAAGTCCGCCGCCGAGATCGAGACCCTCGCGTCCTCGGTCGAGGACAACGGCGGCGCGTACGTCGTGCCGGCCTTCTCCGGCCTGTTCGCCCCGTACTGGCGTCCCGACGCCCGCGGTGTGATCGCCGGCCTGACCCGGTACGTCACCAAGGCGCACATCGCGCGCGCCGTCCTGGAGGCCACCGCCTGGCAGACCCGTGAGATCAGCGACGCCATGACCAAGGACTCCGGCGTCGAGCTCACGGCGCTCAAGGTCGACGGCGGCATGACCTCCAACAACCTGCTGATGCAGACCCTGGCCGACGTCCTGGACGCCCCCGTGGTGCGCCCGATGGTCGCCGAGACCACCTGCCTCGGCGCCGCCTACGCCGCCGGCCTCGCCGTCGGCTTCTGGACCAACACCGAGGACCTGCGCGCCAACTGGCGCCGGGCCGCGGAATGGACCCCCAACATGGACGCGGACGTCCGCGACCGTGAGTACAAGAGCTGGCTCAAGGCCGTCGAACGGACCATGGGCTGGATCGAAGACGAGAACTGACGAGGAGTAAGAAACCGCAATGACCAGCCAGCCCACCCTGCAGTCCGTGCCTGCCCTCGGCACGCACCCGGCCTCCGGCTCCAACCCGAGCCGCGCCGAGGCCCGGGAGCAGCTCTCCAAGGCGACGTACGACCTCCTCGTCATCGGCGGCGGCATCCTGGGCATCTCCACCGCCTGGCACGCCGCGCAGTCCGGACTGCGGGTGGCGCTGGTCGACGCCGGCGACTTCGCCGGCGCCACCTCCTCCGCCTCCTCCAAGCTTCTCCACGGCGGTCTGCGCTACCTGCAGACCGGCGCGGTGAAGCTGGTGGCGGAGAACCACTTCGAGCGCCGTGCGGTCTCCCGCCAGGTGGCCCCCCACCTGGCGAACCCGCTCACGTTCTACCTCCCCGTGTACAAGGGCGGGCCGCACGGCGCGGCGAAGCTCGGAGCGGGCGTCTTCGCCTACTCCGCCCTGTCGGCCTTCGGCGACGGCGTGGGCCATCTGCTGAGCCCCTCGAAGGCCGCGCAGGACGTGCCCGAGCTGCGCACCGACAACCTCAAGGCCGTGGCCGTGTACGGCGACGACCAGATGAACGACTCCCGCATGGCCCTCATGACGGTCCGCGCGGCCGTCGAGTCCGGCGCCGCGGTCCTCAACCACGCCGAGGTCACGGGCCTGCGCTTCACCCGGGGCCGGGTGACGGGCGCGGAGCTGCGGGACCGGCTGTCCGGCGACGAGTTCGGCGTGAACGCCCGGCTCGTGCTGAACGCGACCGGCCCCTGGGTCGACCACCTGCGCAAGCTGGAGGATCCGAACGCGGCGCCCTCCATACGCCTGTCCAAGGGCGCGCACCTGGTCCTGAAGCGCACCTCCCCCTGGAAGGCCGCGCTGGCCACGCCGATCGACAAGTACCGCATCACCTTCGCGCTCCCGTGGGAGGACATGCTCCTGCTCGGTACCACCGACGAGGAGTACGAGGGCGACCCGGCGGACGTCTCGGTCACCGAGAAGGACACGGCCCAGATCCTCGACGAGGCCGCGTTCTCCATCCGCGACCAGCAGCTCTCGCGCGACCTGATCACCTACTCCTTCGCCGGTCTGCGGGTGCTGCCGGGCGGCCCCGGCAGCACGTCGAAGGCCAAGCGCGAGACGGTCGTCACGGAGGGCCGCGGCGGGATGCTGTCCGTCGCGGGCGGCAAGTGGACCACCTTCCGGCACATCGGCCGTACGGTCATGAAGAAGCTGGAGGCGCTGCCGGGCAGCCCGCTGGGCGAGGACTTCGAGCCGATCTCCGAGCTGCCGAGGAAGCTGCCGCTCCCCGGTGTCGCCAACCCGCGCGCGGTCGCGCACCGCCTGCTGGTGGACGGCCCGGCGCCCGGCCCCCGCATGGCCGCCGACACGGCCAGGCATCTGGCCACCCACTACGGCTCGCTCGCCTTCGACATCGCCCGGCTGGCCAACGAGAACCCGGCGCTCGGCGAGCGCGTCCACCCGGACGCCCCGGAGATCTGGGCGCAGGTCGTCTACGCCCGGGACAACGAGTGGGCCGAGACGGCGGACGACGTACTGCGGCGCCGTACGACGCTGACGATCCGCGGTCTCGCCACGGACGACGTGCGCGGCAAGGTGCAGGACCTGCTCGACGACAAGTAGGCGCGCACGGCCGGGTGAGGGGCGGCTCCCACGGGGGGTGCCGGCCCTCATCCCGTGTGCGGGCGCCGCGCGCTCGGTGGCCGCTTCCTCAGCGGCAACCCTCTCGGTTCCCCGGCGAGTTGACCGGGGACGGCCCGGACGCGCGGGCGGGGCGGGGTGACGGACACGCGTGTTTCCGGGTCCCCGATGGGGCAGTGATCCGTTCACTCCCCCGCGCAAGGGGGCTGCGGAGGTCCCCTCGGCACGCCGTAAGGTTGAGGCGTACGCGAGGGCACATCGGAAGGAGGCGCTGGGTGATCGAGCTGGAGGGGGTTCCCGAGCTGATCGACCCAGTCATGGTGGCCGCGTTCGAGGGCTGGAACGACGCCGGTGACGCCGCATCCGCCGCGGTCGCGCATCTGGATCGGGAATGGAAGGGCGAGGTGTTCGCGGCGCTGGACGCCGAGGACTACTACGACTTCCAGGTGAACCGTCCCACCGTGTGGCTGGACGGTGGCGTACGCAAGATCACCTGGCCGACCACACGTCTGTCGGTGGTCCGGATCGGCGGCGACAAACCGCGCGATCTCGTGCTGGTCCGGGGCATCGAGCCGTCGATGCGCTGGCGCTCGTTCTGCAACGAACTGCTCGGTTTCGCGCACGAACTGGGCGTGGAGCTGGTGGTGATCCTGGGCGCACTGCTCGGCGACACCCCGCACACCCGTCCGGTGCCGGTCAGCGGAGTCACCTCCGACTCGGACCTGGCCCGCACGATGGACCTGGAGGAGACCAAGTACGAGGGCCCCACGGGCATCGTCGGCGTCCTCCAGGAGGCGTGCACACACGCGGGCGTACCGGCCGTGTCGCTGTGGGCGGCCGTGCCGCACTACGTGTCGCAGCCGCCCAACCCGAAGGCGACGCTGGCACTGCTCAACCGCCTGGAGGACCTCATCGACCTGCGCATCCCACTGGGCGAGCTGCCCGAGGACTCGCGGGCCTGGCAGCTGGGCGTCGACCAGCTGGCCGCCGAGGACAGCGAGGTCGCCGAGTACGTGCAGACGCTGGAGGAGGCCCGGGACACCGCCGAGCTGCCGGAGGCGTCCGGCGAGGCGATCGCCCGCGAGTTCGAGCGTTATCTGCGCCGCAGGGACGGGGGCGGTCCGACAGCGGGGGCCGGCGGCCACGCGACGGAGGGCGGCGAGCCGGCCTCGTACCTCCGAGACACTCCCGGGGGCCGCACCCGGCCGCCGCTGACACAGCGCCCCGAGTCCGGCACCGGGCCCGACACCGGGTCGGACGAGCAGCCGGACGAGCCCGCCGACGGCACCGACACGGAGGCTCAGGACCGCGAGCCCGGCTCCAAGGGATCGAAGGGCCCCAAGGACTCTTCGGGTACGCCGAAGGACGCCTCGGCCTCGGGTACGCCGAAGGCACCGGGCGCGCCGGAGTCCGCGGGGACGCCGGATCCCTCGGACCCGGCGGATTCATCCGGTCCCTCGCATCCCTCCGACACATCGGACTCCTCCGAGGACTGAATTCCAGGACCTGGCCACGGGGACCGATTCAGGGGACCGGGCCACCCGGACCGATCCGGAAGGGGCGGCACGCTCGACGCGTGCCGCCCCTTCCGGCCGTCGGGGCCGACGTGGGACCCGGTCCACGACGCCCATCACGCCCACAGTGGTGCCGTCCGGTCGCACCCCCGGCCGTCAACGGCCGCTGTCGTCCCACCACATGACACCCGCCTCCGTAACCTTTGGCCTGAATTCGGCGTGACATCTCATTCAGGACGGATTGCACAGGTTGCCCAATTCAACTTGTCCTCAAACCAAGTTGGCGAAGACGGGGTGGACGGGACGCCGTGGGCGTGCCAGGTTGTGCCCCGAAGGCACCGCCCGGCAAAGGGACATGGCACTGGGCGCCGACCGGAGGACGGCGCACGGCACGACAACGACCCACGCATCGAACGGCACGGCACACGCATGGACCGGCACCCCCAGGGATCGAAGGGAGCGGTACGCGATGACCGACCAGGTACAGCCGGCGCAAGGCCCGGGAACTTCCGGGCCGGGGCCCGACGGAGCGGGATTCACCTACCGAGGAGCCGAGCAGGAGCTGATCGTCGTCGCACGTCCGGAGGCCCGGCTGCGCGCACGGGCCGAGGGCGTACGGTCGGCGGCGGGCGCGGACGTCTCGGCCCTCAACATGTTCCTCAGTGACGAACAGCTCGCCCTGGAGCCGCTGTTCGGCAGCGAGGAACGACTTCAGCAGTCCGCGGCGACGGGCACCGGGAGCGGGCCCGACCTCGCGCTCTTCTACCGGGTGCGCGGCGTGGAGAGCCGCGCCCAGGAACTGCGCGCGCGGATCGCCGCGCTGCCGGAGATCGACACGGCGTACGTGAAGCCCGGCGCCGTTCCCGCCACGCGGGGACCGGCACCGTGGACCGGCCAGAGCGACGACGACAGCCAGCGGCGGAAGGAAGGGGCGCCCGTCACCCCCGACTTCACCAGTCGGCAGGGTTACCTGCGCCCGGCGCCCGAGGGCGTCGACGCGTACTGGGCCTGGCAGCGTCCGGGAGGTTCGGGCCAGAACGTCACGGTGATCGATGTGGAGGGTGCCTGGCAGCTCGGGCACGAGGACCTTGCGTCGAAACTCGCCGGCGTCGTCGTCGGCACGCCTCACACGGACCTCGCCTGGCGCAACCACGGCACCGCCGTCATCGGCGTGATCGGTGGCGACCGCAACGAGCGCGGGATCACCGGGATCGTGCCGGACGCCGTGACCGCGGCCGCGTCCTTCCGGGGCATCGGAACGGCCGCCGCGATCCACGCGGCGGCGGAACGGCTGAGCCCCGGCGACCTCATCGTGGTCGAACTGCAGGCCCCGGGGCCCCGGTTCGACTTCGAGGAGCGCGACAGCCAGGCGGGCTACATCCCGCTCGAATGGTGGCCCGACAACTTCGCGGCCATCCAGTACGCGACCGCCCGGGGCATCCTCGTGGTGGCGGCCGCCGGCAACGGCGCCGAGTCGCTCGACGACGCGGTGTACGAACGCCGCCCCGCGGAGTTCCCCGAGTGGTGGCGCAACCCCTTCAACCCCTCCAACCAGTCCTCCGGGGCGATCCTGGTCGGCGCGGGCGCACCGCCGCCCGGCACGCACGGCCGCGACCACGGCCCGGACCGTTCACGGCTCGCGTTCTCCAACTACGGCGCCCGCGTGGACGCGCAGGGCTGGGGACGCGAGGTCACGACCACCGGCGGCTTCTGGGACCGGCCCGGCGATCTGCAGGGCGGCGCCGAGGAGATCGCCTGGTACACGGACACGTTCTCCGGGACCTCTTCCGCCTCCCCGGTGGTGGTCGGCGCCCTGGCCGCGCTGCAGGGCATGCTCAAGGCGGCCGGCCAGGAGCCGATGTCCTCGGAACGTGCGCGCGTCCTGCTGCGGGCCACGGGCTCCCCGCAGCAGGACGCGCCGGGCCGGCCCGCGTCCCAGCGGATCGGCAGCCGGCCGGACATCAAGGCGGCGGTCACCCGTCTGCTGCCGGAGGCGGTCGGCTCGGGCCAGGCGGAACGGTACTGGGACGAGCTGCTGCCGTATCCGCGCGAACTCCCGCCGAGGCTCCGGCTGTACGTGTCCGGGGCCTGGCGCAACCTGAACGACCCGTCCCCCGAGATGCGTCAGGCCGTGCACTCCGCCTTCGCGGGGGGACGGCCCGACGTACGGGTCTGGTTCTCGGACGACGAGATCGTCGGCCTGGTCGTCACGGGCTGAGGGTCTGGTCCTCCCGGACCGCAATGGACCACAACGGGCAGCGACAGACCGAAAAACGGAACGCAACCAACCATTGATGGAAGGTGGCACCCCGCATGAGCACGATCCCGCAGATGAGCCAGCAGGGACAGCAGCAGTACCCGAGCACATCGCCGTACCAGCAGCAGGGCATCGGCCAACAGCAGCCGTTCGGGCAGCAGCTGCCCGGTGCGCAGCAGATGCCGATCGGGCAGCAGACGCCGATCGGGCAGCAGACGCAGCAGCCGTTCGGCCAGCACGAGCTCGGCCAGCAGGCTGCGCAACACCCGCAGCAGCAGCTCGGCCAGCAGGCTCCGCAACAGCTGCAGCACCTGCAGCAGCAGCTCCAGCAGCTCGGCCAGCAGCAGCCGTTCCAGCAACTGCTCCAGCAACTCGGCGGTCAGCAGCAGCAGCACCAGCAGATCCAGCAGGGTGAACCGCTGATCCTGCAGAGCGCCGTCGAGACCCGGGCCCTGGCCATCGGCATGGCCCAGCACTTCCAGGACGTCGTCACCGCGCTCCCCGGCCAGCCGGGGGCCCTCTACCTGTTCATCGACAACGGCTGGCGCCGCCTGGTCGACCCCAACCAGGTGACCCGCGACATGGTCCAGAGGGCCTTCGCCTACGGGCAGCAGGTCCACGGGATCTACGACACCGGCACCGGTGCCGTCCAGTCCGTCATCGTGACCAGGTAGGAACGGGAGTTCCAGCGGCGTAGAGAGTGAGTGCCGGGCGGAGAACCTCCGCCCGGCACTCGTACGTCCCGCCGCTCAGGTGTCCCGCCGCCCGAGTGGAGCCCGCGGGACGGGGTATTACAGGGCGACCCCGAGGAGCGCGTCGACGGCCCGCGAGACGATGCCCGGGGCACCCTCGTCCGTGCCGCCGCTCTCGTGCTGGAGCGCGGCCCAGCGGTCGACCGCGGCGAGCGCGGCCGGTGCGTCGAGGTCCTCCGCGAGCGCCGCGCGGATCTCCTCGACGAGCGCGTCGGCGGACGGCCCGTCGGGCCGGGACACCGCGGCCCGCCAGTCCTCCAGGCGCGCGACGGCCTCTTCGAGGACGCCGTCCGTCCACTCCCAGTCGGACCGGTAGTGGTGGGCGAGCAGCGCGAGACGGATGGCGGCCGGGTCGACCCCGTCGCGCCGCAGCCGGGACACGAAGACGAGGTTGCCCTTGGACTTCGACATCTTCTCGCCGTGCAGCGCGACCATGCCGGCGTGGACGTACGCCTTGGCCATCGGGAACTCGCCGGTCAGCACCTGGGCGTGCGAGGCGCCCATCTCGTGGTGCGGGAAGGCGAGGTCGGAACCGCCGCCCTGGACGTCGAAGCCCATGCCCAGGTGGTCGAGGGCGATGGCGACGCACTCGATGTGCCAGCCGGGCCGGCCGCGGCCCAGTGAGCCGCCGTCCCAGCTCGGCTCACCCTCGCGGGCGGCCATCCACAGCATCGGGTCGAGGGGGTTCTTCTTGCCGGCCCGGTCCGGGTCGCCGCCGCGCTCCGCGGAGAGCAGGCGCATCGTCGCGGCGTCCAGGTTGGACACCTTGCCGAAGTCGGGGTCGGCCTCGACGGAGAAGTAGACATCGCCTTCGAGTTCGTACGCCGCTCCGGCGTCCCGCAGCCGCTCGACGAGCGGCACGATGCCGGGTATCGCCTCGACGGCGCCTATGTAGTGGCGGGGCGGCAGCATCCGCAGGGCGGTCATGTCCTCGCGGAAGAGGGCGGTCTCCTTCTCGGCGAGTCCCACCCAGTCGACGCCGTCGCGCTCGGCCCGCTCCAGCAGCGGGTCGTCGACGTCCGTCACGTTCTGGACATAGTGAACCTGCCGCTTGGTGTCGAGCCACACGCGCTGCACGAGGTCGAACGCGTTGTAGGTCGCCGCGTGTCCCATGTGGGTGGCGTCGTACGGCGTGATGCCGCACACGTAGATACGGGCGACGGGACCGGGGTCGAGGGTGACGAGCCCACCGGTCGCGGTGTCGTGGATCCGGAGGTCGCGGCCCTCACCAGGCAGGGCGGGGACCTCAGAAGCGGGCCAGGCATACATGTCATGAGACTAACCGGACGGGACTTCCGCATACGAACCGGGCACCACCGGATGGCCGGGAAGGCCCCCTTGCGCGGCTCCCACCCGGTGCGGACGGGCCGCCGGGCCGAATCGGGGGCCGCCGCGCCGCTACACCGGAGGCCAGGGAATCGCGGGCCATTCCCCGCTCGGTTCCGGGTGTCTGCCGGAGGCGAGCATCGCCCCGACCCGCGCGCGTGTGGCGTCGGTCTCGGCCACGGTGACCAGTTCGGCCAAGCGGGTGGCCAGTGGTGCGCCCGGCGCGAGAGCGTCGCGCAGGGAGGCGAGGACCTCCAGCGCCTCGGCCGTCAGCGGCTCCCCCGCCCAGCCCCACAGCAGCGTACGCAGCTTGTTCTCGGCGTTGAAGGTGACCCCGTGGTCGATCGCGTAGAGGCGGCCCTGCGGGGCGGGCAGCAGATGGCCGCCCTTGCGGTCGGCGTTGTTGATCACGGCGTCGAGGACGGCGAGCCGCCGCAGCCGGGCGTCGTCGGCGTGCACGAGCAGGGCCGTCTCGCCCTCGCCGACCTCGGCGAAGCCGATCGCCTTCCAGCCCTCGGCCGGTTCCTCGCCCTCGACGAGGGCGAGCAGTCCGTCCCCGTCGTTCCCGGCCGTCGCCTCGATCCACAGCTGGCACATGCCCTCGCCGTACGGCCCGTCACGCAGCACGGTGGTGGGAACCAGCCCCCATCCGGTCGCCTCGGAGACCTCGTACGCCGCGACCTCGCGCTGGGCGAGCGTGCCGTCGGGGAAGTCCCACAGCGGCCGCTCCCCGGCGACGGGTTTGTAGACGCAGAACGTCTCGCGGCCCTCGTACGACACGGAGCAGTAGAGCACCGCGTTCGAGGCCTCGCGGATCCGTCCGCGTACCTTCAGCTCGCCGAGGGCGAGCAGCTCGGCGGTCGTCACGCTCCGCGGCGGTATCCGTTCTGGCGCGGACATACGTGTCCTTCCGGGTCGAGCGGGAGGCTGCACAGCGGGCAGGGGGGCCGGCCGGCGTTGACGACGTCGAGTGCGCGCTTGGCGAAGGCCCTGGCCTGGGCGCCGGTCAGCCGGACCCGGAGCATCGGCGGGCCGTTCTCCTCGTCCTGGAGCAGCCGCTCCTCGGCCTCGGCGAGGTCCTCGTCGGACTCCGCCTCGACCTCCACGAGGGCCTGCGCCTCGACGATCATGCGCTGCTCGTCGCCGTCCCAGGCCAGCGCCATGGTGCCGACCCGGAACTCCTCCTCCACGGGCGTGTCGAGGGGCGCGGTGTCGGACACCTCGGTGGAGGCCATGGCCGGGACCGGTGCGCTGCCCCCGGTGCGGCGGACGACCTCGTCGAGCAACTCGTCCATCCGCTCGGCGAGCGCGGCGACCTGGGTCTTCTCCAGGGCAACACTCGTCACCCTGGGGCCGGAGGATGCCTGGAGGAAGAAGGTACGGCGTCCGGGCAACCCGACCGTACCGGCCACGAAACGGTCCGGGGGGTCGTAGAGGAACACCTGACGGGACACGTCCTGTCTCCATTGAATCGGCATGGGGCCGGCTGACCGCGGCGGCCCGCATCGGCTGAGAACGGGTTGACAACTACTGTGCTGGTTCGACCGCTTCACCCTACTGCGGCCGACGATCACGGTGCGCCCGCACCGCCCCCGACCGGAGCGTCGCCGCTCGGGGGTTCCTCGTGCGGCGCCAGGGACGCGAGATCACCGGTGTCCCCGAGACGCACGAGAAAGGGCCTCAGCCGGGTGTAACGGATCGCTGTGATGGAACACGGTTCGACAGAGATCCGCTGAAAGAGGTCGAGATGGAGTCCGAGTGCGTCGGCGACGAGCGACTTGATGATGTCGCCGTGCGAACACATGAGGTAGACGGCGTCGGCGCCGTGGTCGCGCTCCACGCGCGCGTTCCACTCGCGTACGGCCTCGGCGGCCCGGGTCTGCATGGCCCGCATCGATTCGCCGCCCGGGAACGCGGCCGCGGACGGATGTGCCTGGACGACGTCCATCAGGGGCTCGTCCTTGAGCTCGGCGAGCTTGCGGCCCGACCAGTCGCCGTAGTGGGCCTCCCCGATACGTTCCTCGGTGTGCGCCGGGACCTCGGGGCGGGCCTCCAACAGCGGCCGGACGGTCTCCTGGCAGCGCTGGAGCGGGCTCGTGACGATCTCGGCGATCGGCAGCCCCGCGAGCCGGCCGGGCAGGGCGGCGGCCTGCCGGGTGCCGCGCTCGTCGAGGGCGACGCCGGGCGTCCAGCCGGCGAGCAGTCCCGCGGTGTTGGCGGTGGAGCGTCCGTGCCGGACGAGGATCAGGGTGGGCATGCGGCCCAGCGTAAACGGACGGCCCGCGAAGCCGACGGGCCCTGTGGAAAGCGGTCCCCGCTGTGCGGCGGGACCCCATCGAAAGGAGAATGCGCTCCGTGATCGTCGACTGCGCCATCTACCGTGACGGCCGGCGGACGGAGGGCCCCGACGACCTCTCCGACGCCCTGGCGCGGTGCCGTGCCGGGGGCGACTCCTTCGTGTGGATCGGCCTCCACGAGCCCACGGAAAAGGAGTTCGACCTGGTCACGGAGGAGTTCGGGCTCCATCCGCTGGCGGTCGAGGACGCTCTCAAGGCCCATCAGCGCCCCAAGCTGGAGGTGTACGAGGACTCGCTCTTCGTGGTTCTCAAACCGGTGTCGTACGAGCCGGAGAGCGACACCGTCACGTCCGGTGAGGTCATGGTCTTCGTCGGCGACTCGTTCGTGGTGACCGTGCGGCACGGCGAGGAGTCGCCCCTCGCGTCGGTCCGGCGGCGTCTGGAGTCGGACCCCGAGATGCTGCGGCACGGGCCGACGGCGGTGCTCTACGCGATCGCGGACGCCGCGGTGGACCACTACCTGGAGGTGGCGACCGAGCTCGGCACCGACCTGGAGGAGTTGGAGGCGGAGGTCTTCTCGCCGCAGCTCGGCGGCTCGCGGAACACCGCGTCGCGGATCTACGCGTTCAAGCGGCAGGTGCAGGAGTTCCGCCGGGCGACGGTCCCGCTGGCGGTTCCGCTGACCCGGCTCTCGGGCTCGGGTCTCAAGGGAGCGGACGTGCCGTTCGTGGAGGGCAGGGCGCAGCCCTTCTTCCGCGACGTGAACGACCATCTGCTGCGGGTCAACGAGTCCGTGGAGGGCCTGGACCGGCTGGTTTCGGACATCCTCTCGGCGCATCTGGCGCAGATGAGCGTGCGGCAGAACGACGACATGCGGAAGATCTCCGCGTGGGCGGCCATGGCTGCGGTCCCCACGATGATCGCGGGGATCTACGGGATGAACTTCGACCACATGCCCGAGCTGCACTGGCTGTGGTCGTATCCGGCGGTGATCGTGTGCATGGTCGTCCTGGAGTTCGCGCTGTTCCGGCTCTTCAAGCGGCGGGGCTGGCTGTAGGCCCGCGTGCGGTTCAGGCGAATTCCGGTGCCGTCGTCACGGGGCCGTTCAGCGCGCCGCGCCGTTCGGGCATCTTCAGGGAGACCATCCGGCGCCAGCCCGCGGCCCGCTCGTACGCGTACACGGCGTGGATGCCCGCCACGAGGACGGTCGCCCTCGCCCCGGACCAGCCGAGGAGGCGCCCCATGTGGGCCATCACGGCGAGGCTGACGTCCCGGTAGACACGGATCTCGGCCAGGGCGCACTCGCGCAGGGCCCGCTGGATGGCGCGGCCGTGGCCTGCGTACGCGAGGCGCAGCAGTTCCTCGTGGCAGTAGGCGAGGTGGTTGTCCTCGTCGGCCGAGATCATCTTCACCGCGCGCCCGATATCAGGGTGGCCGGCGAAGTGCCGGCGCAGCAGGTCCATCTGCTCGGAGGCGCGCTGTTCGGTGACCCGGCTGTGGGCCAGATAGGTGAGGATGTCCGGCACGGTGAGCGGCTGGTCGCTCTTGAGCTTGTCGTGCGCCAGACCGATGCCGTGCCGCTCCAGGAGCCTCGTGTAGTCGGTGTCGGGCGGGACCTCGACGGGTTCGAGGCCGCGCTTCCTCATGAGGGCGTTGAAGATCCGCCCGTGCTTGTCCTCGTCGGCGCCGTGCCGGGCGATCTTGGGGGCGAGCCCGCGTTCGCCGACCGGGACCAGTGCGGCGATCCGGGCGTTCTCCCAGCCGCCCTGTGACTCCCCGCTGGCGGCGATGGAACAGAAGAGCCGGTACGACTCGTCGTTGCCGAGGATCTCCTGGAACAGACTCTTGGCGGACAGCATCATTGACACCCTCTCTGCAGAGTTGTGCAGAAAACGAGTCAAATAGGATGTTCGCGCCCCGGCAACCGATGTGTCGGACGAATCCGCCGAACGATGGACGACGAGGCGGGCCCCGGCGCGTAACCAAGGGGCCGTCGGCGCGTTGTTCCCCGTGACGGCCGTGGCGGGGAAGACCCCCGAGCCCCCACCACGGCCGCAGAACTTTCCCGGCGCCGTTCCGGCGTGGTTACGCGAGTCCGGCGCGCTCCAGGGCGTCGGAGCCGGCCCGCAGCGAGGCGATCCGGTCCTCCATCGTGAAGCCGGCGGGGGCCAGCGTGAGCGTGGTGACCCCGGCGGCGGCGTACGCCTTCATGCGGTCGGCGATGCGGTCCACCGAGCCGAGCAGCGTCGTCTGGTCGATCAGCGCGTGCGGGATGGCGGCGGCGGCGCCCTCCTTGTCGCCGGACAGGTACTTGTCCTGGATCTCCGCGGCTTCCTTCTCGTAGCCCATGCGCTGCGCGAGCTGGTTGTAGAAGTTCTGCTTGCGGCTTCCCATTCCGCCGACGTACAGCGCGGTGTACGGGCGGAACATGTCGGCGAGCGCGGGAACGTCCTTGTCGGCGCCGAGGGCGAGCGGAAGGGTCGGACACACGTCGAACCCCTCCATCGACTTCCCGGCCTTCTCGCGGCCCGCGCGCAGGTACTTGATCGCGGTGTCCTCGAGGTGCTCGGCGGAGGGGAAGATGAGCAGCGCGCCGTCCGCGATCTCGCCGGTCTGCTCCAGGTTCTTCGGGCCGATCGCGGCGATGTACAGCGGGATGTGCTCGCGCTCCGGGTGCACGGTCAGCTTGAGCGGCTTGCCCGGACCGCCCGGCAGCGGCAGGGTCCAGTGCTCGCCCTCGAACGACAGCCGCTCGCGCGTCATCGCCTTGCGCACGATCTCCACGTACTCGCGGGTGCGGGCCAGCGGCTTGTCGAACTTGACGCCGTACCAGCCCTCGGAGACCTGCGGCCCGGAGACACCGAGGCCGAGGCGGAAGCGGCCCCCCGACAGAGAGTCCAGCGTCGCTGCGGTCATCGCGGTCATCGCGGGCTGACGGGCCGGGATCTGGAAGATGGCCGAACCTACGTCGATGCGCTCGGTCTGGGCGGCGACCCAGCTGAGCACGGTGGCCGCGTCGGAGCCGTAGGCCTCGGCGGCCCAGCAGACGGCGTATCCGAGCCGGTCGGCCTCCTGGGCGACGGCGAGATTGTCCGCGTCCATTCCGGCGCCCCAGTAGCCGAGATTGATGCCGAGCTGCATGGCCGATTCCCCTTACCGATCAGTAACGTCCCTTGTGCCCGAGACCCTAGCGTGCGGGCGCCCCGGGCGGGGAGCGGCACGTTCGCGTTCTCGGCACGGGTGCGGAGGGCTGTCGCGCCGGCCGCCGCCGCCCTTCACCCACGACCGGCGCCGCCCCTCGCGCGGGCCCGCGTGCACGGGTGTCGGACCCCGGCCCGCGCCACCTGTCGTCACGTGCGGCGATCGGTGAGATTTCGGTTGTCCACAGGCCCCCACACGACCGGTGCCGGACAGTAATCTCGGCGTCCATGGAGCAGAGGCATCTCGGCCGTACCGGCCTGCGTGTTTCCCGGATCGGGCTCGGCACCCTCACGTGGGGGCGGGACACCGACGAGCATGACGCCGCGGACCTCTTGAAGACGTTCTGGGAAGCGGGCGGGACCCTCGTCGACACCGCGGACGTGTACGGGGACGGGGAGGCCGAGTACCTGCTCGGGCAGCTCATGGAGGGGCTCGTTCCGCGCCGGGACCTGGTCATCTCGACGAAGGCGGGGAGCGTACGCGACCCGGACCGCCGCTTCGACGGCTCGCGCAGTCATCTGCTGTCGGCCCTGGACGCCTCGCTCGCCCGCCTGGGCACGGACTACGTGGACCTGTGGCACGTCCACGCCTACGACCCCTGCACGCCGCTCGAAGAGACCCTCCAGGCTCTCGACCTGGCCGTCAGCAGCGGCCGCGCGCGCTACGCGGGCGTGTCCAACTTCTGCGGCTGGCAGCTCGCCAAGGCCGCCACCTGGCAGCTCGCGGCGCCCGGTATACGCACTCGGCTGGCCAGTACGCAGATGGAGTACTCCCTGCTCCAGCGCGGCATCGAGCGGGAGGTGCTGCCCGCAGCCCTCGACCTGGGCATCGGACTGCTGCCCTCCTCGCCGCTCGGGCGCGGCGTGCTCACCGGCAAGTACCGGGGCGGGACGCCGACCGACTCCCGGGGCGGCTCGGAGCACCTCGCGCCGTTCGTCGCGCCGTATCTCGACGACACGGCGAGCGGCATCGTGGAGGCGGTGACGACCGCGGCGGACGGGCTCGCGGTGACCGCGCTCCAGGTGGCGCTCGCCTGGGTCCGCGACCGGCCCGGGGTCGTCGCCCCCATCGTCGGCGCGCGCAACGCGCAGCAGCTCACGGCCGCGTTGTCAGTGGAGACCCTTAGTCTTCCTGACGAGATCTGCCGGGCGCTCGACGACGTGTCGGCCCCGGTGCACCACTATCCCGATCACGACTGGAGCACGCTGTGAGCACGGAGCCCGAGACCACGGAGGACGCGGAGCCGGGGACGCCGGGCGCGGACACGGCCGCCGACGCCCCGCAGACCACGGGCGAGGACGTGGACCACGCGGACACGCGCTCCGGAGACGGGGACGTCTCCGGGGGCGAGGGCACGGAGACGGGCGCTGACGCGGAGGCCGCCGACGGTACGCAGGCCGTCGCGGGGGCCGAAACCGCCGAGGGCGCCGCCCAGTTGTCCGAGGCCGCCGCCGAGCTGGCGGCCCAGCGTGTGGAGCGGGAGCGGATCGAGCGGCGGAAGGCCGAGAAGCAGGCGCCGATCGAGGCCGGGAGCAAGCTCAGCGGCTCGGCCGCGGACCTGCTCGCGGCGGTGCGGGCCGTGGAGAGCGGCGAGAAGCCCGTGGCCACCGCCTTCCGCGAACCGGAGCCCACACCGCGCAGGGCCGCGACCGAGCCCGTACGGCGGCCGCAGCCCGTGCCCGCACCGGCACCGGCCGCCGCGCCGGAGGCCGTCGGGGCCGTCCGTGCCGTGCTGGCCGGGGGCGGCGCCCCCGAAGCGCTCGCGGCACAGGTCGTCGCCGTCCTGGGCGAGGGCGCCGACGACCGGCTGCGCCAGGACCCCTGGCAGTTGCTGCGGGTCCCCGGAGTGCGGCCCGAGCAGGCCGACGGGTTCGCCCGGGCGCTGCTCGGCGCGGAGTGCGGCCCGGACGACGAGCGTCGTGGCATGGCACTGACCGTGTGGCTGCTGGAGCAGGCGGCCGTCGCCGGGCACACCGCGCTGGACGCCCCGGCCCTCACCGCAGCCCTCTCCCAGCGCTCGGTCCCGGACCCGGACGCCGCCGTGCAGGGCGCTCTCGCGGAGGGCGAGGCCCTGGTCTTCCAGGACGCGATGGACACGGCTCCCCCGGCCCCGGCGCCCGAGGACGACGCGGAGGAACCGCAGGAGCGCCCGGTGCGGATCCTGATCGGCCTGGAGCGGTACGCGCTGGCCGAGGAGAGCCTCGCCGACGGACTCGCCCGGGTGATGAACTCGGTGCCGAAGGAGGACGGTTCGGCCGCCGACTGGGAGCGGGCCGCGGCTGCGGCCCCCCGCTCCGCCGGGGAGCTGATCCGAGCGGTCGCCGCTCACGGTCTGGTGCTCCACACCGGTGGCGACGCCTCCCGGTCCGAGACGGCTGCGCTGCTGCACGCGATCCGTGGGCTCGGCCTGCGCGGCTGGGCCGCCACGCACACCGCGGACGGCCGCGACGGCTTCGCCGCCCGACTGGCCCGGCACGAATCGGCCGACGGCTCCGCGGACAGCCCCACGGACGGCGCGGCGACCGGTGTCGCCACCGTCGCCGGGCTGCTCTCCGGCACCGAGGGGCCGGGCCGGGACCCGGAGGGCGCCCTGGACCTGGACGTCCTGGTCGTCCTCGACGCACCGCAGCTCGACGTCGAGACGGCGGCGATGATCGCGGAGTCGCTGCCGGACGGGGCGCGCCTCGTGCTGAGCGGTGATCCGGCGGTGCTCTGGTCGGCGGGCCCCGGCCGGGTCTTCGCGGATCTGCTCGCCGCCCGCGCCTGCCCGCAGGTGGCCTCGCGGACGCCTGACCCGGGACCCATCGGCGAACTGGTCTCCGGGGTCGGCATCGGCGAGCTCAACCAGGTCGAGGCGCCCGGCAAGGAGGTCGTGATCGTCCCGGTGCGCGACGCAGGGGAAGCGGTGCACCGGACGGTTCAGCTGGTCGCGGACTCGGTGCCGCGCGCGATCGGCATCCCGGCCGAGCAGACGCAGGTGATCACCCCGGGGCACGGCGGCGCGGTGGGCACCCACGCGCTGAACATCGCGCTCAAGGAGCGGCTGAACCCCGGTCCGGGCCGTTTCGGCGGCTTCGACCCCGGCGACCGGATCGTCCACTCCCCCGCACCGGGTCGTACGCTGCCGGGCCGTGTGGTGAAGGCCGACGCCGAGGGGCTGCACCTGGAGTGCTCGGGCGTACCCGTCGTCGTACCGAAGGAGCGGGTCGAGCAGTCCGTGCGGCACGGCTGGGCGCTCACCGCGCACCAGGCGGTGGGCCTGCGCTGGCCCGCCGCGGTCGTGGTGCTCCCGGGCGACGCCGCGGCGGCCCTGACCCGGCCGTGGGTGTATACGGCCTTCGGGCGGGCCGAGCGTCACCTCTCCGTCGTGCACGGGGTGGAGCAGGCGCTGCCGCACGCGGTGGCGGAGGTTCCGCAGAAGCCGCGCACCACGCGGCTGCAGGCTCTGCTGAAGGCGCAGGCGCCGGCACCCGCCGCGGGCTGATCCGGCGCGGGGCCGGGTGGTCGCCGCGCTGTGCGACCGGTGCGCGGGAACAGGCGGGTGGGGGCCACCGTATTCCGGTGACCCCCACCCGTGTACGTCCTCGGTGCCGCGTCGGCCTCAGCGATCCGCGTCCAGCGGGTCCAGGGGGTCGGGCTCCCCGTCGGGACCGGGGTCGTCGTCCAGGTCGTCGTCCGACTCGTCGTCGAACACCGCGCTGACGTCGAAGCGGCAGACGACACGCTGCGGGTCGATCGACTCGAACGGTGCCTCCAGCCATTCACCGGGCTCGGCCGGTTCGTCCGCGGCGGTCACCCAGAGCGTGGAGTCGCCCTCCTCCAGCCCGAACTCCTTGTGCCGGGTCGCGATCTCGTCCGGCTCGAACTCTCCGAACAGGACCCCGAGCGCACCGTGAACAGTGCCGGCGGCCGCGTCGAAGCCCTCGGTGGCGGTGGCGCCGTCCTCCTCCACCGCCTCCACCCGCTGGGCCTGCGCCAGCAGTCGCTGCGGCTCCACCACCGCGTAGTCCCGGCGGATCACCACGCTCAGCGCGTTCGGCTCCTCTGGTCCGGTGTACGGAGGCAGCGTGTCGTCACTGCCGGGGATCTCGAAGGGCGTGACCTCGTCATAGCGGTCGTAGAGGAGCTCGTCGTACTCCTCGGCCGCCGCGGCGAGCTCGTTGAACGCCTCGTAGACGGCCGGGTCGTCATCGCCCGTCCTGCGCTCGACCGCGGCCAGGTGGCGGTCGAGCGCGGTCTTGACCGCCTCGGCGGCGGCACGTACCTCGGCAGCGGTGGGCTGCACAGCATCAGACATAGTGCAGACGCTATCCGTACAGGGCCTCTGCCCGCACAATAGATGCGATGCCGGAATACGAATTTGTCGACGTGTACGTACCTCGCGGGGTCTCCCGCAAGGAGACGACACGTCTGCTGACGGACCATGCGGAGTACGGACACTGGGAGTTGGACCGTCTGAGCCTGCTGCGTGACGGCAGCCGCAGAGTGCGGTTGCGTCGGCGGATCATCCGCCAGGTACGCGCCACGTGGTGACGGAAGGCCGCTGAACCGGCGCGGGCCCCGCCATCACGGGGCCCGCACCGTCGGCTACGCCGCGGGGGGCTGTGGAGTCTCGGCCACCCCACCGTGCCGCGCAGTGGTCACGCCTGCGCCGCGCCGCATCAGGCCACGTCCACGCTGTGGCGGGCGACGTCCGCGCCTTCACTCTCCGGTGTGATCACCGCATCGTCACCCCGCTACGCCGCCGAGCGCGCCCGGCGGTAGAGCACGGCGCCGGCCAGCAGCGCGGCGGCTCCCGCCGGCACGACCGCGCCGAGCGGAAGCCCATTGCCCGTATGGGCGAGCTGGGCCGCACCCTCCGAGGCGCCCCGCGCGACGGACGTCGAGCCCACGGGCCGGACCTGCGAGGCTCCACCGCGGTGCTTGCCGCCGCCCGAGGGAGCCGTGCCCGGCTGACCGGAGTGACCCGGGGTTCCCGGGTTGCCCGGCTGACCCGGGTGCCCGGGGGTTCCGGGGTGGCCGGGCGCACCGGGCATTCCAGGCTGACCGGGATGGCCCGGGTGGCCCGGCTGACCGGGATGGCCCGGGTGCTCGGAGTGACCCGGCTGACAAGGGTCGTCGGGGTGGCCCGGCCGACCTGGGTGCCCGGGGTGGCCCGGGTGGCCGGGCCGGGGCGTCTGGTGCCCGGTGGACGCTCCGTTCGCGCAGCTGTCGCCCGCCGCCGCGTTGCCGATCCCCACGACGTTCACGCTGTTGCCGCAGGCATTGACCGGGACATCGACCGGCGCCTGTACGTGGTTGCCGGAGCCCACCCCGGGCGAGTGAGCGGTGTGGCCGCCGGCCGATGAACCCCCGCCCGAGCGGGTCCCCCGGCCGCTGTGGCCGCCGTGGTTGACGCAGGTGTTGCCCATCGCCGGGTTGAGCAACCCGACGACGCTCACGGTGTTTCCGCAGACGTTGACCGGCACGTGCACCGGCGCCTGCACCGTGTTGCCCGACAGCACGCCGGGAGAGTTCGACGCGGAGCCGATCGCACCCGAGTCGGCGTGTGCGGAGACGCCGGTGACCGCGAGCACACCACTGGCCGCCGCCACTGTCATCAGGCCCTTGCGGGTGAACTGTCGCATAGCTGAATCCCTGCCTTCAGTCCTTGGGACGTGGACCATCAGTCCTTGGGACGTGGACCGTCCGGAACACGCGCACGCTCATGGACGTGGCGCGGAAAGCCGGTCGGCCCCGGAGCGCATGGCGCGCACTCCGGGGCCGACCAGCTCAGACCTTCACGAAGTGACCCTCATGAGGTGGCCCATGGGGTGCCCCCTCATGGGATGAGGCACGACGTCAGTCGTTGACGCAGGTGTTGCCGAAGGCGGGGTTCAGCAGCCCGATCACGGAGATCGTGTTGCCGCAAACGTTCACCGGGACGTGAACAGGCACCTGAATGACGTTGCCGGAGACGACACCCGGGGACTGCACGGCGGCACCCTGGGCACCCGAGTCGGCGACGGCCAGGCCCGCACCCGCGAGAACCAGACCACCAGTGGCAGCCGCGGCGGCGACGATCTTCTTGATCATTATTCCTCCTTGTAGGCAAATGCGATCCCAAGCAGCGGATCGCAACACCTGTAACGAGGAGGGAGTAGTAGAGCTATGGGCTTATGGTCACATTCACCCGTCCCGGGCGATCTCCGCACGCACGGGCGATTGTCGGCGTCAACACCCCGCAATCCACCCGTGCGGCGGCGGGGAAACCCATCGGCGGCGCGTCACGACAGCCCGTCCACCGCGCCTCACGACGCGTCGATGAATCGGTCCAGTACACGCACGCCGAACTGGAGAGCGTCCACCGGGACCCGCTCGTCGACTCCGTGGAACATGCCCGCGAAGTCCAGCTCCGGGGGCAGCTTCAGCGGGGCGAAGCCGAAGCAGCGGATGCCGAGATCGGCGAAGGACTTGGCGTCGGTGCCGGCCGAGAGCATGTACGGCACGGCGCGCGCGATCGGGTCCTCGGCCACGAGCGCGGTCTGCATGGCGTCGACGAGGGCGCCGTCGAAGCCGGTCTCCAGGGCCTTGTCCGCGTGCACGTCCTCGCGCTTCACCCGGGGACCGAGAATCCGGTCGAGGTCGGCGAGGAACTCCTCCTCGTAGCCCGGCAGATAGCGGCCGTCGACGTGCGCGGTGGCCTGACCCGGAATGACGTTGACCTTGTAACCGGCGCCCAGCTGGGTCGGGTTGGCGGTGTTCTGCAGGGAGGCGCCGATGAGCTTGGCGATGCCGCCGAGCCTGGCGAGCGTCTCGTCCATGTTCTCCGGGTCGAGCTCGGTGCCCAGCGCGTCGCCGAGTTCGTCGAGGAAGTGCCGCAGGGTCTTCGTCACGCGCACCGGGAACTTGTGCCGGCCGAGCCGCCCGACGGCCTCGGACAGTTCGGTGATCGCGTTGTCCTTGTGGATCATCGAACCGTGTCCGGCGGTGCCGTCGACGGTCAGCTTCATCCAGTGCATGCCCTTCTGCGCGGTCTCGACGAGGTACAGCCGCAGCTTCTCGTTGACCGTGAAGGAGAATCCGCCGACCTCGCCGATCGCCTCCGTGACGCCCTCGAAGAGCTCCGGGTGCTTGTCGACCAGATGCCGGGCACCGAACGTGCCGCCCGCCTCCTCGTCGGCGAGGAAGGCGAGGACGATGTCACGCGGAGGCTTGCGGCCGGTGCGCATCCGCTCCCGTACGACCGCCAGGGTCATGGCGTCCATGTCCTTCATGTCGACCGCGCCGCGGCCCCACACCATCCCGTCGGCGATCTCGCCGGAGAAGGGGTGATGGGTCCAGTCCACCGCGTTGGCCGGTACGACATCGGTGTGACCGTGGATGAGCAGCGCGGGCCGCGAGGGGTCCTCGCCCTCGATGCGGGCCACCGTGGAGGCGCGGCCCTTGTGCGACTCGAAGACGCGCGGCTCCAGTCCGACCTCGGCGAGCTTCTCGGCGACGTACTCCGCGGCCTTGCGCTCACCCGGGCCCGAGTGGTCGCCGTAGTTGCTGGTGTCGATCCGGATCAGCTCACGACAGAGGTCCACGACCTCGTCCTCGCCCGTGACGTTCCTGGTCGTGCCGCTCTCGCTCACGCTGCTTCCTCCCGCTGTCGCCGCTGGTGGTCCCCCTCATCCTCCCCCCGATCCCCTTCGCACCCCAAGGCCGGTCCCGGCCCGTCACACGCAGTTCACGCGACGACGGGGGGTGATCGAAGGCCCCCGAAAGCCTGGTAATGTTTCCTCTGTCGCCGCGAGGGAAACCCGCGCGACAAACACCTTGTCCGGGTGGCGGAATGGCAGACGCGCTAGCTTGAGGTGCTAGTGCCCTTTATCGGGCGTGGGGGTTCAAGTCCCCCCTCGGACACCAGCTGGGACCCCACTTCATGTGGGGTCTTTTGCGTATCCGGGCCGCGCCCGCATCCGTATCCGCCCTTCACGCGATCCCGGCCCCGGCCCTCCGCCAGGCGATCCGGAAATGTTTCGAAACTTTCGAAGAATCCACGGGCCGTCTTGATCTTGACGGGCGCACACCCGGCGACCTGTCGCCTCGACGGTGACCTCACACGCCCTCCCGTCAGGTGAAATGCCACTCCCGCCACCGTCGGCTCGGACGAATGTTTCGACTTCGACGTCGAAAGCATTGACAGTTGACAGGGCCAGATCAACACTGTTCGCGATTCACAGAGCACTGGTCCGGCCGTGTTGCGTGACGCCGACGCGCGGTCGCCGTCACTCCTGTTCCGCGACCCTCGCGAAGTCCTTCGCACAGCCCCTCGCACAGTCGTGTCACGTTGCCCGGCCCCCACCGGCCCCACGAGGACGAGGAGGAAACACGCACATGATCGACGCACCCGCACACCCGGCGAGCCGCAGCAGCGGTCGTTCAGGGGCGTTCCGTCACTTCAGGCTGCTCATCAGCGGCGTCTGCACCATGCTGCTGGTCACCGTGGCCGCGATGACCCTGCCCGGCACCGCCCAGGCCGACACGGTCGTCAGCTCGAACCAGACAGGCACCAACAACGGGTACTACTACTCGTTCTGGACCGACAGCCCCGGAACGGTGTCCATGAACCTGGGCTCCGGCGGCAACTACAGCACCTCGTGGAGCAACACCGGGAACTTCGTCGCCGGCAAGGGCTGGGCCAACGGCGGACGCAGGAGTGTCACCTACTCGGGGACCTTCAACCCGTCCGGGAACGGCTACCTGTCCCTCTACGGATGGACGTCGAACCCGCTCGTGGAGTACTACATCGTCGACAACTGGGGCACCTACCGGCCCACGGGGACGTTCAAGGGCACCGTCACCACCGACGGCGGCACGTACGACATCTACAAGACGACGCGGACCAACGCCCCCTCCGTCGAGGGAACGCGCACCTTCGACCAGTACTGGAGTGTCCGGCAGGCGAAGAGGACGGGTGGAACCATCACCACCGGCAACCACTTCGACGCCTGGGCCCGCGCCGGGATGAACCTGGGCAGCTTCAACTACTACATGATCCTCGCCACCGAGGGATACCAGAGCAGCGGGAACTCCAACATCACTCTGGGCGACAGCGGTTCGGGAGGTGGCTCCGGCGGTGGCGGTGGCGGTACCGGCGGCTGTGCCGCGGCCCTGTCCGCCGGCCAGCAGTGGAGCGACCGGTACAACCTCAACGTCGCGGTCACCGGCTCAAGCGCCTGGACCGTGACGATGAACGTGCCGTCCCCCGCGAAGATCCTCTCCACCTGGAACATCAGCGCGAGCTACCCGAGCGCCCAGGTCCTCACGGCCAAACCCAACGGCAGCGGGAACAACTTCGGCGTCACCATCCAGTCCAACGGCAACTGGACCTGGCCCACGGTCTCCTGCGCCACGAGCTGACCCCCGAACCCCCGAGACCGAAGGACCGCTTCACATGAGATCTCGCACGAGGTACGGACCACATCGCTCGTTACGCTCGCTGATCACCGGACTGGCCGTGGTCGCGACGGCCGCCGCGACCCCGCTCGCCCTCGACGCCGTACCGGCGCGGGCCGCCACCTGCAGCGGGTACGTCGGGCTCACCTTCGACGACGGGCCGTCCAGCACCACGCCCAACCTGCTCAACGCGCTCAAGCAGAACGGGCTGCGGGCCACGATGTTCAACGAGGGTCAGTACGCCGCGTCGAACCCCGCCCAGGTACGGGCCCAGGTCGACGCCGGCATGTGGGTGGGCAACCACAGTTACACCCACCCGCATCTGACCCAGCAGAGCCAGGCGCAGATCGACTCGGAGGTCTCCCGGACCCAGCAGGCCATCACCGCCGCCGGAGGCGGCACGCCGAAACTGTTCCGCCCGCCGTACGGGGAGACCAACGCGACGCTGAAGGCGGTCGAGGCCAAGTACGGCCTGACCGAGATCATCTGGGACGTCGACTCGCAGGACTGGAACGGCGCGAGCACCGACGCGATCGTCCAGGCCGCAGGGCGGCTCACCAACGGCCAGATCATCCTCATGCACGACTGGCCGGCCAACACGATCGCCGCGATCCCCCGCATCGCGCAGGGGCTCGCCGCGCGCGGCCTGTGCGCCGGGGCGATCTCTCCGCAGACCGGCCGCGCCGTGGCCCCCGACGGGGGCGGCACGGGTGGCGGCGGCGGCGGCGGGGGCGGCGGGTGCACCGCGACACTCTCCGCCGGCCAGCAGTGGAGCGACCGGTACAACCTCAACGTCGCGGTCACCGGCGCCGCCAACTGGACCGTGACGATGAACGTCCCCGCTCCCGAGAAGATCATCGCGACCTGGAACATCAGCGCGAGCTACCCCAGCGCCCAGGTCCTCACCGCCAGGCCCAACGGCAACGGCGACACCTTCGGCGTCACCGTTCAGACCAACGGCACCTGGACCTGGCCGACGGTCTCCTGCACCACGAGCTGACCCGGACGGAACACACCGAGGAACAGCGCACCCGTGGCGCGGCGGTCCGTGGCCGCCGCGCCGCCCGGCACCGCCTGCGAGCGAGGGCTCCGGTCATCGGACCGGGGCCCTCGCTCGGCGTGTTCGCGCTGTTACGGAAAGATGTGGGGCAGATCTCGTCACGCTGACATGTCCCCACGTCACAGCGCTGGAACCAGAGGTCCGGACACCCCCTGCGAGGGGTCTCGCATCGCTGATCTCCAGGTCCGAGGCTAGCGTCGTACTAAAATTGCAGGCTTGTTCGGAGCTGGACCGGAATATCCCCAGGCGTACCTGCGGGCCCACCGGCTCCCCGGAGTCTCCGGGAACAACACGTGAGGACCCGATGGCAGCCCTCCAGCAAGGCCCCGCACTCGCGTTGTCCGACGACGAGGTACGTGCGGAGCTCGGTGACCAGGCGCGGTTCTCCGCCGCTTCGGCCGCCTCGCCGCGCACGCTCGTCGACATCCTCGACGCCTCCGTACGGGCGTACCCCGAGGAGCCCGCTCTCGACGACGGCCGGCGCGCCCTCACCTACCGTGCCCTGGCCGCCGAGGTCGAGGTCGTGCGGTGGCGGCTCGCGGAGGCCGGGGTCGGGCTCGGCGACCGGGTCGGCGTGCGGGTCCCGTCCGGCACGAACGAGCTGTACGTGGCCATCCTGGGCGTCCTCGCGGCCGGTGCCGCCTATGTTCCGGTGGACGCCGAGGACCCCGACGAGCGGGCCGAGCTGGTCTTCGGCGAGGCCGAGGTGCGCGCGGTCATCGGGGCCGGGCACGAGCTGACCGTGCGCGGCCGCTCCGAGGTTCCCGCCGGACGGCCCGGCGTCGAGCACGACGCGTGGATCATCTTCACCTCCGGTTCCACCGGAAAGCCCAAGGGCGTGGCCGTGAGCCACCGCAGCGCCGCCGCCTTCGTCGACGCGGAGGCCGGCCTCTTCCTGTCCGAGGAGCCGATCGCCCCCGGCGACCGCGTCATGGCGGGCCTCTCCGTCGCCTTCGACGCCTCCTGCGAGGAGATGTGGCTGGCCTGGCGGTACGGGGCCTGTCTGGTACCCGTACCGCGCTCCCAGGTGCGCAGCGGCGCCGACCTCGGCCCCTGGCTGGTCGAGCAGGAGATCACCGTCGTCTCCACCGTGCCCACCCTGGCCGCCCTGTGGGAGCCCGAGACCCTCAACGAGGTCCGGCTGCTGATCTTCGGCGGCGAGGCCTGTCCGCCCGAGCTGACGCAGCGGCTGGTGACCGAGGGCCGGGAGGTCTGGAACACGTACGGGCCGACCGAGGCGACCGTCGTGGCCTGTGCCTCGCTGCTCACCGGCGACGAGCCGATCCGTATCGGGCTGCCGCTGAACGGCTGGGAGCTGGCGGTCGTCGACGAGGCGGGCGAGCTGGTGCCGATGGGCGGCAGCGGCCAGCTCGTGATCGGCGGGGTCGGGCTCGCCCGCTACCTCGACGCCGAGAAGGACGCCGAGAAGTACGCGCCGCTCGCGTCGCTGGGCTGGGAGCGGGCGTACCGCAGCGGTGACCTGGTCAAGGCCGAACCCGAGGGGCTCATCTTCCTCGGGCGGGCCGACGAGCAGATCAAGCTCGGCGGGCGCCGCATCGAACTCGGCGAGGTGGACGCGGCGCTCCAGGCACTTCCCGGTGTCGCGGGCGCCGCAGCGGCCGTGCGGACCGCGCGCGGCGGCAATCAGCTCCTCGTCGGCTACGTCGTCATCCAGGACGGCTGGGACCAGGCGGCCGCGGTCGAGAAGCTGCGCGCCGAACTTCCCGCCGCGCTGGTGCCGCTGATCGCGCCGGTCGAGGACCTGCCGACGCGGACGTCCGGCAAGGTCGACCGGAACGCGCTGCCCTGGCCGCTGGAGGGTCTGGAGACCGCCGGTGCCAAGGAGCAGCTGTACGGCACCGAGGCCTGGCTCGCCGAGCAGTGGAGCGAGGTGCTGGGCATCCCCGTCGGCGGCGCCGGCGACGACTTCTTCGCGATCGGCGGCAGCAGTCTCGCGGCCGCCCAGCTCACCACGCGGCTGCGTGCCCGCTACCCGAACGCAGCCGTGCTCGACATCTATCAGCAGCCCGTGCTGCGCAAGCTGGCCCGGCATCTGGAGAAGTCGGGCCAGGACGACGGTGGCGAGCGGATCATCGCGCCGGTCCCGCCGCGCGCCAAGCTGATCCAGCTCCTCGTGCTGATCCCGCTGTTCGGTCTGCTCGGGCTGCGCTGGACCGTTGCGCTGGCCGCGCTCGGCAACGTACTGCACTGGTTCGGTCCGTATCCGTGGGCGCCCAGCACCTCGTGGTGGCTGGTGGGCGCCGGTGCGCTCGTCCTCTACAGCCCGCCGGGACGGCTCGCCGTCGCCGCGGGCGGTGCGCGGCTGCTGCTGCGCGGGGTGAAGCCCGGCCGGTATCCGCGCGGAGGAAGCGTCCACCTGCGGCTCTGGACGGCCGAGCGGCTCGCCGGGTTCAGCGGCGCGGCCTCGCTGACCGGGTCGTGGCTGGAGCGGTACGGCCGTGCCCTGGGCGCCAGGATCGGCCCGGACGTGGATCTGCACTCGCTGCCGCCGGTGACCGGCATGCTCAAGCTGGGCCGGGGTGCCGCCGTCGAGTCCGAGGTGGACCTGTCGGGGTACTGGCTGGACGGTGACCGGCTGGAGATCGGCGCCGTGAAGGTGGGCGCCGGTGCCGTGGTCGGCACGCGCAGCATCCTCTTCCCGGGGGCCCGGGTCGGCAAGCGCGCCGAGGTGGCCCCGGGTTCCGCCGTGGTGGGGCAGATCCCGACCGGGCAGCGCTGGGCCGGCGCGCCGGCCGGCAAGCTCGGCAAGGCGAAGCGCGCGTGGCCCAAGGACCGGCCGCAGCGCGGCACGTACTGGCGGGCGATGTACGGCGCGACCGGGTTCGGGCTGAGCGCGCTGCCTGTACTGGCCGCCGTCGCCGCGCTGCTGGTGGCCCGGATGTTCGTGAGCGCGGACGCCGGGCTCGGTGCGGCGCTGCGCGGTGCCGGGATCGCCCTGGTGCCGGCGACGCTCGCCTTCGGTCTCGCGTACGCGCTGCTGCTCCTGGTCTCCGTGCGGCTGCTGAGCCTCGGGCTGCACGAGGGCACGCATCCCACGCACGGCCGGATCGGCTGGCAGGCCTGGACGGTCACGCAGCTGATGGACCGTTCCCGGGAGACGCTGTTCCCGCTGTACGCCGGACTGATCACGCCGATGTGGCTGCGGCTGCTGGGAATGCGCATCGGCCGGGGCGCCGAGGTGTCGACCGTGCTCGCGCTGCCGAGTCTGACGACGGTCGGCGAGGGCGCGTTCCTGGCCGACGACACGCTGACCGCGCCGTACGAGCTCGGTGGCGGCTGGATGCGGATCGGGCGGGCCGAGATCGGCCGCCGGGCGTTCCTCGGCAACTCGGGGATGACCGCTCCGGGGCGGAGTGTGCCGGACGGCGGTCTGGTCGGTGTGCTGTCGGCGACGCCGAAGAAGGCGAAGAAGGGCAGCTCGTATCTGGGGCTGCCGCCGATGAAGCTGCCGCGCGCGGCGCAGGGCGGCGACCAGAGCCGTACCTACGACCCGCCGGCCCGGCTGCTGTGGGCCCGCGCCCTGGTGGAGCTGTGCCGGCTGGTGCCGGTGTTCTGCTCGGCGGCGCTGGCCGTGCTGACGGTCGCCGCGCTGTGCGCGCTGGGGCCGTGGGCGTGGGCGTTCTCGGGGGCCGTGCTGCTCGCCGTGGGTGTGCTCGGCTGTCTGCTCTCCATCGTGGCGAAGTGGACGCTGGTCGGCCGGCACCGTGCCGGTGAGCATCCGCTGTGGAGCGGTTTCGTGTGGCGCAACGAACTGGCCGACACCTTCGTCGAGGTCGTCGCGGTGCCGTGGCTGGCGGGATCCGTGCCCGGGACGCCGCTGATGACCGCGTGGCTGCGGGGGCTCGGCGCCAGGATCGGCAGGGGCGCGTGGATCGAGAGCTACTGGCTGCCGGAGACCGACCTCGTGACGCTCGGGGACGCGACCACGGTCAACCGGGGCTGTGTGCTGCAGACCCACCTCTTCCACGACCGGATCTTGCGGACGGATACTGTGGTCCTCCGTGAGGGCGCCACCCTGGGTCCGGGCGGAATCGTCCTGCCCGGCAGCACCGTCGGGGCCCGTTCCACCCTGGGCCCCGCGTCGCTCGTGATGGCGGCGGAGTCCGTTCCCGACGACACCCGCTGGCTGGGCAATCCGATCGAGGCCTGGCGTTCGTAGCAGACTTGACCTGATCGGACACGAAGGGCGGTACAGCGGCACGTCGAGCACAGGGCAGGGAGCAGTCGCAGCAGTGAGCGTTCAGCAGACAGCGGGACCGGACCCCTATTTCCCGGCCAACGGAGATTCCCGTTACCGGGTGCACCGGTACGAGCTGGCGCTGGACTACCGCCCCGGCCCGAACCGGCTCTCCGGCACCGCGCGGATCAACGCCATAGCGGGCCGCTCCCCGCTGACCGAGTTCCAGCTCAACCTGGCCGACTTCCGGATCGGCCGGGTCCGTGTCGACGGCAAGGCGCCGCACTACACGCACCGGGGCGGCAGGCTGCGGGTCCGGCCGCCGAAGCCGATACGGTCCGGCGCCGCCTTCACCGTCGAGGTGCACTGGTCGGGCAACCCCAAGCCGGTGAGCAGTCCCTGGGGCGGGATCGGCTGGGAGGAGCTGGAGGACGGGGCGCTGGTGGCGAGCCAGCCGGTCGGCTCGCCGTCCTGGTACCCGTGCAACGACCGGCCGGCCGACAAGGCCGCGTACCAGATCTCGGTCACCACGCCCTCCGCGTACGCGGTGGTGGCGGGCGGGCGTCTGCTGACGCGGACGACGAAGGCGTCGACGACCACCTGGGTGTACGAACAGTCGGCGCCGACCTCCAGCTATCTGGTGGGCCTGTCGATCGGCAAGTACCAGACGGTGCTGCTCGGCGACCCGGGCCTCGGGGGCGTACCGCAGTCGGGGCATCTGCCCGCGCAGCTGCTCCCGGAGTTCTCCCGGGACTTCGCGCGGCAGCCCGCGATGATGGAGCTGTTCGAGGGCCTTTTCGGGCCGTACCCCTTCGGCGAGTACGCGGTGGTGGTGACCGAGGAGGAGCTCGACGTCCCGGTCGAGGCGCAGGGCCTTTCGCTGTTCGGCGCCAACCATCTGGACGGGGCGCGCGGTTCGGAGCGGCTGATCGCGCACGAGCTGGCGCACCAGTGGTTCGGCAACAGCGTGACGATCGCGGACTGGCGGCACATCTGGCTGAACGAGGGGCTCGCTAAGTACGCCGAGTGGCTGTGGTCGGAGCGCTCCGGCGGGCGCCCGGCGAGTCAGCTGGCCACCGCCGCGCACCGGAAGCTGTCCGCGCTGCCGCAAGTCCTGCTGCTGTCCGACCCGGGCCGCAAGCTGATGTTCGACGACCGGCTCTACGAGCGCGGCGGGCTCACGGTGCACGCGATCCGCTGCGCGATGGGCGACGAGGCCTTCTTCCGCATGCTGCGCGGCTGGGCGACCCTGCACCGGGGCGGCGCGGTCACCACGGCAGTCTTCACCTCGCACGTCTCGCGCTACGTGGCCGAGCCCCTGGACGACCTCTTCGATGCGTGGCTGTACGAGACGGCGCTGCCGCCGTTGCCCGCGCAGGCCCCGCCGCTGCCGGCCCCGCAGTTGCCGGCCCGGCCCACCTATCCGCCCACGAACGCGGACCCGGCGCGGGTCCGGGGAGAGTGACGCGATGACCAGCCGTTCCTGTCCTTGCGGGCTCGCCGAGCCGTACGCGCGCTGCTGCGGGCGCTTCCATCGGGGCGAGGCCGCGGCGCCGAGTGCCGAGGCGCTCATGCGGTCGCGCTACTGCGCCTTCGTCGAGGAGGACGAGGGGTACCTGCTGCGCACCTGGCATCCGCGCACGCGGCCGGCCCGGGTGGACTTCGACCCCGGGATGCGGTGGACCGGCCTGGAGATCCTGGACACGGGTCAGGGCTCGGCGTTCCACAGCACGGGGACCGTGACCTTCCGGGCCTCCTACCGGGGCGGCTCGCTGCACGAGCGGAGCCGGTTCGAGCGGGTGGACGGGGCCTGGGCGTACGTGGACGGGGAGTTCCTCGACTGACCGTCGCGTCAAGGTGCGGCGACCGTCAGGGGGCCAGGACGTCCAGTTCCTGGAGTGCGCCGGCCGTGATCTCGCGGGTGAGCCGCTCGGCGCGGGGCGCGTCGCCCTCGCGGACGGCCGCGGCGACCTTGACGTGCAGGGTGACGGCGGCGGGGTCGGGGTCCTCGAACATGACGTCGTGATGGGTGCGGCCTGACAGGACCTCCGCGACGACGTCGCCGAGGCGGGCGAACATCTCGTTGCCCGACGCGTCGAGGATCACCCGGTGGAAGGCGACGTCGTGGACGAGGTACGCCTCCAACCGCTGCCCGCGTGAGGTGGAGACCATGCCGAGCGCGCACTCGGTGAGCTGCGCGCACTGCTCGGCGGTGGCGTGCCTGGCGGCCAGCCCCGCGGCGACGGGTTCGATCGCCGAGCGCAGGACGGTGAGCGAACGCAGCTGGTGGGGACGGTCGGCGCCGGCCAGCCGCCAGCGGATGACCTGGGGGTCGTAGACGTTCCACTCGGACCTGGGGCGGACCGTCACGCCGACACGGCGACGGGACTCGACCAGGTACATGGACTCGAGTACCCGTACCGCCTCGCGCATCACTGAACGGGACACCTCGAAGCGCTGCGCGAGTTCGTCGGTGCGCAGCACGCTCCCCGGCGGGTAGTCGCCCGCCGTGATGGCCGGCCCGAGGGATTCCAGTACGTGTCCGTGCAGTCCCCGGCCCCGTGTGGTCATGAAGCCAGCGTACGAGCCCGACGTCACGAAGAAAAAGTCAGACTTATATGTCACAGGCTCTTGAATTAGTCGTACCTAATACGTTTCAGTGGCGTCGACATCAGATGTCGACGAGGACAGCGAGAGCCCGATGCAGCACAGTCCCATCCCCCATGTCGTCGTGGTCATGGGCGTCGCAGGTACCGGAAAGACCACCATCGGCCCGCTGCTCGCGGCTCGGCTCGGCGTTCCGTACGCCGAGGGCGACAACTTCCACCCGCGGGCCAACATCGCCAAGATGACGGCCGGGACACCGCTGACCGACGAGGACCGGTGGCCCTGGCTGGACGCCATCGGACGCTGGGCGCACGACCGGGCCGGGTTCGGCGGTGTGGTCAGCAGTTCGGCGCTCAAGCGCGGATACCGCGACCGGCTGCGGGCGGCGGCGCCCGGGGTCGTCTTCGTCCATCTCACCGGTGACCGCGCGCTCATCGAGGACCGGATGTCGCACCGCAAGGGGCACTTCATGCCCACGGCACTCCTGGACTCGCAGTTCGCCACGCTCCAGCCGCTGGCCGCGGACGAGGCCGGGGTCCAGGTGGATGTGTCCGGCGGCCCCACCGAGATCACCGAGCGGGCCGTGGCGGCGCTCGACGGCCTCGCCCCGCCCCAGCGGTAGCCGCCTCGCGGTGACGCCGTCCCCACGCGGTGCCGCCCGTCCGTCACCGCACCGAGCCGCTTTGCGCCGGGGCGCTGCCTTCACCACCCGTGCCTTCCGTCCGGAAGGCACTTCTTCGCGTACCACCTTCCCCGCGTCCGTTTCTCAAGCAAGGGAACAACCGTGACCAGACTCAGTGTCGAGATGCTGGCAGCGGACACCGTCGAACCGATCACCTCGGCGGGCCACGCTCAACTGGGCATAGCCGTGCTGGCGGGCATCGCCGTCATCGTCCTGCTCATCACCAGGTTCAAGCTGCACGCCTTCCTGGCCCTGACCATCGGCTCTCTGGCCCTCGGCGCGTTCGCCGGTGCCCCGCTCGACAAGGTCATCGTCAGCTTCACCACCGGACTCGGCTCGACCGTGGCCGGCGTGGGTGTCCTGATCGCCCTCGGCGCGATCCTCGGCAAACTGCTCGCCGACTCGGGAGGCGCCGACCAGATCGTCGACACGATCCTCGCCAAGGCGGGCGGGCGCGCCATGCCGTGGGCGATGGTGCTGATCGCCTCGGTGATCGGTCTGCCGCTGTTCTTCGAGGTCGGCATCGTGCTGCTGATCCCGGTGGTCCTGATGGTCGCCAAGCGCGGCAACTACTCGCTGATGCGCATCGGCATCCCGGCGCTCGCCGGTCTCTCGGTGATGCACGGTCTGATTCCGCCGCACCCCGGCCCGCTGGTCGCGATCGACGCGGTGCACGCGAACCTCGGCATCACCCTCGCCCTCGGTGTCCTGATCGCCGTCCCGACGGTGATCGTCGCCGGTCCGGTGTTCTCGCGGTACGCGGCCCGCTGGGTGGACGTCCAGGCCCCCGACCGCATGGTCCCGCAGCGCGCCTCGGAGGACCTGGAGAAGCGCCCGAGCTTCGGCGCGACCCTCGCCACCATGCTGCTGCCGGTGGTGCTGATGCTGGCCAAGGCACTGGTGGACATCGTCGTCGACGACCCGGCGAACATGACGCAGCGCGTCTTCGACGTCGTCGGAGCGCCTCTGATCGCCCTGCTCGCGGCCGTGATCGTGGGCATGTTCACCCTGGGCCGGGCGGCGGGCTTCACCAAGGACCGCATCTCGACGACCGTCGAGAAGTCCCTCGCGCCCATCGCCGGCATCCTGCTCATCGTCGGCGCGGGCGGCGGCTTCAAGCAGACACTGATCGACTCCGGCGTGGGCCGGATGATCCTGGAGATCTCGAAGGACTGGTCGATCCCCGCGCTGCTGCTGGCCTGGCTGATCGCGGTGGCGATCCGTCTGGCGACCGGTTCGGCGACCGTCGCCACCATCTCGGCGGCCGGTCTGGTCGCGCCCCTCGCGGCGGACATGTCGACCACGCACACCTCCCTGCTCGTCCTCGCGATCGGCGCGGGCTCACTCTTCTTCAGCCATGTCAACGACGCCGGCTTCTGGCTGGTGAAGGAGTACTTCGGCCTGAACGTCGGGCAGACCGTCAAGACCTGGTCAGTCATGGAGACGATCATCTCGGTGGTGGCCGGAGGACTGGTGCTGCTGCTGTCCCTGGTCATCTAGGGGGCGGTCGTCCAGGGCCGGACCAGCCGTGTCCGGCCAGGGCCGGACCGGATGTGATCGGGGCCCGACCGGCCGTGATCGGGGCCCGACCGGCCGTGGTCGGGCTGCGGGGAGGACCTTGTCGGGCTCTCCCCCGCAGCCCGGTCGTCGTCGTCAGCGCCTGCTCACGGCCGCCACAGCGGATGTTCGCGGTCGGCCCACCGCCTGCTCACCGATCCCGTGCGCAGCCCCCGCCGGGCCTCCGGGTCGCCCAGCGCCATGCCGACGTGGCCCGCGAGGACGATGCCGACGGTGAGGGCCAGCCAGTCGTGGACGAAGGTCGCCGAGGTGCGCCACATCAGCGGGGTGAGGTGGGTGAACCACATCAGCAGCCCCGTGCCCAGCATCACCAGCGTGGCCCCGGCGATCCAGGCGGCGTAGATCTTCTGTCCGGCGTTGAACTTGCCCGCCGGGCGCGACCGGTGGTCCTTGTCGCGGCGCAGCGCCGCCCTCAGCCACACCCGGTCGTGCGGGCCGAAACGGTTCAGGAAGCCCAGGTCGCGGCGGAACGCGCGGGAGGCCAGGCCTGCCAGGACCGGCACCGGAAGCATGACACCGGCCAGCTCGTGGACGCGGACGACCAGTTCGCGGCGGCCTACGAGTTCGGCGAACTGGGGGATGTAGAGGCAGGCGGCGGTGGCCACGCACACCCCCATCAGCAGGGCGGTGACCCGGTGCACCCAGTGCTCGGCCCGGGTGAAGCGCCGTACGTGGGAGGAGCGTTCGGACACGGCCGGGGTGTCCTCAACTCGTGGGTTCATCGTCGCGTCCGTTCGAACGGCCGACCCAGGCGTCGACGTCGTAGCCCCGGTTCTCCCAGTACCCGGGACGGACGTCCTCGGTGACGGTGATGCCGGAGAGCCACTTGGCGGATTTGTAGAAGTACATCGGCGCCACGTAGAGGCGGACGGGTCCGCCGTGGTTGTGGCCGACGGGCTTGTCCTGCATGCGCAGGGCCACCAGGACGTCCGGGCGGCGGGCCTGGCGCATGGTGAGGCTCTCCGTGTACGTCCCGTCGAAGCAGGTGAAGCGGATCGCCCCGGCCGAGTGGTGCACCCCGGCGGCGTCGAGGAGGTGGGACAGGCGTACGCCCTCGAAGGGAGTGCCGGGCACCCGCCAGCCGGTGACGCACTGGACGTCGTGCACCAGACGGGTCTGGGGCAGGGCGCGCAGGTCCGCGAGGGTGTAGCTGGTGGGGTGGTCGACCAGTCCGTCGACGGTGAGACGGTAGTTCGTCTCGTTCTTGTGGGGGACGGAGGAGGCCACCGAGTAGTAACGGAAGCCGCCGCCGTTGGGCAGCAGCCCCGTCAGACCGGTGGGGTCCTTCTCGGAGGCGCCGGCGAGGAAGGCTTCCATCCCGCGCTGGAGCGTGGGCGCGGTCAGTACGCCGAGGGCGCCGAGTCCGAGCGTGCCGAGCAGCACCCGGCGGCCGATGGGCCTGCCGCGCTCGGCGGGGTCCTCGTGCTCATCACGCTCTTCGCGTTCCCCGCTTGCGTCGCGTGCATCGCGTGCATCGCGTGCATCGCGTGCATCGCGTGCATCGCGTGCATCGCGTGCATCGCGTGCATCGCGTGCATCGCCTGCATCGGGAGCGTCGCGTGCGTCGGGAGCCAGTGGATCGGGGTGTTCCGGCTCGCGGGGCTCCGGCCGCTCCGGTTCACGCGACCTCGGTCGCTCCGGGTCCGGTTCCCCGGGCCTTTCAGTGTTCACCCCTTGATTCGAGCACCCGCGACCCCCAAAAAGCCAGCGGTGGCGGGTGCTCGTCAGCGTTCCGTCATCTCTTCCCGCGTACGGTCCGGGAACTTCGGCCCCGGAGAGGACGGCGGGGCCTCATCAGGAGGTCGACTCGGCCGCCTTGTCCAACTGGAACGCCTCGTTGCCGAGGCCGATCCGGGCGTGCGCCTCGGGCTTGCGGGAGCGCAGGACCAGACCCTGGACCAGTCCGACGGCCAGCGCGACCCCGATGACGGCGGGCAGCAGCACGTTCAGGACCGAGCCCGGCCCCGCGCCGACGAGCACGTCGAAGTCCTTGACCGTGTAGACCGCGATGACGAGCAGGGCTGTGCCCGCGATCGCGGAGGTGACCAGACGCCAGGACTGGGCGCGGGCCGCGCCGCGGCGGACGAAGAAGACGATGACCGAGGCCGAGGCGGCCGCCATCAGGAGGATGACGCCGAGCGCTCCGACGTTGCCGCCCCAGGTGAACAGCTGGAGCACGGGCGCGGTCGGGTCGCCCGTCGGCTTGTCGTCGGCCAGGGCGAACCCGCCGACCACGACGAGGGAGACGACGGTGTGCAGGAGTGAGCCGGTGCCGGGCGCGCCGCTGGACTCGGAGGTGCGGCCGAAGGCGCTGGGCAGCAGACCCTCGCGGCCCATGGCGAAGGCGTACCGCGCGACGACGTTGTGGAAGCTGAGCAGCGCCGCGAACATGCCGGTCACGAACAGCACGTGCAGGACGTCCGTGAAGGTGGAGCCGAGCCGCGACTCGGTGAGGAAGAACAGCAGCCCGGCGCTCTGCTTCTGGGACGCCGCCACGATGGCCGAGGGTCCGGTGGCGATGGTGAGCGCCCAGGAGCTGATCGCGAAGAAGACGGCGACGAAACCGATCGCCAGGAACATCACGCGCGGCACGAGGATGTGCGGGCGGCTGGTCTCCTCGGCGTACACCGGGGCCTGTTCGAAGCCGGTGAAGGCCGCGATGCAGAAGCACAGCGCGGTACCGACGCCCGCTCCCGTGAGCGTGTCCGGGTTGAACGCGTGCAGCGACAGGCCCGCCTTGGCGGGATCACCGACGGCGGCCACGTCGAAGACGACGACGAGCGCGACCTCGATGATCAGCAGTACGCCGAGCACCCAGGCGTTGACGTCGATCTTCAGCCAGGCCAGCGCGCCCACGACGAGCACGGCGGCCAACGCCGGTATCCACCAGACGACTTCGGTGTCGAGGTAGGTGGCGAACAGCCCGGAGACCTCGAAGCCGAAGAGGCCGTAGATACCGACCTGGAGCGCGCTGTAGGCGACCAGGGCGACCGCGGCGGCGCCGGCGCCCGGGGTGCCGCCGAGTCCGCGCGAGATGTACGCGTAGAAGGCGCCCGCGTTGTGGACGTGCCGGCTCATCTCGGCGTACCCGACGCTGAAGAGCACGAGGACGATGCCGAGGATGACGAAGAGCAGCGGCTGTCCGACGATGCCCATCACCGCGAATGTAGTGGGCATGACACCCGCAACCACCATGAGCGGGGCGGTCGCCGCGAGGACGGACAGCAGCAGACCCGCCGTGCCCAGCCGGCCGGCGCGCAGGGCCCGGTCCTGGCCCTTGAAGGTACTGATGCCGGCGCCGTCGGCGTCCGGTTCTCCCGTGCTCGACGTACTCGATGTGCTCGAACTGCCCGTCGTCATCGCGGGGTCGTCCTTTCGGATCGGTCTTCGGAGGCGTTCACACCGTGCCGAGCACGCTGTCGCGCGCGGCACGGAAGGCTTGGTACCCGTCGCGGTCCGGGTACGACCACGGAGCGGGGGTCGCGTGCTCCGCGACGCGGTGGAACAGTGCGGCGGCCTCGCCGTCCCGGCCCTCGCACACCTTGGCGTGGGCAAGGAAGTTGAGGTCGACGAGCCGGCGCGGATGGTCTCCGTGCTGCCACTCCAGCCACCGGTCGAAGGCGGCTTTCATCACCTGGCGGGCCCGGCGCCCGGCCCAGTGTCCGGAGGCGACCGGGTCGGCGGGCTCGCTCCCGGCTCCGGCGAGCACACGGAAGCGCTCGGCGTGCGCGACGACCGGAAGGATCGCGAGCGGCGAGTCGGCGGGCGCCTGTTCGGCCGACCAGTTGGCGAAGTCGTACACCTCGTGCAGGGGGTCCTGGCCCGCGGCGGCGCGGCGCTCGGCGAGCCGGGCCACCACGAGGTGGTGCGCGTGGTGATGGACGGCGTGCCGGTGGCGCACCTCGTCGAAGAGGCGGACCACCTCGTCCTCGGCGCCGAGGACGCGCTCCAGGAGGAGCAGACCGAGCCAGGGGGTGGGATCGTCGGGGGCGAGGCCCGCCGCCCGGTGGCAGGCCTCGCGGGCATCCTCCGGGCGTTCCTTGCCGTGCAGGGCTCGCTCCACGGTGGCGCAGCCGAGAAGCACGGCGGCGTCGGGGGACTCCGGTTCGGCCAGCTGCCAGTCGCGGGCCCAGGCGAGCGTCGCGGACTCCTGCGCGAGGACCGTGACGCGGTGCCCGCGGCGGTCCCAGTCGTCGCCCGTGGCGGCGAGCAGCGCGCGGACGTCGGTCCACCGCCCCTGGTTCAACGAGGTGCGTGCGGCGACGAGTTCGGCGTCGTCGAGAGCGGCGTCGAAGCCCTGGGACGCCCGCTTGCGGCCGCGACCCAGCGGAGGTGGGGGTGGTGACACCGCTGCTCAACCTCACATGCGCGGTTCGTCAAAGAGTGATCACGCACAGCAAAGCCGGAGCCACGGGTTCAAGTCAAGCTCCGGCCAAGTCGCTACACGTGTCAACTGCCTTTACTTGCGCCGTAGTTGACCGCACGTCGCCCCCGACGTCCTGAACGGCCGCCTTTCCCCCGTGACGTGAACAGCCATCTTGTCTCCACGACTCGAACGGCCGCGTTGCGTCGACGTGCCGAGCGGCCGCCCAGAACCGATGGCTTGAACAGCCTCCCTCTCACACGCCGAACGGCCGCCCAGGACCGATGCCTTGGGCGGCCGCCACGACCTCACGCACTCGACAACCGCCCCGGACCGGCGGCTCGGACGACTGCCTCGGGCTTGATCAGTCCACCGCCTCGGCCGCCGCCCGGCCCGCAGTCCGGCCGGAGAAGAGGCAGCCGCCGAGGAAGGTGCCCTCCAGCGACCGGTATCCATGGACTCCGCCGCCGCCGAATCCAGCGGCCTCACCGGCGGCGTACACACCCTCCAGCGGTTCGCCGCCCTCGGTCAGCACCCGCGAGGAGAGGTCCGTCTCCAGTCCGCCGAGGGTCTTGCGGGTCAGGATGTTGAGGCGCACCGCGATCAGCGGGCCGGCCTTGGGGTCGAGGATGCGGTGCATCGGCGCGGTGCGGATCAGCTTGTCGCCGAGGTAGTTGCGGGCCCCGCGGATGGACATGACCTGGAGGTCCTTGGTGAAGGGGTTGGCGATCTCCCGGTCGCGCGCGACGATCTCGTTGCGCAGTGCCGCCTCGTCGATGAGCGGCTTCTCGGTGAGCGCGTTCATCCCGCGCACCAGCGCGCCGAGGTCGTCCTCGACGACGAAGTCGACGCCGTTGTCCATGAACGCCTTGACCGGACCGGGCACATCGGCGCGGGCCCGCCCGATGACGCCCCTGATCGACTTGCCGGTCAGATCGGGGTTCTGCTCCGAACCGGAGAGCGCGAACTCCTTGCCGATGATCTTCTGGTCGAGCACGAACCAGGTGTAGTCGTACCCGGTGCGCATGATGTGTTCGAGGGTGCCGAGGGTGTCGAAGCCCGGGAAGAGCGGTACCGGAAGCCGGTTGCCGCGCGCGTCCAGCCAGAGGGAGGAGGGGCCCGGCAGGATGCGGATGCCGTGCTTGTCCCAGATGGGGTTCCAGTTCTGGATGCCCTCGGTGTAGTGCCACATGCGGTCGCGGTTGATCAGGCGGGCGCCGGCCTCCTCGGCGATCCCGAGCATGGCGCCGTCGACATGGGCCGGGACACCGGAGATCATCCGCTCGGGCGGGGTACCGAGCCGCTCGGGCCAGTTGGCGCGCACGAGGTCGTGATTGCCGCCGATGCCGCCGGAGGTGACGATCACGGCCTGGGCCCTGAGTTCGAAGGCGCCGGTGACCGTACGGCTGCTGGCCTGGCCGCGCTCGATGCCGGACGGCTCCAGGATCTCCCCGGTGACGGTGTCGACGGAGCCCGCGCTGCGGGACAGACCGGTGACCCGGTGGCGGAACCTCAGCTCGACCAGGCCGCGCGCGACCCCCTCCCGTACCCGTCGCTCGAAGGGGGCGACGAGACCGGGTCCGGTTCCCCAGGTGATGTGGAAGCGCGGCACGGAGTTGCCGTGCCCGTTGGCGTCGTAGCCGCCGCGCTCGGCCCAGCCCACGACGGGGAAGAAGCGCACGCCCTGCCGGTGCAGCCAGGGCCGCTTCTCGCCGGCCGCGAAGTCGACGTACGCCTCGGCCCACTGGCGCGGCCAGTGGTCCTCGGGCCGGTCGAAACCGGCCGTGCCCATCCAGTCCTGGAGGGCGAGCGCGTGGTTGTCCTTGATCCGCATACGGCGCTGCTCGGGCGAGTCGACGAAGAAGAGCCCGCCGAAGGACCAGTGCGCCTGGCCGCCGATCGACTGCTCGGGCTCCTGGTCGAGGAGGATCACCTTGCGGCCCGCGTCGACGAGCTCCGCGGTCGCCGCGAGCCCCGCGAGGCCCGCTCCGATGACGATCACATCTGCGTCGTAGGCCATGGGCCCGTCCTCTCGACATTCCGACTGGTCGGATCGGGCCCGCGCCAAAATGGCGCTTTGATGACATTTGTCACGAACCGATCGACAGCGTGCTGGTTGGTGAGACATTGGTGGTGGTCAGCCGTACGGCCGACCACCACTTGTTACTGATCGGTCAGATCCTCGGCAAGAAAGGTGACCGAGTCAACTGCCTGGTTCCTGGTACTCCCGGGGGCAGGCCTCCGGCTCATGGCACTACAGTCGGCGGGATACGCAACACTGGCCCGCCCCGACTCCCGATGTTTCGAGGTACCCAGCGTGTCGGTACTGGTTCTGGTCCTCGCCGTGAGCGCGGCCTGCTGTCTCGGCTTCGGCTTCGTGCTCCAGCAGAACGCCGCCTCGCACGCCCCGCTCAGCGACTTCCTCTCCCCCCGTCTGCTGCTCGACCTCATCCGGGTCCCGCGCTGGCTGGGCGGCATCGGGCTCATGGTGTGCGGCATGGTGCTCGGCGCGATCGCGCTCGGCAACGGCGAGGTCTCGCTGGTCGAACCTCTCCTCGCGACCAATCTGCTCTTCGCGCTCGCGCTCTCCCGGCATCAGACCAAACAGCCGCTCGGCAAACAGGGCTGGTCCGGGCTGCTGCTGCTCGCGGGCGGTGTCTCGGCGTTCATCGTGGCCGGGCAGCCGCAGGGCGGTGACGCCGTCAGCGACCCGCTGAGGCACTGGCTGATCATCGGGATCGTGGTGGGGCTCGCCCTGCTGCTCACCACCTACGCGAAACGGTCCCGGCTGAGCGCCGGACCCGTGCTGCTCGCCACCGCCGCCGGGCTGCTGTACGGCCTGCAGGACGCGCTCACCCGGGTCAGCGGCCAGCGGTTCAGCGCCGGCGGCTGGACCGAGCTGATCACCGGCTGGCAGCCGTACGCGGTGCTCGTCCTCGGCGTGACCGGTCTGATCCTCGTCCAGAGCGCCTTCGAGACCGCACCCCTGCGGATGTCGCTGCCCGCGCTCACCGCCGCCCAGCCGCTGGCCGGCATCGCCTGCGGCGTGGGCTTCCTCGGGGACCAGCTGCGCACCGACGCCGGCGCCCTGGCCTGGCAGGCGGCGGGGCTCGCGGGCGTCGTGGCGGGGATCGTCCTGCTGGGCATGCACCCGGCGATGCCCTCGGGCACGGCGGAACCGGAACGCTCGCGGGACCTTCAGCCGCACTGAGGAAGATCCCCGTCCTCGGACAGCGCACGCCGGATCCTGAACTGCTTGGATGGATCCATGAGCGCCGCTGACGAGATCCTCGACATCGTTGACGAGAACGACCAGGTCATCGGGCAGTCCCCGCGCGGGGAGGCCTACGCGCGCGGGCTGCGCCACCGGTGCGTGTTCATCGAGGCCCGGGACGCCGAGGGCCGGCTGTTCGTCCATCGGCGCACCCCGACCAAACTGGTGTTCCCCTCCTTCTACGACATGTTCGTCGGCGGAGTGGTCGGCGCGGGCGAGTCCTACGACGACGCCGCCCTCCGCGAGGCCGAGGAAGAGCTCGGCGTCTCCGGGCTCCCCCGGCCGACTCCCCTTTTCAAGTTCCTGTACGACGACGGGGCCGGGGCGACCTGGTGGTCGGCCGTGTACGAGGTCCGCTGCGAGCTTCCGGTGAACCCGCAGGTGGAGGAGGTGGCCTGGCACGCCTTCCTCACAGACGACGAGGTGGAACGGCGGCTGTCCGAGTGGACCTGGGTGCCGGACGGACTGGCGGGCTACGAGCGGCTCACCGACTACCGGGCGATGGACTGAGCGTCCGGGAGCGCCCCGAACGGAGACCGGCGGCACCGACGGCGTCCCGCTCCAGGCCCCCCGGTAGGGTCCTGGACGTGATCGAACTCGTGCGCAATGTCCGGTTGTGGTTCGCGCCGCAGGAGATCCGGGGCGAGGGCAAGACCCCGGACTACCGGTTCTCGCTGGCCAATGAGCGGACCTTTCTGGCCTGGCTGCGCACCGCGCTCGCACTGATCGGCGGGGGCTTCGCCGTGGACCAGTTCCTGCCGGACCTGCGCTGGGCCTGGCGGGCGGGCCTCGCCCTGGCGCTGCTGGCGGCGGGCGTGCTCTGCGCGCTGCGGGCCGTCAACCACTGGGTGCGCTGCGAGCGGGCGATGCGGCACGGCGAGGACCTGCCGGTGTCGCGCTTCCCGGCGCTGCTGGGCATCGTCGTCGCGGTCGTCGCGGTCGCGATGGTCGTCGTCGTGCTCGTCGGCTGGGCGGGATGACCACGCCCGCCCCGGAGGAACGGGACCCGGGCCTCCAGCCGGAACGTACGCGGCTGGCCTGGCGCCGTACGACCCTCTCCAGCACCGTCGTGGCCGTGCTCGCCGCGAAGGCGGCCCTGCACGACAGGGACTCGGCCGCCGGGATCGTGGCGTGCGCGTTCTGCTGCGTTCTCTGGCTGGCCTTCCTCGGCCTCGCCCACCGTCGCATCCGGACGCTGGCGGCCGCGGGCCCGGCGGGTCCGGCCACGCTCGCCCCGCGACAGGCGACGGCGACGGCCCTGTGCGCGGTGGCACTGGCGGTGTGCGCGGTCGCGTTGGTGTTCTAGGGCCGACCACTGCCGGGGTCGGCGCTCCGTCGGTGGCTGCGGTGGCACGGAGGCGACCGCGGCATCGGCGCGGTGGCATCGGCGGTTGTCGCGGTGGTACCGACGATTCGGCGGTGTCAGCGGCGTTCTCCGGGCACCCGGGCGCCACGCGCCCGGAATAGTCTGAATCAGGACAGTTCGCGGCGATAGCCTGAGTCGCCGCCTCACCCCGCATCGCACAGGGAACGCGCCATGCGGGCAACGCGTCACGCGGGGCACCCCACTTCACGCCACAGCCGAAGGTGAGCACGATGACCACCCTTCACCAGGAGCACCCCACCCACCAGCACGTCCACGGTCCGGACTGCGGTCACACCGAGGTGCGGCACGGCGACCACGTCGACTACGCGCACGACGGGCATCTGCACCGTGAGCACGAAGGCCACTGGGACGAGTGCGAGCCGAGCGGTCACGCGGCGCACGACCGGCACGCCCATCAGCACGGCGAGGGCTGCGGTCATCCCGCCGTGACGCACGGCGACCACGTCGACTATCTGCACGACGGCCACCGGCACGCCGAGCACGAAGGTCACTGGGACGACCACTGATCCCTCGGCACCCACCTCCCGGAACCGACGGCGTCTCCCCCGGGCTCGCGCGCCCCGGGGGAGACGCCGATCACGTTTCGCGCAGCCGCTGGACGACATACCGACTGGTCGGCATCATGGTCACGTCCCGTTCCCGTGTGCTGAGGAGCAATGATGAGCCCGGACCACCCGCCAGGTCTCGATCTCGACCGGTTGCGCGCCCTGCTCGACCATGAGCGGCCCGGACTGGTGAGCGGCCCGCTGACCGGCCGGCTGATCGAGGGCGGACGGTCGAACCTCACCTACGCGGTCTCCGACGGCACCGCCCGGTGGGTCGTACGACGGCCTCCGCTCGGCCATGTGCTGGCCACGGCGCACGACATGAAGCGCGAGCACCGGGTGATCAGCGCGCTGCACCCGACGGCCGTGCCGGTCCCGAACCCCGTGCTGCTGTGCGAGGACGACTCGGTGCTCGGCGCCCCGTTCTACGTCATGGAGTTCGTGGAGGGCACCCCCTTCCGCACGGCCGACCAGCTCGCCCCGCTCGGCCCGCAGCGCACCCGTGACGCGGTACTCGGCCTGGTCGACACACTGGTCGAACTGCACGCGGTGGATCCCGCCGAGGTGGGTCTCGCCGACTTCGGCCGCCCCGAAGGCTTCCTGGACCGGCAACTGCGCCGCTGGGGAAAGCAGTTGGACGCGTCCCGGAACCGCGAGCTGGCCGGCATCGACGAGCTGCACGCCGCCCTGGGACGCGAACTGCCCACTTCCCCCGCGCCGACCGTCGTCCACGGCGACTACCGGCTCGACAACGTACTGATCGGGCCCGACGACCGGATCAGGGCGATCCTGGACTGGGAGATGTCCACGCTCGGTGATCCGCTCACCGACCTGGGGCTGCTCGTCATGTACAGCACGCCCCTGGAGCTGCCCGACTCGCCCATCAGCACGACCGCTTCGGCCGCCGGGCACCCGGCGGCGGCCGAGCTCGTCGAGCGGTACGCCGCGCGCTCGGGGCGCGACGTCTCCGCGGTCTCCTGGTACACGGCGTTCGCCTGGTTCAAGCTCGCCGTGATCCTGGAGGGCATCCACTACCGCTACACCAAGGGCCAGACGGTCGGCGGCGGCTTCGACCGCATCGGCGAACTGGTCCCCGTCTTCATCGAGCACGGCCTGACCACCCTTCAGGAAGGCTGATCCGCCATGGACTTCGGATTCGACGCGCGCACCGAGGAGCTGCGCCAGAAGCTGCTCGCCTTCATGGACGAGTACGTCTATCCGGCGGAGGCCGTCGCGGAGGAGCAGCGCGCCCTGCTGGCCTCACCGTGGGACACGCCCGCCGTGGTGGGCGAGTTGAAGGCCGAGGCCCGCAGGCAGGGTCTGTGGAACCTCTTCCTGCCGGACTCCGAGTACGGCGCCGGGCTGACCAATCTCCAGTACGCGCCGCTCGCCGAAATCACCGGCCGCAGCCCACACTTGGCGCCCACCGCGCTGAACTGCGCGGCCCCCGACACCGGCAACATGGAGGTGCTCACCCAGTTCGGCGACGAGCGCCAGAAGAAGCAGTGGCTGGAGCCGCTGCTCGCCGGGGAGATCCGCTCCGCGTTCGCGATGACGGAGCCCGAGGTCGCCTCCTCCGACGCCACCAACATCACCACGCTCATCGAGCGGGACGGCGACACGTACGTCATCACGGGCCGCAAGTGGTACATCTCCGGAGCGATGAACCCCGACTGCAAGATCTTCATCGTGATGGGCAAGACGGACCCGGACGGCGCCGACATCCGCCGCCAGCAGTCGATGGTCCTGGTCCCGCGCGACACACCCGGCCTCGTCGTCCGGCGCGCGATGCAGGTGTACGGCTACGAGGACCACTCCCACGGCGGGCACGCGGAGGTCGTCTTCGACCACGTCCGGGTCCCGGCGAGCAACCTGATCGGCGAGGAGGGCGGCGGTTTCGCCATCGCGCAGGCGCGGCTCGGTCCGGGCCGGATCCACCACTGCATGCGGCTGATCGGCATGGCCGAACGGGCCATCGAGCTGATGTGCAGGCGGGCGGTGTCCCGTACCGCGTTCGGCAAGCCGCTGGCCCAGCAGGGCGTCGTCCAGAACTGGATCGCCGACGCGCGGGTCGCCGTCGAGCAGCTGCGTCTGCTGGTCCTGAAGACCGCCTGGATGATGGACACGGTCGGCAACAAGGGCGCCCACACGGAGATCCAGGCCATCAAGATCGCCACTCCGCGCGCGGTGGTCGACATCCTCGACAAGGCCGTCCAGCTCCACGGCGCGGGTGGCGTCAGCCAGGACTTCCCGCTGGCCGAACTGTGGGCCGCCGCGCGGACCCTGAAGCTCGCCGACGGGCCCGACGAGGTCCACCAGCGCTCACTGGCCCGCCAGGAGATCAAGAAGTACGTTTGATCAGCGCGTATGTGCGATGACAGGGCCGAGGCCCCACCGTTCGGTGGGGCCTCGGCGCGTTGCGGGTCCGGCCGCTACGGGCGCAGCGCGCGCAGCAGCAGGTCCGCCAGGTGGTCGGCGACCTGCTGGGGGGCGAGGGGGCCGTCGGGGCGGTACCACGTCGACAGGTGGTGCACCGAGCCGAAGTGGTAGTCGACGACCAGGTCGGCGGGGGTGGCCGTGGAGAAGACGCCCTTCTTCTGGCCCTCCTCGATCAGGGCGCGGAAGCGCTCGTGGTAGCGGCGCCGCTCGGAGCGCACCTGCTTGAGCTTCTCGGGGCCGAGGTGGTGCATCGACCGGAAGAAGATCGAGGCGTCGTCGAGGTTGTCGATGGTCGTGACGACCACGTCGGCCGCCGCCCTGCGCAGCCTCTCCTCCACCGGCGCGTCCGCGTCCGCGAACGCGTCCAGCCGTTCCTGCTGGAGGCGCAGCACGCGCGCGTAGACCTCGTGCAGGAGGTCGTCCTTGGAGCCGAAATAGTGGTAGAGCGCCCCTTTGGTGACGCCCGCCGCCTCGACGATCTCCTGCACCGAGGTGCGGTCGTAGCCCTGCTCGGCGAAGAGCCGGGTGGCGGCGGCAAGGAGCCGCTGCGGGACGGGCGTACCGTCACCGTCCGTCGTCCTGGGCACTGCCGCCACCAGCCTTCCGTGCGTTCACATCGACGACCCGTCGTCCGCGACGGGTCCTGGGGACCACTGACCGTCCCGGGAGCTACTGGGAGTCCCGGGACCGGGAACGCAGTTCCCGACGGAGGATCTTCCCACTCGCCGTCTTCGGCAGTTCGGGCAGGATCTCCACCTGCCGCGGATATTTGTAGGCGGCCAGTCTCTCCTTGCAGTACGCGGCCAGCGCGGCGGGGTCCTCGGAAGCACCCGGGCGCAGGCTGATGTACGCCATGACGGTCTCCCCGCGGTAGCCGTCGGGGATCCCCACGACGGCCGCCTCGCGGACCGCCGGGTGGGTGTACAGGACGTCCTCGACCTCGCGCGGCCACACCTTGAAGCCGGACGCGTTGATCATGTCCTTCTTCCGGTCGACCACGTAGAGCCAGCCGTTCTCGTCCATGAAGCCGATGTCGCCGGTGTGCAGCTCGCCGTCCGGGAACGTCTCGGCGGTCGCTTCGGGACGGCGCCAGTAGCCGGGCACGACCTGCGGACCGGTGACGAGGATCTCGCCCTGCGCTCCGAAGGGGACCTCCTCGCCCAGGTCGTCGACGATGCGTACGACCGATTCCGGGCCCGGCACGCCGACGGCCAGGGTCCCGGAGACCGGGTCCACCGGTGCCTCCAGACCCGGCGGCACGGAGGCGCACGGCGCGGTGCACTCGGTGAGCCCGTAGCCGTTGCGGATGTACGGCCCGAAGCCGGCCCGGAACTTCTCGACGAGCGCGGGCGGCAGCGGGGCGCCGCCGGAGGAGATGTTCAGGAAGGAGGAGAAGTGGTCCGGCGTGACCGCCGGGTGGGCGGCCAGCGCCATGAAGGCGGTCGAGGGACCCACCGTGTAGAGCGGCCGGTGCTCGGCGAAGGCGTCGAGGACCACCCCGGCCTCGAAGCGGTACGCGAGGACCAGTGTGCCCGCGCTGTTCACGCAGGCCGCGAGCTGGCAGACCATCCCGGTGATGTGGAACAGCGGCGCCAGCGCGAAGTACACGGGCGCCTCGGGCAGAGCGAGGCCGGTCCGCTGCCGCTCGGCGTTGTACATGATGTTGCCGTGCGTGTTGGTGGCTCCCTTGGGGGTGCCGCTGGTGCCCGAGGTGTAGCTGATCAGCGCGATGTCGGACGGGCCGAGGGCGCGGTCGCCGGGCGCCTTGTGCCCCTGCCGGGCGACGGCGAGGAGATCGTCCGCCGCCGCGTCCTGGGGCAGCCGCTCGAAGGCCAGCACGCGCGGGTCGTCGCGACTCTGGAGATCCCGTTCACAGGCCGTCAGGACGACCCGTACGGGCGAGTCGGCGGCGGTCTCGCGCAGATACGTGTCCCAGGCGCGGTCGGAGCAGACGAGGGCGCTGACCCCGGCGTCGTGCAGGACGTGCCGGACCTCGCCCGACTTGTACATCGGGTTGACCGGCACGACCGTCGCGCCGGCCTTCCAGGCGCCGAGCAGGGCGAGCACGAAGTGCGGGGAGTTCTGGAGCATGATCGCCACGCGGTCGCCCAGCCGCACACCGCCGGTGGCGAGGTGCCCGGCCACGGAGTCGCTCAGCTCGTCGACGTCGCGGTAGCTCAGCCGCCCGTCGAAGTAGGCGAGCGCGGTGCGGTCCGGGGTGTGCGCGACCGCATCCCGGAGGGCGTGCACCAGGGTGTCGGCGGGGCTCACCGGGCCGCGCTGCGCCTCGCTCAGGAGCGCCACCCAGGGCCGGTCGGCGTAGCGGGTCACTCGGCGGCCTCCCACTTCTGCTGGAGGTGGTTCATGTTCGTCATCCAGCGGTCGGGGCCGGCGGCCCGCGCCTGGTAGTACCCGGCGACCTCGGGGTGCGGCAGGATCAGGAAGCGGTCCTCCTCGATCCCCTTCATGAGCGCGTCGGCGACGGCCTCGGGCTCGATGGCGGTCGGCTGGAGCACCAGGTCACCGGCGCTGCCGGTGGCGTCGAGCATGTCGGTGCGCACGCCCTGCGGACAGATCGCGTGCACCTTCAGCCCGCGGTGACGGTACGTCAGCGACAGCCACTCGGCGAACGCGTACGCGCCGTGCTTGGTGACGCTGTACGGCGCGGCGCCGATCATGGTGAGCAGTCCGGCGGCCGAGACGGTCGAGACGAATCGGCCGTCGCCGCGCTCCAGCCAGTCCGGCAGCAGGGCCTCGGCGGCGCGCACGTGCGCCATCACGTTGACGTCCCAGGCCAGGGCCCATATGTTCTCGCCCGCCGCTTCCGAGCCGCCCGAGGCCACTCCGGCGTTCGCGCAGTAGACGTCGACCGTGCCGCCGAGGGCCTCGCGGGCCTCGGCCACGATCAGGGAGGCGTCGCCCACGACCGCGATGCCGCCGATCTCGTCGGCCACCGCCTTCACCTTGTCCGCGTCGAGGTCGTTGACCACGACGCGTGCTCCCTCGGCGGCGAAACGGCGGGCCAGCGCGGCCCCGATGCCGCCCCCCGCTCCGGTGACGACGACTCCCGCACCCTGCATGGCTTCCACCACGGGTCTCCTTCGACGCGACGTGACACGGCTCTGCTGCGACGCCAGACTAACCAGTCGGTATGTAACAAGGGAAGGGCTCCCTCCGCGTCGCGGGCGGCCGCGTGACGAGCCACGACAGGCCGATGGGATCCGGGGCCCTACGAACTTCCCCCGGGAGCCCTTAGCGTGCCTGTGCCAACCTTCCGCGGTCACGGAGGTCCCACCATGCGCATGTCCCGACGGTCACTGCTCGCGGCCGGCACCGCCGCGGCGGCCCTGACGCCTCTGCCCGCGGGGGCGGCGGAGAGGGCCGGGAACCCCGGCCCCCGGCTCCGCACCGGCTTCGAGCGTCTCGCCGGGGGCGGATACTCCCAACTCGGCGGCGGGCGCGTCGGCGTGGTCACCAACCCCACGGGCGTCACCCGCGACGTGCGGCACATCGTGGACGTCATGCACGCCGACGACGACGTGCACCTGGCCGCCGTCTTCGGCCCCGAGCACGGCTTCCGGGGCACCGCGCAGGCGGGCGGCTCCGAGGGCCGCTACGACGACCCGGCGACCGGACTGCCCGTCTACGACACCTACTTGAAGAGCGGTCAGGCCCTCGCCGACATCTTCACCGCCTCCGGCGTGGACACCGTCGTCTTCGACATCCAGGACGTGGGAGCGCGCTTCTACACGTACATCTGGACGCTGTACGACTGCATGGAGGCCGCGCAGCTCGCCGGCAAGCGGTTCGTGGTGCTCGACCGGCCGAACCCGGTCACCGGCCGCTCGGCCCAAGGGCCGGTCCTGCACAAGGAGTTCGCCACGTTCGTCGGGCGCCAGCCGATCGCGCAGGCGCACGGGATGACGGTGGCGGAGCTGGCCCGGTTGTTCAACGGGGAGTTCCTGGCGGCGCCCGTGGAGCTGGACACCGTGCTGATGTCGGGCTGGCGGCGCGGGGAGTTCTACGACACCTCGGGGCTGCCCTGGGTGCCGCCGAGCCCGAACATGCCGACGGCGGACACCGCGCTGGTGTACTCGGGGACCTGCCTCTTCGAGGGCACGAACCTGTCGGAGGGGCGGGGCACGACGCGGCCGTTCGAACTGCTCGGCGCGGAGGGTGTCGACGGGCGCTGGGCCGCGGCGGCCGGTGAACTGGGGCTGCCCGGCGCCCACTTCAGAGAGGCGTACTTCGCTCCCACGTTCTCCAAGTTCCAGGGCAAGACCATCGGGGGCGTACAGATCCATGTGCACGACCGGGCCGCGTACGACCCCGTCCGCACCGCGGTCGCCCTGCTGGTGACCGCGAAGAAGGCATGGAGCGGGTTCGCCTGGCGCTCCGACAACTGGATCGACAAGCTGACGGGCTCGACGCTGGTGCGCACGATGATCGACGCGGGCGCGGGCACCGGCGAGATCGTCGCGGCCTGGCAGGACGAGCTGGAGGCGTTCCGCACGGTCCGGAGGCACTACCTCATCTACAAGTGATCCGGGGTCCTCTTCCACGGACGAGTGACGGATACGCGATGGATAGGCCGTGATGTATGGCCAACTTTCCCCGCCGGGTGGACGATGCGCCCATATCGCACCGCCCGCGGGGTCAGGGGGCCTGACATGACGGAACCGGCAGTGAGTGTTTCTCCGTACTGGGAGCTGACGTTCGACGCGGACGGGGACGCGGACGGCCGTGAACAGGACCGGTTGATCCAGGAGGTGCCGCGGCGCAAGGTCCGTGACCTGATCGTCTTCACGCACGGCTGGAACAACGACCGTTCGGCGGCCACCCGCCTCTTCAGCCAGTTCTTCGAACCCGTCCCGGAGCTCGCGCCGACAGCGCGCCTCGGGTACGTGGGGGTGATCTGGCCCTCGATGCGTTTCTCGGACGAACCGATCCCCGGCTTCCCCCCGTCGGTGGCAGCCGAGCTCACCCCGGACACCGCTTCCCCGCTCGGCAAGAACACCCGGCACGCCCTTCTGGAGGTGTTCCCCGGCCGCGCCACCGTGGTCGAGCAGATCGCCCGATTGCTCGACCAACAGTCCGACGAGGGAGCCTCGCTGGAGGAGTTCGGCCGTCTCGTACGATTGCTCGTCGAGGTCCGGCCGCAGGGGCCGCAGACCTCCTTCGCGGCGGACACCCTGGCGGAGGGCGTACCGCAGAGCGATCCCGAGATGCTCTTCGGGGACACCGCGACGGTCTGTAACGAGTTCGCGCAGGCGCTCGCCGGGGCCGAGGCCCCCGGTGCCACCGAGTTCGCGTTGCCCCGGCTGTGGGACGGCGCCCTCGAACTGCTGCGCCAGGCCACGTACTACGCGATGAAGCGGCGCGCGGGCACGGTCGGCGAGCGCGGGCTCGGGCGGGCGATAGGCCGGCTCGCGGCGGCGGCACCGGACGTGCGCGTGCATCTGGTCGGGCACAGCTTCGGCGGCCGGCTGGTCTCCTTCGCGCTGCGCGGGCTGCCTCCCGGAGTGCACACGGTGAAGTCGGTGACGCTGCTCCAAGGCGCCTTCTCGCACTACGCGTTCGCGGCTCGGCTGCCGCACGACGCGCGGTCGAGCGGTGTGCTGGACGGGCAGTACAACCGGATCGACGGCCCGTTGGTGTGCTGTTACTCCCGCTTCGACGCGGCGCTCGGCACGATCTACCCGCTGGCCTCGCGGATGGCGGGAGACGAACGGTCCGCCATGGCGGACTTCGGCATCGGGAGCGTTCTGGGCGCGCAGTGGGGCGCGATGGGCCATGACGGGGTGCAGGCGGTACCGGGGACCAGATCGTTCACGCTCGCCGAGGCCCTGCGCACCCGGCTGCCGGTCTCGGGGTGCGTGAACGTCGACGCCGCCTCGGTGGTGTGCCGGGGCGGCGCCCCGGCGGGCGCGCACAGCGACATCTGTCATCGCGAACTGGCCCAGGTGGTGCTGGCGGCGGGTCGCGTCCGCTGACCCGACCGGTGTTGGCGGCGGGCCGCGTCCGCCGACCCGCCGCCACTCCGGTGCCGATCGTGCCTAGAAGCTGTCCTGTCGGCGCCGTTCCGTGCTCATCGGTGCGAGGTGTACTCGACGACCTGCTGGAAGGTCGGCCGGTTCTGCCAGGTGATCTTGCCGTGCTTGATGCCGCCGAGCGTCCGCTGGACGATCGAGTCGGCGCACCACTGGTCGCCCGCCGAGCACTGGTCGTCGCCGGGGTAGACGGCCGACGCGGTCTTGCCCGCCGCCTCCTTCAGCGAGCTGATCAGGGCGTCCCTGCAGGCGGTGAGGCTGCCGGCGCCGCAGTACTTCTGCGAAAGGCCGCCCTGCACGGACTCTCCGAGCACCGACCGGATGTCCTTGTCGACATAGCTCCACCAGCCGTACTGGAAGGAGCTTCCGGCGTGCGAGCCGGTCGGTCCGTGCCCGGCGGACGGCGCCTCGTCGACGGGGAGGTTGTTCCCGAACGCGGAGTACAGGTCGCTGCCGAGCCCCGGCTGGAACTCCGCCTTCACCAGCAGCGGCCACCAGGCGTCCAGGATGCGGATCGCGTCGGCGTCGGCGTAGGTGTGCGAACCCGCGGAGGTCTCCTTGCGCTTCGCGCCCGCCGTCACCCACGCGGACAGCTTGCTCACCGCCGCGGCGGCCGTGGAGTCGGTGACCGGGGAGCTGTTGACGACCTTGAGCAGGTTCGGGAGCACGTCCTCGGCCCGCAGATCGGCCAGTGACGCGTCGGCCATGGCCTTCACCAACGCGGATCTGGTCACTCCGCCCGCGGCGACCAGCTTGGAGACCCGATCCTCCAGCAGGTCGCCGCGGTGCACCGAGCCGTCGCCCCAGGAGGCCGTCGTGTAGTCCTTGGCCTGCTTGTTGTTCCAGGAGATGTAGTAGTCCTGGTCCACCGAGTTGGGGTGCGCGGACGCCGGGGTGTAGGAGGCGGTGTTCGTGGCCGGGTCCCAGTTCTGCCACTCGTACGCGGCCTGCGCCCACACGGGGAACTCCGCGTCGACCCCGCTCGCCCGCACCGGGTTGTCACCGCTGTTGTAGTACGCGGTGTGCGCCGAGTCGGCGTAGAACCAGTTGAAGGTGTAGTTGATGTGCTGCGCCGCGCTCTGGAAGGTCGCCGGACTGTTCACGTAGTCCGGGTCGTTGAGCATCTGGAAGCCGATGATCGAGTCGGCCTCGTGCATGAAGGAGGAGCGCAGGGTGGTGTACGCGACCTTCTTGCCGCCCACGGTCGCGCGGTACTCCACGGGCCCGTACTCGGTCCGGTAGACCTGCATCCGGTACGAGCCGGCCGCGGTGCCGTCGGCGGTGGTCGGCTTCCAGGAGTTGGTCCGCTCGACCTTGTCCATCGCCGTGCAGGTGCCGTGGAACAGGTAGTGGTAGTCGTCCTGGCACAGCTCGACGGCGTAGGTGTCGATGATGTCCTGGCCGGAGGTCGTCGCGCTCCAGGAGTAGTCCTGGCCGCGGCCGAGTTCGACGTACATGCTCAGGCCCGCGAAGGAGGCGCCGCGGGCGCTGAGCCCCGGGCCCTGGATCTCCTGGAGCATGAGCAGCTGTGGCGCGAAATAGCCGGTCTGCGGGCCGAAGACGGCGATCGGATGCCCGCCGGCGGTGTACTTGCCGCTGACCACGAGGGCGTTGGACATTCCGCGCTTGGCGGAGGTGAGCGAGGTCCTGGCCGCCGTGGCCGAGGCACTGGTGGCGCTCGCGGTGGCCGCGCTGCCGGTGCGGTCGTAGACCAGTTGCTCCTGGGTCACCGAGCCGGCGTCGGGCAGCGCCTCGCCCTGCGGGGTGTCCGGCCTCGCGGCGTACGGGAAGCTCTCGCCGTTGTGCACCGTGAGCGCGGCTTCCGGGTCGTTTCGCTCGCGGAAGGACTCCCAGACCTTGGTGCCCTCGGTCACTCCGTACTGGGACTGCGCGGCGAGCAGCGACAGGGCGTTGTTGACCTCGCCGCCGCCTCCGGAACCGAACAGGGAGCCGATGACGGAGGCCAGCGCGACCAGGTCGGTGAGCTTGAAGTGGTCGATGGTGCCGGCGTTGGTGACGGAGTCCTTGTGGCCGGTCAGGACGTACTCACCGGGGAAGTAGCGGCCGCTGTCGGAGGCGTCGATGTAGGCGTTGATGCCGTCGATGTAGGCGTTCGCGTCCGCGAGTGCCTGGGTGCCACGGGCTCCGGCCTTGCTGGTGGCGCTGTCTATCTGGGCCTGCAGATCGGCCTCGGTGTAGGGCGCGTTGCGCCAGAACTCCTGTTCCAGGCCCTGGTTGGAGGCTGCGCCGCCGGCGAAGGAGGTGAGCTGGCCGCGTCCGACGTGACGGAAGACGTCCATCAGCCACAGCCGGTCCTGGGCGGCGGCGAACCCGGCGCCGTACTCGGTGCCGTAGCGGGTGGTGCCGGTGATGTGCGGGACGCCCGTCTTCTTGTCGCGGACGATCGTCACGTCGGTGCGTCCGCCGGGCTTGGTGGTCGACTCGACCTGGTTGGAGGCGACGCCGAAGGAGGCGTCGTTGAAGAAGTCGTTGATCTTGGCGTCGGTGAGCGTGGAGGAGCCGGAGGCCAGGTTGCCGTAGGGGCCGAGCTGGTCCTCGGCATGACTGGGCTGGGTACCGAAGGCCTGGTTGAGCAGGATCTGGGCGAGCGTCGCGTTGCCGTTCTCACCGGGCGGCAGGATGTCCGAGCACTGGCCGCCGCAGTAGTCGTTCGCGGCGGCCGCGGTCGAGGTGTCGGCGGCGGCCGCCTGGGAAAGCGGCGATAAAAGACCGGCAATGAGCACGCATAGGGATGCCGCCTTGAGGAACTTGGGGAATCTGCGGGGAGTTCTCAGTCTGTCCAAGGTGGTGCGTGGGGTGCTCGGTGGCATGTCAGCTCCTACCGACGGGGGTGGGCCGGACGTTACCGCCGGTATCCCCGAGTTTGAAGATGAACATGCGTCAGTTTTTGGGATTCATGGCGAGCGAGGGCGTGTCGGACGACCGGCGGACAGCCGGCCGGCAGCAACGGGAGGTAGGTCCAGGGCACTCGGCGGTTGGGCTTGTGGGGGTCGTCGAAAAATTCGATGGAGCCGAATCGCTTGTCGATACGTCTACTCGACGACGTCCGTACGAGACGGCGCCGAAGTGACCGGAGTACAGGTGCAGGTGTGACGGAGGTGCAGGGCGATGGCCGGTTTCCGGAGTCTGGCGAGACAGGTGCGAGATCCGAGGAGTGATCTGGCACTGCGGCGGTACTCACTGCGCAAGTGCCTGGAGAGGTTCGCCCCTTACGGGCATCGGGCGACCTGGGACCATCTGTGTTCCCGGGCCGGGTTCGGTCCCGAGGACCGTTCCCCCGATCCGGCGCGGCTCGTGGCCGCACTGGACGAACTGGAGGAGGCCCGCTCCGTCTGGCTCGCCTACGAGGTCGAGTTCGCGCAGCGCCGCAAGAAGGAGAAGCACGACGGGCTGCGCAGGCCGGGCAGTGTCGACGACTGGCACCGGCTGACCTGGGGCGGGTTCGGTGTCGCCTGGTGCGACAACCCCCGTGTCCACCCCCATGAACCACTCGCCGAGGTGCTGCGCCGGCTGATCGCCGCACTGGAGCGCGAACCGGGCGCCGTCTGTCCGGCCTGTGCCGGTGAGCGCCTTGTCTGGATGTACGACCTGGCCCACGAACCGTCGTCGGGTCCCGTCTGCACGAGCTGCGGAATCGTGGTGCCGCGGCCCGTCCTGACCCCGGAGGCGCTGGCCGGCGCCAGGCGCGGCCGGCTGCTCGTGTCCGCGTGAGCGCCCCGCCGGGCCGGGCGGCCGGGACGCCGCCGGACTGAACGGCACCGGCGGAGGAACCGCGGGTGAGCCGTCGGCCGCGGAAGGTCCGTGGCCGGGCGCGCGGTTCCCGGCGCCGAGCTGTCAGGGTGTCCGGCACCATCGGGGACAGGGTGCCGGCCCTTCCGTACAGAGCGCCCGTGTCGGCACGACGGCGCCGTCGTGCCGATGCCGCCCTGGCCGACGACCCGACGCGCGGACGCGCGTAGCAGCCATGAATTCGGTGGTTCCAGGGGTTTCCGCCCCGGACACTTGGGGGCGATGTAACACGGCTGAGCCACCCGAGGAGTCCCCTGTGTCGACGCTGCGCGTCACCGCCGAAGTGCTGACCGTCCACGAACACCCGAACGCCGACGCGCTCGAACTGGCCCAGGTGGGCCTGTACCGGGCGGTGGTCGCCAAGGGCGCGTACCGCACCGGCGAGTGGGCCGTCTACATCCCGGAGCAGTCCGTGCTTCCGGCCGGGCTGATCGAGGAGCTGGGACTGACCGGGCGGCTCGCGGGCAGCGCGTCGGACCGGGTCAGGGCGGTGCGGCTGCGCGGCGAACTGTCGCAGGGCATCGTGTGCCGCCCGAAGGCGCTGGCGGACGTGGACCTGGCGCGGGCCGCCGAGGAGGGCACGGACTTCGCCGAGCTGCTCGGCATCGTGAAATGGGTCCCGCCGGTTCCGCCCACCATGAACGGCGAGGTGGAGTCGGCGCCCGATCTGCTGCCCTGGGTCGACATCGAGAACATCCAGCGGTACCCGGACATCTTCACCCCGGGCGAGCCCGTCGTCCTGACGGAGAAGCTGCACGGTTCGGCCTGTCTGCTGACCTACCTCGCCGACGAGGACCGCGTCCACGTCTCCTCGAAGGGCTTCGGCGCCAAGTACATGGCCCTGAAGGAGGATCCGCGCAATCTGTACTGGCGCGCGGTGCGCGGGCACGGGGTCGCGGAGGCCGCCGCCCGGATCGCCGGACGCCTCGGCGCGCGCCGTGTCGGCATCTTCGGCGAGGTGTACGGGGCGGGTGTGCAGGACCTGTCGTACGGCGCCGACGGCCGCCGCGAGACGATCGGCTACGCCGTGTTCGACGTGTCCGCGGAGATCGACGGCGAGATCCGCTGGCTGGACGCGCAGGGGCTGCTGACGGGTGAACTGCCGCTGGTGCCAAGGCTGTACGAGGGGCCGTACGACATCGAGCGCGTCCTGGAGATCGCCTCGGGCCGGGAGACGGTGTCCGGCCGCGAGCTGCACCTGCGCGAGGGCGTCGTGATCCGCCCCGGAGCTCCCGCTCCCGCCGGTCCGGAGGGGACCTACGTGGCCGCCGAGCGGTACAGCCCGGTGACGGGCGGACGCGCCATAGCGAAGGCGGTCAGCCCGGCCTACCTGACCCGCAAGGGCGGCACGGAGTACGAGTAAGGGCCCGTTTCCCCGCACGACCCGGCCTGCCGAACGGCGCGAGGTCAGCCCGTACTACCGCGCGCGAGCCGCCCGACGCGGGTGCTCACCCCGGCAGCTCGGCAGTGCGGCGCCTCTGGGCGTCGCACTGCCCTGTCCGGGGCTCCCCACCACGCGTCGAGTCACGGATGGAACCGCCACCGGCCTTCAGAAAGGACATCCACCTTGCCGTCCCTGACGCGAACGGCCGTCTCGTCGTCGATGAAGTAGATCGGGAAGTCCGCCCGCGCAGCGATGCGATCGGCCCAGGCGTCGTCCCGCTCGGGGAAATCCGGCGAGTACAGGTGGGGCTTGAGATACCAGTCGAAGAGGCCGAACGGCGGCTCCACGGTCGTCGCGCCGAGCACGTGGAGGTCCGTGGTGTCCCCGATGACGTCGGCGGAGTGTCCGGTGAGATGACGGCTGAAGATCATCGATCCGGCGCTGACCCCCACATAGACCCGGCTCTCCAGCGCCTCCAGGAAGCCGTCGGCCAGGTCGTTGCCGGTGATGCTGCGCGCGAGGTGGTAGTGGCTGCCGCCCTCGACATGGATGACGTCGGCGTGGAGCAACCGGTCGAGCACCATCCGCCGGGGCAGGCCGTTCAGCTCCAGGACGTCGAACTCCCGCCAGCCGAGGCCGTGCACCCGGTTCATGTCCTCGACGAACCACCCGTGGTCCCCGGGCTCGGCGACTGACGCCGTGGGCACGTACACGATGTTCGCCGATCCGAACGGCTTTCCCAGCATGTCCCGCAGCGCATTCCGCAGTGTCTCGTTGCGCAGGCCACTCGCCGTCAGCAGAAGGTTCACCGGGCGAGCCAAGCACAGCTGACGGGCGCGCGCAACGACCCGGGATCCACCCCTGCCGTCATGGCACGGCCGCATCGGGAACAGGCACTGAAGGCGAAAGAGCGGGCGGTCGGGGGCGCGTCAGCGGCAGTCCCCCACCGCCGGTTCCTGACGCGGCCCGGGGTCGCACATCCCCGCCCGGCCGCGCTGCCGTTCCCCCGCCTTCGGCGTCGGCTCCGCGCCGGCCGGCTCCACCATGAGCCGGGAGCCGGCCCGGCGTTCGCCGAGGACGTCGTCGGGGTTGGAGAGCACACAGGTCTCCAGGGAGAGACAGCCGCAGCCGATGCAGTCCGTGAGGTGGTCGCGCAGCCGACCGAGCTGCTTGATCCGCTCGTCGAGTTCGGAGCGCCAGGCCTGGGACAGCCGGGCCCAGTCCTCCCGCGTCGGAGTGCGCTCCTCGGGGAGTTCGGCCAGCGCCTCCCGGATGGTGGCCAGCGGGATGCCGACGCGCTGGGCGGCCCGGACGAACGCGACCCGGCGCAGCGCGTCGCGGTGATAGCGGCGCTGGTTGCCCGAGGTACGGCGACTGCTGATCAGGCCCTTGGACTCGTAGAAGTGCAGAGCGGAGACGGCCGCGCCGCTGCGGGCCGACAGCTGTCCGACGGTCAGCTCGTGGATCGTCTCAGGGATCTGGGGCACTCCTCCAACCTACCCACCGCGTCACACGTACGGTCCGTTGACATGCGCCTTCCGGCCGACCATGCTAAGCAGTCGCTTAGACTATGAGATGCGGGAGGCCAGGGACATGGCAGAGCCGAGGACGTTCGCGACGGTCGACGAACTGCGGGGCGCCGTGGGCGAACAGCTGGGATACACGGACTGGGTCGAGATCGAGCAGAAGCGGATCGACCTCTTCGCGGAGGCGACCGGCGATCACCAGTGGATCCACGTCGATCCCGAGAAGGCCGCGACGGGCCCGTTCGGCACCACGATCGCGCACGGCTATCTGACCCTGTCGCTGCTGCCGCTCTTCGGCCCGCAGCTGATCAGCGTCGAGGGCGTGAAGATGGGCGTCAACTACGGGACGAACAAGGTCCGTTTCCCCGCCCCCGTGCCGGTCGGCTCGCGGCTGCGCGCCACCGCGACGATCACCGCGGTGGACGACGTGCCGGGCGGTGTCCAGGTCTCCGTGGCCTTCACCGTGGAGCGCGAGGGCGGCGACAAGCCGGTCTGCGTCGCGGAGTCGGTCTCGCGCTACTACCTCTGACCAGATCCCGGTCCCGGTCCCGACGCCACAGGCTCCGGCTCCGGGAGGGACCGGTGCCGTCCGCCTGCGTGCGGACCGGACCGGAGTAGGCCCCGGACCGGACCGGGACCTACTCCTTGTAGCCCACCATCCGCCGGACGAGGTCGGCGTAGAGCGCGCCGACCTCGTCCGGCGTGCGGGGGCCGTCGACGTTGAACCAGCGGGCCACGTCGATACACAGGGACAGCACGGCGACGGTGGTGCCGGGGACGTCCGGGACGTCGAAGTCGCCCGTCGCGACGCCGTCCTGGATGATGCCGCGGACCTCCGCGTTCACCTGGCGGCGCAGCGCGATGATCTCGGCGCGCGCTTCGGGCCCGAGGGCGTCGAGTTCGTACTGAACGACGCGGGCCGTGGTGTGCTGGCCCGCGTGCCACCGTACGAAGGACCGTACGGCGTCGGAGAGCCGCCCGGCGGCCGTACCCTCGCCGGCGGCCGCGGTGCGCACGATGTCCAGCGCCTTGTCGTGGCCGATCCGGCTGATCCGGTGGAGCAGCTCTTCCTTGGTCTTGTAGTGGATGTACAGCGCGGCCGGGCTCATGCCCGCGCGGCCCGCGATGTCCCGGGTCGTCGTCGCGTGGTACCCGCGCTCGGCGAAGGCCTCCACCGCGGCGACGAGCAGTCGCCGCGCCGCGTCCGGGGTCACCTCGGCCCAGGGCTGCATCTCGCCGCCGGGCGTCTCCTGCGCCGCACTCATCGCTGTTCGCCCCTTCTCGACTGACAGGGTGAACACCATACCCCCGAACCTGAGCGAGCGCTTAGCACCTTCGGCCAGGTCATGGCCGCGCGAGGATCAGAGCTTCTCGAAGGGGTCGTACACACGGCCACCGGGGCGGACGCCGTCCTGCCGGTCGCGGATCACCTTGGCCAGCGTGAACGAGGACGTCACCAGATAGAGAACGGCAATGGCGAGGAACGCCCGGACCCATGCGTCGGCCTGGAGCTTGAAGATGCCGATCGCGGTGGCGGCCATCGCCACGGAGAAGGACGCCACGGCCTGGCCGTAGAAGGCGGCCGTGTTCTGCTGTTTGACAGGTGTCTCACTCATGGGACAAGGATGGGCGGATGTGGCCGACGCCACATCCGCCGTCGTACTCAGGTACTCGTACGCATACTCAGGGTCAGGACGCCGGAGTCGGTCAGAACGCCGAGACACCCGTCAGGGCGCGCCCGATGACCAGCTTCTGGATCTGGCTGGTGCCTTCGTAGAGGGTCATCACGCGGGCGTCGCGCAGCAGTTTGCCGACCGGGTACTCGTCGATGTAGCCGTAACCGCCGAAGACCTGGAGGGCGTTGTTCGCGGCGCGCACGGCGGCCTCGGAGGCGAAGAGCTTGGCCTTCGAGGACTCGGTGGCGAACGGCAGCCCGCGGTCTATGAGGTCGGCGACCCGCCAGGTCAGCAGGCGCGCCGCGTCCACGTCGACGGCGATGTCGCTGAGCAGTTCCTGGACGAGCTGGTGGTGCGCGATCGTCCTGCCGAACTGCTCCCGCTCGGTCGCGTACGTCACCGCCGCGTCCAGCGCGGCCTGGGCGATGCCGACACAGCCCGCGGCCACCGACATCCGTCCCTTGGCCAGCGCCGACATGGCCACCGCGAAGCCCTTGCCCTCGGGCGCCAGCATGGCGTCGGCCGGCACGCGCACGTCCTCGAAGCTCAGTTCGGCGGTGGCCTGGCCACGCAGCCCGAGCTTGCCGTGGATGGTGCGGCGGGTCAGACCGGGAGTGTCCGTCGGCACCAGGAAGGCGGAGACGCCCTTGTGGCCCGGGGCGTCGGTGGAGCGGGCGAAGAGCAGCACGACATCGGCCCAGGTGCCGTTCGTGATGAACATCTTGGAACCGTTGATGACGTAGTCGTCGCCGTCGCGCACGGCCCTGGTCGACAACTGGCCCGCGTCGGAACCGGTGCCCGGCTCGGTGAGCCCGAAGCAGCCGACGTACTCGCCGGAGGTCAGCCCCGGCAGCCACCGCCGCTTCTGCTCCTCGCTCCCCCAGTGCGCGATCGTCTTGGCGACGAGCCCGAGCGAGACGGAGACGATCCCGCGCACGGAGGAGTCGCCGCGTCCCAGTTCCTCGGTGACCAGGCAGTACGCGAGGTGGTCGCCGCCGCTGCCGCCGTACACCTCGTCGATGGTCAGGCCGAGGAAGCCGACCTCGCCGAGCTTCTTCACGATGGACCGGTCGACGTCCTCCGCGCGGTCCCATTCGACGACGTGCGGGGCGATCTCGCGGTGCACGAAGTCCTGGGCGAGCTGCCGGACGGCGGTCTGCTCATCACTGAGCCCAAGGTTCATGCCGGGTCACCCCACAGATAGCTGACAGCGAAAGCCGTACATCGAAAGCCGTACCTTTAAATTAGCACTGCTAGTTTACCGGTGCAGCCCTACTATGTGCGCCATGGCCCGACCGCGCAAGCCCCTCCTCAGCACCGACCGCATCGTCGAAACGGCACGGGCCCTGGTGGACGCCGAGGGCCTCGCGGCCGTCTCGACTCGCAGGCTCGCCGCGGAACTCGGGGTCAGCGGGCCCTCCCTCTACAACCACTTCCGTACCAAGGACCAGATCCTGGAGGCGGTCGCGGACTCGGTGAGCGCACAGGTCGACCTGTCGATGTTCGAGGGCGGCCGGGACTGGCGGACCGCACTGCGCGAATGGGCCGTCTCCTACCGCGCCGCCCTGCGCGACCACCCGAACATCGTCCCGGTCCTCGCGCGCGGGCCGGGCCGCAGGCCGGCCGGACTGCGGCTCGCCGACGCCGTCTTCGGAGCCATGGTCGACGCGGGCTGGCCGCCCTCCCAGGCCACCTCGATCGGGGCGCTGATGCGGTACTTCATCATGGGGTCCGCGCTGGGGTCGTTCGCCGGGGGCTTCGTGGACGACGAGAGCGCGTACGACCCCGCCGACTATCCGCACCTGGGGCAGGCGCACCTCCTCGCCGAACAGCAGGAGAAGATCGACGAGCGGGCCTTCGACACGGGGCTCGTCGCACTGCTGGACGGCCTCGCGGTGCAGTACGCGGGGCTGGTGCGGGAGGCCTGAACGCGGTCGGCCCCGGAAGCCTGGACGGAACGGGGCTGGTCCGGGCAGCCGGAGCGGACCGGCGCGGCCGCTCGCGATCCTTCGGTGAGCGCCGAAGTGTCCGTGGCGCACGCTGGGCGGCACGACAAGGCCCGAGGATCCCGTAGGACCGGGGCTCGCGGCAGCACTGGCCGGGCTGCCGGCGGACGAGGCGCGGGCCGGTCGTGGCAACGACTACCCGGCCAGGACCGCGTGACCGCTCAGGACCGCGTGACCGCCCAGGACCGCGTGACCGCACCTGGGCGAGTCGGCCGGCGCATGGATCACCAGCCCCGGGGGGAGCCCCGTCCACTGTCCGGGACGGGGCTCGATCTGGGCTTCACGGTCACCGGGCAGGAGTTCCACAGCTCCACCCCGGCCGTGAGCAGCTCCAGTACCGCGTGCCGCTCGCCGGGAGTCCACGCGTCACTCTCGTCTCCGAACAGCTTCTCGTAGGCGCTGTTGTGCAGCGCTCCCTGCCGGGGCAGCCGGTGGACCTCGCCGAGTCCTCGGGCCAGGTCCTCGAAGAAGTTCCACGCGTCCAGCACCGCGCCCGGGGAGACGTGCCGGCGCACCGGATCCGCCAGCCAGTGCTGGACACGGGTGAGTTCCAGCACGCCGGCCTCGGAAACAGCCAGTTTCCGACCGTGCCGGCTCACATACACCCGTGCCTGCCGAACCGTCACGAACACCGGCACGCGTCGGTGGCCGGCGTCCGGCAGCGCCAGCACCTGGTCGGGTTCGTCACCCGCGCCACCGATCCACAGAACCACCGCGCTGCGGCCGAGCCCGCGCACCCGATACGCGTAGGGACTTCCGCCTCCACCGCGGCGTCCGGCCGCGCACACCTCTGTCGTCCCGATCTCTGACACGCCCTCACACTGGCACGACCCGCGCGAACCGTCACGGAATTTCTCCGCGGCGTGTGACGGCATCGGGAAACCGGAAGAGGTCCGCTGTCCGCCGGCGACGGGAGCGGAGCCGCTAGAACACCACCAGCGCCCGGCCCCCCTTGCCCGCGATCATGTTGTCGAAGGCCGCCGGGATGCCGTCCAGGGCGATGCGGTCGGTGACCAGGCCGCCGAGGTCGAGGCGGCCCGCGCGGACGTGCTCCGCGAGCACCGGGAGATCGCGGGCCGGGTCGGAGTTGCCGTACACACAGCCCGCGAGGGTCCTGCCCCAGTGGAAGATCTCCAGGGCGTTGAAGGTGACCTGCTGGTCCTTGCCGCCGATGCCGACGACCGTGGTGCGGCCGCCGCGCCGGGTCGACTCCCAGGCCGTACGGATGGTGACGGCGCGGCCGACGCACTCGACGGCGACGTCGACGCCCTGTTTGCCGGTCAGGGCGCGGATCTCGCGGGCGGTGGTGTCGGAGGCGACGACGTAGTCGGTGGCACCGGCCTCGCGGGCGAGCGACTCCTTCTCGGGCGAGACGTCGATCGCGACGATCTTCGAGGCGCCCGCGATCCGGGCGGCCTGCAGGGCGGCGAGCCCGACCCCGCCGGCCCCGAACACGGCGACGGTCTCGCCGGGCCGGACCTTCGCGGAGTTGTGGACCGCGCCGTATCCGGTGAGGACCGCGCAGCCGAGCAGGGCGGCCTCGGTGAGCGGGATGCCGTCCGGGGCGGGCAGCAGGCAGGACACCGGCACCATCGTCTCCTCGGCGAACGCGGCGACGTTCAGGCCGGGATACAGATCGCTGCCGTCGGAGGCGCGGCGGGCGTACACGTTCCCCGCGCCGGTCAGCGCGTCGGCGCACAGCCACACCTCGCCCAACGAACAGGCGTGACAACTCCCGCAGGAGGGAGCCCAGTTGAGGACGACCCGGGAGCCGGGCGCGACCTGGGTGACACCCTCGCCGACCGCGACGACGGTACCGGCGCCCTCGTGGCCGAGCACGGCGGGCACCGGCACCCGCATGGTGCCGTTGGACAGGGACAGGTCGGAGTGGCAGACCCCGGCGGCGGCCAGTCTCACCCGGACCTGGCCCGGTCCGGGGTCGGGGAGTTCGATCTCGGCGATCTCCAGCGGGGCACCCACGGCGGGCAGGACAGCGGCGCGAACCACGTGAACGCTCCTAGAACTGGAGGGACTTGGTCTGGAGGTACTCGGACATGCCGTGGGCACCGAGTTCGCGCCCCACGCCCGACTGCTTGTAACCCCCGAAGGGAGCAAGGGGATTGAAGCGTCCCCCGTTGATGTCGACCTGTCCGGTGTCGAGCCGCCGCGCGAAGGCGACCGCCTCGGACTCCTCGCCGGCCCACACCGCGCCCGCGAGCCCGTACACGGTGCCGTTGGCGATCCGCAGGGCGTCCTCCTCGTCCTCGTAGCGCAGGATCGAAAGGACCGGGCCGAAGATCTCCTCCTGCGCGATCGTCATCTGCGGCGTGACGTCGGCGAAGACGGTGGGGCTGATGAAGTAGCCCTGCTCGCGCGGTGATTCGGGGCCGCCCGCGACGATCCGCGCGCCCTCGGCGACGCCTTTCTCGATGTAACCGCGCACCCGGTCCCGCTGCTTGGCGTTGACGACGGGGCCGATGCGGTCGCCGTACTTCGCGGCGGCTGTCGCGGCCAGCTCGACCGCCTCGTCGTAGCGGTCGGCGGGGACCAGCATGCGGGTCCAGGCGCTGCACGTCTGGCCGGAGTTGGACATCACGTTGGCGACGCCGACGTTCACGGCCTTGGCCAGGTCCGCGCTCGGCAGGATGACGTTGGCGGACTTGCCGCCGAGTTCGAGGGCGACGCGCTTGACGGCGGCACCCGCGGTCGCGCCGATCCGCCGGCCGACCGCCGTGGAGCCGGTGAAGGAGACGAGGTCGACGTCCGGGTGCTCGGCGAGGGCCTGGCCCGCGACCGGTCCGAGGCCGGTGACCAGGTTGAAGACACCGGCCGGGACGCCCGCCTCGGCCACGGCCTCGGCGAAGAGCTGGGCGGTGAGCGGGGTGTCCTCGGCGGGCTTCAGGACGACCGTGCAGCCCGCGGCGAGCGCGGGGGCGACCTTGGCGACGATCTGGTGGAGCGGGTAGTTCCAGGGGGTGATCGCGCCGACGACGCCGACGGGCTCCTGGTAGACGGTCGAGTTGCCGACCTTCTCCTCGAAGGCGTACGTCGCGGCCAGCTCGGCGTAGGAACCGGCGACCAGCACCGGGACGCCCGCGTGGACCGCCTGGGAGAACGCGAGCGGCGATCCGAGCTCGGCGGTGACGGTCTCGGCGATCTCGTCCTTGCGGGCGGCCAGGACGTCCCTCAGGGCGGCCAGGCGGGCGGCCCGTTCGGCGGGCGCGGTCGCGGCCCAGCCGGGGAACGCGGCGCGGGCGGCCCGTACGGCGGCGTCGACATCCTCGGCGGTGCCCGCCGGGACGTGGCCGATCACCCGCTCGTCGACCGGGTTCACGACCTCGATGGCGTCCCGTCCGGTGGCGGGGCGCCAGGCCCCGTCGATGTACATGCCGTCATGTGCCTTCATCGTTTTCCTCCGGGGCCGGGGCGGCGTCGTCCGCGCCCTAAACTAGCGATGATAGTTTTGCGGCGCCAGGGGGACCCGCCAGCCGGGAGGACCGGGATTCACTCCTCCAGGTCCGGCAGCCGCTCCGGCGCCGGACAGATCCGTTCGCCGCTCCGGTCGAAGACGAACAGGTGGGCGATGTCCACGAGGAGCGGGATCTGCATGCCGTGGCGGAGTTCGATGTCGGGCGTGGTGCGTACGACGAGATCGCCGGGCAGCCGGCCGTCGGGCGGTGCCTGCCCGGGGAGGTCGGCCTCGGCGTCCGAGGGGTGGTCGAGGACGACGACGGGTCCGGCCTGCGGCGTCCCCTCCCGCAGTGCCCCGGCGCGCCCCAGCAGCCTGTCCAGGACGGTGCCGTCACGACGCCGCCGGCGCGTCCCGCGGGCCGGGCGCGGCGACTCCAGCTCCGGTACGTAGGCGGGCCGCGAGCCCGTATTGAAGTGGACGAGGACCTCGTGCCCCTGGAACTCCACATGCTCGACCAGACCGCTGATCGCGACCTCGCCCGGCCGGGCGTCGGACGGTCTGGCGAGCCGTACGGCCTCGGAGCGCAGCCCGACGATCACCTCGCGGCCCTGCTGCACCCGGAGCAACTGGTGGTCCAGACAGAGGGGTTCGGGGAGACGCAGGTACTGCTTGCCGAGGCTGATCGTCATGGCGCCGTCGAGCGGGGCCCGGACGAGCCCGCGCAGCAGGTTGATCCGCGGGGTGCCGATGAAGGCGGCGACGAAGACGTTCGCGGGCAGCCCGTAGACCGTGCGGGGCGTGCCCAGTTGCTGGAGGACTCCGCCGCGCAGTACGGCGACCCGGTCGCCGAGTGACATGGCCTCGGCCTGGTCGTGAGTGACGTAGACCGTCGTCGCGCCCAGTTCCCTGGTGAGCCGGGAGATCTCGGCCCGCAGGTGGTTGCGGAGCTTGGCGTCGAGGTTGGACAGCGGCTCGTCCATCAGGAAGGCGGAGGGGTGGCGCGCTATGGCCCGCCCCATCGCGACGCGCTGCCGCTCGCCGCCGGAGAGCTGGTTGGGGAAGCGGTCGAGCAGGTCCTGGATGCCGAGCATGCGGGCGGTGGCGTCCACGCGCGCCCGGGGGTCCTCGCCGGGTGTCTCGATGCGCAGCGGGAAGCCGATGTTGTCGCGGCCGGTCATGCTCGGGTAGAGGGCGAAGTTCTGGAACACCATCGCCATGTTCCGCTCGGACGGCGGCAGATCGTTGGCGTACTCCCCGTCGAGCCGCACCTCGCCCTCGGTGACCTCCTCCAGCCCCGCGATCATCCTCAGCACGGTCGACTTGCCGCAGCCGGAGGGGCCGAGCAGAACGAGGAATTCGCCGGGCCGGATGTCCAGCGACAGGCGTTCCACCACCCGGGCCCCACGGGTGTACGACTTGCTGACGTGGTGCAGGGAGATGGCGCGTGTCATGACAGGTGCCCCCGGGGGCGTGCAAGGCGCTGGTGCTCCGCGGCCGGTCGTCCCGCACGGGTCGTACGGGACCTTGAGTCACGGAAGCTAACGGACCGCACATGCCCGGGGGAAGAGACATGGCGGTTTCGGACGGGCCGGTTCGGTACGGGCGGAAACGGACGATCGGATACCGGTCGCGCCGGGCCGGACGCGGGCGAGCGCCGCCGCCCCGGCTCGGCGCCCGACGGCTCCCGTCAGGAGGTGCCGGCCCGCTCCCTGACCGCCGTGAGATGGGCGAAGGCGATGACGTTCGCGGCGTATCCGGCCTTCCGGTCGTAGGCACCGCCACAGGTGATCAGGCGCAGTTCGGGGCGCCCACGGTCGCCGTACACCTCCTGGTCGGGGAAGTGCGCCTTCGAGTACGTACGGACGGCGTCGACCGTGTAGACGGCGGTCCGCCCGTCCACGCGCCGGGCTTCGACGCGTGCGCCGGGCCGGATCCGTTCGAGCGGGGCGAAGACGGCGGGCCCCGTCCGGGTGTCGCGATGGCCGACGACGAGGGCCGTGCCGCGTTCGCCCGGAGTGGGGCCGTCCGTGTACCAGCCGACGAGTTTCGGATCGTCCACGGGCGGCGCGGTGAGCCGCCGCCCGCCGTCCAGCCGGAGGCCGACGACCGGCGCGTCGAGGCCGAGGGAGGGAATGCGCAGGGAGGCGGCCCGGGAGCGCGGCAGCGGTGCGGTCGGGGCCCCGGGCCGGGCCGGGCGGGCGGCCGGGGCGGGGTGCCGCCGCGGGCCGCGCGCGTCGCCGGCGGGATGGGCGTCCGGCCCGCGGCCGGTCGCTCCCGCCCCCGCCGGAGCGGGGGCGGGAGCGGGGGCGGCGGCGCCGTCGTCGCGCACGGCGCCGGACGCCACCGTGCCGGCGGGCTCGCCGTCCCCCGCCCACCAGACGCCGCCCACCACCAGCGCGACGGTGACCACCAGGGTCCGCGTCAGGCGGTAGGCGCGCGTCCGGTACCAGGGCCTCCGTCGCCTACGCGGCGCCATCGGGGCGTCGGCGCAGCCGCAGGAACACGACTCCCCCGGCCACGACGAGACCCGCGGCCGCCGCACCGGCCACCGGCGAGAAGTTCTGCGGATGGGCGAGACCGCCGCCGCCCGCCGGGGGTCCTCCGTTGGGACCGCCCGGGCCGCCCTGGGGTCCGCCGGAGCCGCCGCCCGGGCCGGTGGGCGTCACGGACGGCGAGGCGCTCGGGCTCGGACCGCCGGAGGGGCAGTCGACCTTGAAGACCTTGCTCTTGCCCGCGCCGTTCTCGCCCGCGAACCGCCAGGTCAGCTTGTACTGGCCGTCGGGCAGCGTCAGGTTGGGCAGGGGCGTCCGGCCCTGACCGGTCGGCAGGTCCAGGCTGCCGCTGAGGTTGGCGCCCCCGGCGACCTGGGGCTGGGTCACGATGAACCAGGTGATCCGCTGCCCCGGGTCGAAGTTGAAGCCGTCGAGGTAGAAGCGGCAGACCTTCGGATCGTCCCGCTGGTTGTCGACCGCGGTGTTCGCGTCGTGGATCTTGACGTCGCCGTTGTCACCGGGGGCGGCGACGGCGGCCGGAGCGCCGAGGAGGACGGTGCCCGCGACGGCGAGGGCCGCGAGGGCGCCGGCACCGCGACGTGGCACGGAGCGGTGCGAGAGGGACGAGGTGGACATGCGAGTTCCTCCGAGTCAGGTGATTGTCATACAAATCTCACTTCATCTGACTACTTCTCACATATGCCCACGAAAGATCCGCAACGGCGCCCGGTACCCCGTCAGGTACCGCTCTTCCGGCGCAAAGAACTACCCGGCCGCGGCGGCTCATCGCGCACCCGCCGCGGCCGGGCCACGGTGACGGCTCAGAGGCAGGCCGCCAGGTCGACCGGCACCCCGTTGAGGACCGCCGTTCCCGACAGCGGGTCGAGCAGCGAGCCGTCGAGGAGCTGGTTGACGTTGACGCCGGGATCCAGGGCCGCGTGGCTCAGCCGGGTGCCGGGGCGGTCGTGCCCCCAGCCGTGCGGAAGGCTCACCACGCCGCGCCTTACGGTGTCGGTGACCTCCACCGGGGCGATCACCTCTCCTCCGGCGCCCCTGACGCGTACGGCCGACCCGTCGGCGAGCCCGAGGCGGGTCGCGTCGTCGGGGTGGATGTGCAGGGTGCAGCGGTTGGAACCGCCGGTGAGCGCGGGGACGTTGTGCATCCAGCTGTTGTTGGAGCGCAGATGGCGGCGTCCGACGAGGACCATGGCCGCCGGGCGTTCGCGCAGCGCCTCCCGCAGGCGCGGCAGATCGCCGGCGATCGGCTCCGGCAGCAGCTCGATCTTCCCGCTGCGGGTCTTCAGCCGCTGCGGCAGGCAGGGGGCGAGCGGTCCGAGGTCGATGCCGTGCGGGTGCGCGAGCAGCTTGTCGAGGGTCAGGCCGTCGGGGCGCGCGCCGAAGCCCTCGCCGTACGGGCCGAGGCGCAGCATCATGTCGAGCCGGCGCTCGGGGCCGTTCTCGCCGGTGAGGGCGGCGGCGAGTTCGCGCGGATCGCGCCCGTGCACCGGTGACGCGGTGTCCCCGACCGCCTTGCCGAGGGTGCCCTCGATGACCATCGTGTCGACGGCGGACGGGTCGGCGCCGTGCATGCCGGTCGCTGCGAGGACGAGCCGGGCGAGGATCTCGGTCTCCGCCATCCGGCCCTCCTCCAGGGGGACGGCGGGGCGGTTGTAGCGGACCTGGTTGCGGACGGCGAGGGTGTTGAACGCGAAGTCGTGGTGTGCGCTCCGGGAGGGCGGGGGCGGCGGCAGCACGACGTGGGCGTGGCGCGAGGTCTCGTTCAGGTACGGGTCGACGCTGACCATGAAGTCCAGCGATTCGAGCGCCTTGTCGAGACGGAGGCCGTCGGGTGCGGACAGGACGGGGTTGGCGGCGACGGCGATGACGGCGCGGACCGGGCTGCCGTCCGGGGTGGCGGTGTCGATCTCCTCCGCCAGGGCGGCCAGCGGCAGTTCGCCCTTGGCCTCCGGGTGCCGGCTCACCCGGCTGTGCCAGCGGCCGAGCGCGAAGCCGTGACCGGGGCCCGCCGGACGGGGGGTGCGGTCGGTGGCGGCAGTCGGGAAGAGGGCGCCGCCGGGCCGGTCGAGGTTGCCGGTGAGGATGTTGAGGACGTCCACGAGCCAGCTGGCCAGGGTGCCGTGCGGGACGGTGCAGCTGCCGATGCGGCCGTAGACGGCGGCGGTCGGCGCGGCGGCCAGCTCGCGCGCCAGCTCCCGGATGACCCCGGCGTCCACGTCGCAGGCCGCGCTCGCCGCCTCCGGGGTGAAGTCCCGCAGCGCGTCCGGGAGTTCGTCGACACCCTGGACGTGCGGGGCGAGCGCGCCGAGGTCGACGAGCTTCTCCTCGAAGAGGACGTACGCCATCGCCGCGAGGAGGGTGGCGTCGGTGCCGGGGCGGACGGCCACGTGGCGGTCGGCGAGTTTGGCCGTGCGGGTGCGGCGCGGGTCGATGACGGTCAGGGTGCCGCCGCGGGCCCGAAGTGCCCGGAGTCTGCCGGGGAAGTCGGGGGCGGTGCACAGACTCCCGTTGGATTCCAGCGGGTTGGCGCCGATGAGCAGCAGGTGGTCGGTGTGGTCAAGGTCCGGCACGGGGATCGCGTTGGCGTCGCCGAACAGCAGGCCGCTCGACACGTGCTTGGGCATCTGGTCGACCGTGGAGGCGGTGAAGACGCTGTGCGTGCGCAGGGCGCCGAGCAGGACCTGCGGGTAGAGGGCGCCGGCCATGGTGTGCACGTTCGGGTTGCCGAGGACGACACCGAGGGCGTGCGGTCCGTACCGCTCGACGACTCCGCGCAGCCCGGCGGCGACCGCGTCGAAGGCCTCCTCCCAGGTGGCCTCGCGCAGTTCGCCGTCCTCGCGGACGAGGGGGGTGCGCAGTCGGTCGGGGTCGCCGTCGGCCGCCCCGAAGGAGGCGCCCTTCGGGCAGATGAACCCCTTGCTGAACACGTCGTCGCGGTCACCGCGGGCGCCGGTCACCCGGGTGCCCTCGATGGTCAGCGTCAGCCCGCAGGTGGCTTCGCACAGGGGGCAGACGCGCAGCGCGGTTCGGGAGTCGGGGGTGGTGCCGGAGGTGCGGGACACGGGGTCCTCCCGGAGGGCGGTGGCTACGGTGGCACACGGACGCGACCGAGCATACCGACCGGTACGCATGACGGGGAGGCTCCGCCGGGGGTCAGGTCGGAATTCCGCGCGCGTCCCGGGCGACCGGTCAGTCGAGAACCCTGGCCAGATAGGCCCGCAGCAGTTCGCGTGTCTCCTCGATGATCCGCTCGTCCCCTTCGGGGTCGACCCGGAAGGCCAGGTGGACCAGGGTGTCCGCGGTCTCCACCGCCACCAGGAAACAGCGGCGGAGATCCTCGTCCGGGGCGCGGTCGAGATAGCCGGAGAGCAGGTCGGTGAGACGGTCGGCGACCCGGGTGTTGGGCTCGGCGTAGCGCGCGCCGACGGGTATCTGGTTGCCGAAGTCGACGAGGGAGAAGCCCGGCGCGGTGCGCTTCATGGCGAGGTACTCGTCGAGCACCGCGTCCATCGCGGCCCGCCAGCCTCCCCCTTCCGTCTCCCGCAGGCTCCGGGTGACGCGCTCGGCGTAGAGCTCCAGATTGCGCTGGGCGAGCGCGTCGGCCATCGCGCGCTTGTTGCCGAAGAAGCGGTAGACGGAGCCGATGGGCACACCGGCCCGCTGGGCCACGGCCCGCGTGCTCAGTCCGTCGTAGCCCACCTCGTCGAGGAGGTCGGCGCAGGCGTCGAGGATCCTGGTCAGTCGTTCTGCGCTGCGCTTCTGTACGGGCGCTCGGCGCAGCGAGGTCGCATGGGGCACGGTCTTCATGATGCCTTTCCGCCGGGGTCCGGTGAACCTCCCCCATCAGTACGCACCTGTGTGCCGTGACCACTCATCTCGACTGCGGGACCACCGCCGACCGTGTGGCCTGCGACGCGATCGGTGGGACCGGCGATGTCGAGCCCCGCGGGGGCGGCGCGGCCGAGGCCGCCGCGCCCGGGGCCGGCATCTCCCGTGGCGCCTGTTCCGGACCGGGCGCCGAACCGGAATCCGACGCCGTGATGTCGGCGGTGCTCTCGACGGGCTCGCCGTGGACGGCCCACACGGTGCCGTCGTCGGCGTAGAGCCGCGCGGTGACGTGGTGGGTGCCGCGCGGCACGAGGTGCCCGGCCAGGTGGTACTCGGCGGTGCGCAGCCGGGCGACCGTCCGGCCGTCGACGTAGAGACGGGCCGTGCCGCGCCCGGCGGCCGGCACGGTTCGCGCGCCGACGGGCGAGAAGCGGAAGTTGCGGACGGTCAGCCGCACGTCCCAGTTGTCGGCGGAGTCCGGCTGGATCTCGATCGCGACCTCGGGCGCCCCCTTCTTGCCCACCTCACGGTAGAGCCGCCCTTCGTCGTCCGTCTCGTCGAGCAATGTGCCCACGGGCGAGGCCGTGACCCCCCGCTCGTGCGCTTCACCGGCTCCGCAGCCCGCGGCTCCGCCGAGCGGGGCGCAGAGCGCGAGCGCGACGAGCAGTCCACGCGTCCATCGCATGTCCGGGAGCGTAGAACAGGGCCCCTTGTGGCCGGATCCCCCTGAAGTCGGCTTCCTGGGCCGTGCGGACAACCTTGAGTACTACTCCTGCGGGAATTCCGGCCATCCCCGAGCCGCCGCCGGACGGCCGCCACCGCTACGGGCCCGCCCCCCGCACCGGCCCACGGGCCGGCCCGGCGAAGATCCGCGCATGACTCGTGGCCGATCCCGTTCGGTGCGCTCGGGCGGCCCCTTGCGCGGGACGCCGTCGAATCCTACGGTGATGCATAGGAATCAGGCGCGAGGGAGCGATCATGAACGGGGACGCGAGGAAGACGGCCGAAGGGCTGGCCTACCTCTCCGGATTCGGCAACGAACACAGCTCGGAGGCGGTCCCGGGGGCCCTGCCGCACGGTCGCAACGCGCCTCAGCGCGCCCCGCTCGGCCTGTACGCCGAGCAGCTCAGCGGCTCGGCGTTCACCGAGCCGAGGGCGTCCAACCGGCGGTCGTGGCTGTACCGGATCCGGCCGTCGGCCGCGCACCCCGCGTTCACCCGCGCCGACAACGGCACCCTGCGGACGGCGCCCTTCACGGAGTCGGCGCCCGACCCGAACCGGCTGCGCTGGAACCCCCTGCCCGAGCCGCCCGCCGGAACGGACTTCCTCGCGGGCCTGTGGACCCTCGGCGGCAACGGTGACGCGGCCCAGCGCACCGGGATCGCGGTGCACCTGTATCACGCGAATTCCTCGATGGACCGGGTGTTCAGCGACGCCGACGGCGAACTGCTCATCGTCCCGGAGCGCGGCGGCCTGCTGCTGCGCACCGAGTTCGGGCTGCTGCACGCGGAGCCGGGCCAGGTGGCGCTGATCCCCCGCGGGGTGCGCTTCCGGGTGGAGCTGCTGGACGTGGCGCCGGAAGGCGGCCGGAGCCGCGGCGCCCGGGGCTATGTGTGCGAGAACTACGGGGCGCCGTTCCAGCTGCCCGACCTCGGCCCGATCGGCGCCAACGGCCTCGCCAACGCCCGTGACTTCCTCGCCCCGGTCGCGGCCTACGAGGACGTCGAGGGCCCGGTCGAGGTGGTGAACAAGTTCTGCGGCAACCTCTGGACGGCGACCTACGACCACTCGCCGCTGGACGTGGTCGCCTGGCACGGCAACCATGTGCCGTACATCTACGACCTGCACCGTTTCAATGTGATCGGCTCCATCAGCTACGACCACCCGGACCCCTCGATCTTCACGGTGCTGACCTCGCCGTCCGACACCCCGGGTCTGGCCGGTGTCGACTTCGTCGTGTTCGCGCCGCGCTGGCTGGTGGGCGAGGACACGTTCCGGCCGCCGTACTTCCACCGGAACGTGATGAGCGAGTACATGGGGCTCATCGAGGGCGCGTACGACGCGAAGGCGGAGGGCTTCGTGCCGGGCGGCGGTTCGCTGCACAACATGATGTCGGCGCACGGACCGGACCAGGAGACCTTCGCCCGCGCCAGTGCCGCCGAGCTGAGGCCGCAGAAGATCGACGACGGGCTCGCCTTCATGTTCGAGACGCGTTGGCCGGTGACCGCGACGGCCCAGGCGGCACGGGCGGAGCATCTCCAGAGCGGCTACGACGACGTGTGGCAGGGCCTTGGCCGGCACTTCCGCGCGGCCGGCTGAGGGTTCACCGGCCGTTGCCTTCCACGCCTGCGACCTGTACGGATACCTCGTGACCTCCTTTGCTCCGGACTCGATCGTCCTGAACCGCAAGCTGCCGCTCTGGTATCAGGTGTCGCAGTCCCTGCGCGCCTCGATACTCGGCCGCTCCTCCCAGGACCCGCTGCGGCTGCCCACCGAGGAGCAGCTCGCCGGGCACTACGGGGTGAGCGTGCTGACCATGCGGCAGGCGCTCAAGGAGCTGGAGGTCGAGGGGCTCATCACCCGGCACCGCCGGCGGGGCACGTTCATCGAGCCGAGCGCCCAGCGGGGCGCGCCCGTGCGGCTGCTCGGCTCGGTGGACGCGATCGTGGCCCAGCAGTCGGGCATGACGACCGAGCTGCTGGACCAGGGGAAGGCGCCCGTTTCCGGTGAACTGGCGGAATTCTTCCCGGACGTGGACGAGGTGGCGACGTACCACCGGCTGCGCAGCGACGAGAGCACGGGCGAGCCGACGAACCACGCGCGCAACTACCTCCGGCCGGAGCTGGCCGACCGCATCGACCGGGAGGATCTGATCCGCTGGCCGATGACCAAGGTGCTGCGGGACGTGCTCGGAGTCGGCATCAGCCGGATCACCGACACGGTGGAGGCCCGGCTCGCCGACCCGGAGACGGCGCGCCTGCTCCAAGTGCCGCTGCTCAGCCCGATCCTGCGCTACACGGGCATCATCTACGGCAAGGACGGGCAGGCGCTGGACGTGGCCGTCATCCACTACCGGGGCGACCGCTTCTCGTTCACGGTCACCCTCGACGCCCACTGACGATGCCGTACGGGGACGGTGCGCGGCGCCCGCGTCGTACGATGCCGAGCGTGACGCCCGACGCCGCTCCGCTGCTCGCGGACCTCATGCCGTGGTCCGTCGCACCGCCGAGGCTGGGCCGGAGGTGGCCGACGGCCCCCGACGCGGCATCCCTGAAGGCACGCTGGGACACCCTCGTCCGGACCGAAGGGGTGGACCGCGAGACGCTGTTCCGCCCGACACGGGCGCGCACGACACACTCCTCGGTCGCCCAGCTGCCCGGTCAGTCCAGCGGGACGGGCCGCCTCGCGCGGGCGTCGGACCCCTGCCCGGACCCGGTACGCGTGCTGAACGCCCCCTTCGACGAGCAGTGGCTGATTCCCGACCACCGGCTGATCGACGCGGCCCGGCCCGAGTTGTGGCGGGTGGCGGGCCAGGAGCAGGTGTTCGTGGTCGAGCAGGCCTCGGGGCCCGAGGCCTGCGGTCCGGTCCTGCTGGCCGCGTCCGTGCTGCCGCTGAGCGCCGGCCGCGGCGGCCGGGTGCGCCCCCTCTACCGCCGCCCCGGCGGCCGTGAACCGAACCTGGCACCGGGCCTGTTGGAGTACCTCGACACCCGCCTCGGCCACTCCCCCGCCCCCGTGGACGTCCTCGCCTGGACGATGGCGGTCGCGCGGCACACCCGGGACGGCTGCGCGGTCCCGCTCACCTCCGATCCTGAAGTGTGGTCGTACGGCGTCGGGCTGGGCCGCCGGATGCTGTGGCTCATGCGCCGCGACGGCGAGCGCCCCAAACTCCCCGGCGGGCGGCGCCCGTACGTCCGCGCGCCGCTGACCGCCCTCCCCCACGGCCCCCGCCCGTCCGCGGACCACCTCCTCACCGACCCGTACTACGACCGCCCCGAGGAAACCCTGCATCTCGGCGACGGCAGGATCTCGCCCGTGCCGCCCGAGGCCTGGGACTTCGAGGTCGGCGGTGTGCGCGTGCTCGAACAGTGGTTCGCGGCCAGAACCGGGGCACCCGAGCCGGGGACTCTGGAGGCGATCGGCCCCGCGGGCTGGCCGCAGACGTGGACGTCCGAACTCCTCGAACTCATCACCGTGCTCGCACTGCTCGCGGAACTGCGTCCCCAACAGGCCGAGTTGGAGCTTCGGTCGCCGATCACCCGGACCGAACTGCGCACGGCCGGGGTGCTTCCCGTCCCGGACACGGCACGCCGTCCGGCCTCGGTGCTCGACCACCACGAAGAAGGCCCGGAAGGCCAGTTCGCGCTGATCTGAGGACGCGCATCCGCCCAAGGCGCACCTCCCCCTGCCGGGCTGCCCTGCCCTGCCCTGCCCTCACAGTGAAGACCGCGACCGCCCCGGACCGCCCCTAGCCCTTCGGCTCGAACGCGTCCAGCACCCGGCCCAGCATCCGCTCGAACACCGCCTCCAGATCGATCGGACCGGCGTCCTCCATGAAGGCGGCGGCCATCCGCGGATACTCGCCGGACGCCACCCGGCTGCCCAGATAGGCGGTCCGGGCCGGTCGCCGGGTCGCTGGCCTGGTGCGGTGTAATGCTCGCGGTGTTCCTGCCGCTCGCCGTCCGCCGGTACGCGAGCGGAGGCCGGTGAGCGGAGGAATCGACCGCGAACACCCGGCCACCCCACCACATCGCCCCGTCCGACATACATGCATGACAAAAGTATTGCCGAGGGGCCATGATCCACGGCATGCAGCCACAGCCTCTGCCACTCGAAGGCATCACCGTCGTCGCCGTCGAACAAGCCGTCGCCGCGCCCTTCGCCACCCGGCAGCTCGCCGATCTCGGTGCGCGGGTCGTCAAGGTCGAGCGGATCGACGGCGGGGACTTCGCCCGTGGCTACGACACCGCGACCGGCGGCCTGGCCTCGCATTTCGTGTGGTGCAACCGGGGCAAGGAGTCCGTCGCCCTCGACCTGAAGGACCCTCGCGGGCTGGACGTCGTGCGGCGGCTCGTCGCGGACGCGGACGTGTTCGTGCAGAACCTCGCCCACGGAGCGGCGGCCCGGCTGGGCCTGGACGCGGTGACTCTGTGCGCCGAGCATCCGCGACTGATCGCCGTGGACATCTCGGGGTACGGGCCGTCCGGGCCGTACGCCGGCAAACGCGCGTACGACATGCTCGTACAGTGCGAGGCGGGACTCGTGTCGGTGACGGGGACGCCCGAACAGCCGGTGAAGGCGGGCATTCCGGCCGCGGACATCGCGGCGGCCATGTACGCGTTCTCGGGGGTCCTCGCGGCGCTGGTCCGGCGCGGCACGACCGGCCGCGGGGGCCCGGTCGAGGTGTCGATGCTGGACGCGCTCGCGGAGTGGATGGGGCATCCGCTGCACCATGCGATGGACGGCGGGACACCACCGCCGCGCACCGGCCTCGCCCATGCCGTCATCGTTCCCTACGACGTCTATTCGACGGCGGACGGCGGGCGCGTCCTGTTGTCGGTGCAGAACGACCGGGAGTGGCGGCGACTCGCCCAACAGGTACTGGGGCGTGCCGAGTTGGCGGACGATCCGGAGCTCGCGACGAACCCGGCGCGGGTGGCGAACCGGGGGCGCGTGGACACGCTGGTGGGGAAGGCGCTGGGCGCGCTGGGCGCCGACGAGGCGGTCGCCCGGCTGGAGGCCGCGGGCATCGCGTGCGCCCGGCTGCGGGACGTGCGGGAGGTGGCGGAGCATCCGCAGCTGGCGGCCAGAAACCGCTGGCGCGAGGTGGGATCGCCGGTCGGGCCGCTGCGGGCGCTGCTGCCTCCGATCACGCTGCCGGGCGGGGAGGAGGCGCGCATGGGGGCCGTCCCGCGGCTCGGCGAGCACACAGGGGTGGTGTTGCGGGCGCTGGGCATGACGGACGCGGACGTCGCCGAGCTGCGGCGGGACGGAGTGGTGCGCTGAGCCTCACGGCTCGGCGAAGGGGGTGACCCGCGCTCCGGCCGTGGTGACCACCGGGCGCCACTGCCCGCCGTGGGGATGACGGACGCGGAAGGGCAGCGTTGCGCCGGGTCGGTTCAGTCACCGGAGCGCGGGTCGGGAAAGGCCGGTGCGACAGCCGCTCAGCGGTCGCCGAACAGCGAACGGCGCAGCCGCCTGAGCGGCGCGAAGAGCGAGACCCGCCGCACGCGCGCACCCCTGGAGCCGCTGTCGTGCGCGGTGTCACGCGCCGTGAGCTCACGCATCAGTGACGTCGCCTCGACCGTCTCGCGCTGCGGTATGGCAGGGCCACCGAGCACCGCGAGATGACGGTCGAGGCGCGAACTGGTCGCGCTGCTCCCGCACGTGATCGCAGGGACGCGTGCCCTGCTGCGCACTGTTATCTGTTCCATGTCACTCCCCACCCGTACAAGTCCACCCGGCCCGGGCAGACTAACCCTATCGCCCCCTCGTGGCGCTCGTGTATCTCGGACAAAGGATTCACCTTCCCCGTAAGGGGGTTGACGATTACTCTCCGAATCCAACCGTTTCCAGGGCGAGTTGGACAACCGGCGTGGTAGTGGGCTGCTCTGAGCCACCGTGAGGCTCGACGGTCACTGCGAGTGACGTCGCTTTCGTATTCAGCCCGTCGGCGACGAGGGGCGTGTCGCCCTCGAAGAGGCCCAGGGAACGCGGTTTCTCGTTGGGGCGCATGAGCCACAGCTGATGGACACGCCCGCCCGGAGGAGTGCCGAGTCCGCTGAGTGTCACGACGGCACTCCGCTCCGACGCGGAGGCCACCACTCCGATTCCACGCCCTTGCGCGTCCCGGTCACCGGTCGCCCGCGCGTCGGGCGCCGCGAGAACGTGGGCGATCTCACGCGCCTGGGCGCGCTCCCGGTCCAGGTCGTCCCGCGCCTGGGTCGCCTGCACCGCGAACAGCGAGGCGACGACGAGGGCCGCGGCGGCCGTGGTGGTGGCGAGCGGGGCGAACAGCGGGCGGAGTCGGGGGGCACGCGCCCGCGCGGGCTGATGGGCCGCTCGTGCGCGGGGCAGGTCCCGGGCGGCCGGTTCCTGCGGTGTCGTCCGCACGGCGGTCAGCACCCGCTCGCGCAGCGCGGCCGGCGGGGACGCCGCCGTGGACCAGGCGAGCCGTACCGCGTCCTCGGTCAACGCCCGTACCTCGTCGGCACAGCGGTCACAGCCCTTCAGATGACGTTCGAATCGGCGCCGCTCGTCGCTTTCCAGCGCGTCGAGGGCATAGGGAGCGGCGAGGGAGTGCAGATCGCGGCCCAGCAGTCGGTCGAGGACGCTCATACGGCACCCCTCTCTCTTCCGTGCGGATCTCTTCCGTGCGGATCGTGGCCGGGCGGGCGGTCGTCGACGTTCACGCGACCCCTCCCAGGCATTCACGCAGGCGGGTGAGCCCGTCGCGCATACGGGTCTTGACGGTGCCGAGGGGCAGGGAGAGCCGCTCCGCGACCTCACGGTAGGTGTAGCCGTCGTAGTAGGCGAGGGTGACGGACTGGCGCTGCAGCGCGGTGAGCCGGTCCAGGCAGCGGCGGACCCACTCGCGTTCGAGACCGGCCTCGACCTCTTCGGCGACCTGGTCGAAAGCGGGGTGGTGGTTGCGCTGCCCCTCGCGCTGCTCACGTTCGGTGGCCGCGCGGGCGCTGCGCACCCGGTCGACGGCACGGCGGTGCGCGAGGGTGAGGACCCAGGACAGGGCGCTGCCGCGTCCGGGGTCGAACCGCGCGGCGGAGCGCCAGAGTTCGAGCAGGACCTCCTGCGACACCTCCTCCGACTGCGCGGGGTCCCGCACCACGCGGCGCACCAGTCCGAACACCGGCCCGGACACCAGTCCGTACAGCTCCTCGAACGCCTTCTGGTCCCCTCCGGCCACCAGTACCAGTAGTTCGTCAGCCTCCACCCGTCCCCCTCTCCGGCCGTGCACGGCCCGTCCTTTCCCCTACGTCTTCGCAGCGAACCTGTCTACGGATGGGTTACGGATCAGCGAGCCGAAAACGCGTGTCCACCGCCGACCGGTTCGCGAGCCGTCGCAGAAGAATCGGGCCCGCCGATGAAACAAGCTGAGGCAGCCGCCGTAAACACGTTTGGGATTCGACCAATCCACCCCGGCGACCGCTCCGAATGGCGTGCGTCAGGCAAGTTGGACAGAGGACGGACGGCATGACACCTATCTCCAGGAGCGGCGCGGGGCGCAGGACTCTTGCGACCCTCGTATGTGGTGCGCTGGCCGCCGGGGGGCTCGCAGCCGCCGGCGTGACCGCGCTGGTACCGGGGGCGGCCTCCGCCTCCAGCCACCGGGAGGCCCCGCTGATCTCGGGCACTCCCCAGTACGACAACACGGACGTGTACGCGTTCGTCAGCCCGGACAAGCCCGACACGACGACGATCGTGGCGAACTGGATTCCCTTCGAGGAGCCCGCCGGCGGCCCGAACTTCTACACGTTCGCCGACGACGCCCAGTACGACATCCACATCGACAACGACGGTGACGCACAGGGTGAGTTGATCTACCGCTACACCTTCAAGACGCACCGCAAGAACGGCAACACCTTCCTCTACAACACGGGTCCGGTCACCAGTCTCGACGACCCCGACCTGAACATCACGCAGACGTACGACATCGATCTGCTGCGACTGCACGACCAGAGGCTCGTCTCGCGGACCAAGGTCGCGAAGAACGTTCCGGTCGCGCCTTCCGACGTCGGCAAGGCGTCGATGCCGGACTACGCCAAGCTGCGCTACCAGGCGGTGTCCAAGATCGCGGGCGGCACGGCGACGTTCGCCGGCCAGGCGGACGACCCGTTCTTCCTGGACCTGCGCGTCTTCGACCTGCTGTACGGCGGGAACCTGACCGAGGTCGGGCGGGACACCCTCAAGGGCTACAACGTCAACTCCATAGCCCTGCAGGTCCCGAACCGCATGATCCGGGAGTCGGCCGGACAGCCGATCGTCGGCATCTGGTCCACCACGCAGCGCAAGGACGCCCGCGGCCACTACCGGCAGGTCTCCCGCCTCGGCATGCCGCTGGTCAACGAGGTCGTCAACCCGCAGAAGGACAAGGACAAGTTCAACGCGTCCGCGCCTTGGGACGACGGCCAGTTCCTCAAGAACGTGACCAACCCGGAGCTGCCGAAGCTCATCGAGGGCATCTACAAGATCAAGGCCCCGGCCGAGCCCCGCAACGACCTGGTCGACGTGTTCCTGAAGGGCGTGAAGGGCCTCAACCAGCCGCCCAACGTGCGCCCGGCGGAGGAACTGCGCCTCAACACCTCGATCAAGCCGTCCATGCACCCCAAGCGGCTCGGTGTGCTCGACGGCGACAACGCGGGCTTCCCGAACGGACGCCGGCTCACCGACGACGTGATCGACGCCTCTCTCCAGGTCGTCGAGGGTGAACTGGTCGGTTCCAAGAACGACTTGGGCGACGCCGTCGACAAGAACGACAAGAGCTTCGAGAAGTCGTTCCCGTACGTGGCCGAGCCGACCTCGGGTTCGCGCGGCGCGCTGGCCAAGGGCACGACCAGTGGGACCGATGTGCGCAGCCAGCTCGGCGACGCGCTGCAGCCCGCCGGGACCTCCGGCGGCGGGACCGACACCGTGCTGATCGCGGGCTCCGCCGCGGCGGGCGCCGCCGGCATCCTGCTCATCGGCTCCGGTCTGCTGTGGTGGCGCCGACGGATGTACAACCGGGCCTACTGACCCGGCTCACCGACTGGCGCGGCCCGCACGCTTTCACAACCCCCCACGGTGCGGGCCGCGCCGCCCCACCCCCACAACGACCGTTCCGCCCAGGACTTTGAGGAGAGGGCATGTCCCCGCGTACGAACGAGAACGCGACGCCGGACGCCGAGAAGGCCACGCCCGACGAAAGCACCGTGGGGGCCACACCCGACGAGGACACCGTGCGGGCCGTGCCCGACGAGGACACCGTGCGGGCCGTGCCCGACGAGGACACCGTGCGGGCCGTGCCCGACGAGGACACCGCTCCGGTCGGCACCGGCGAGGACACCGCGGGCGTCGCGGAGACGGCCGATGAGCGGGTGGCCGCCGTGCGCCGGCTGTCGCAGTCGCAGCGTCGCTGGCGAGCCGCCCAACTCGGCTTCTGTGCTGCCGCGTTGGCCGTCGCCATGACGGCGGGCGCGGTGGTGCTCGGAGCCCTGAGGGACGGTACGACGACTCCCGCCGTCGCGGCCGTGTCCAACGGCGTGTCACCGCAGTTGCTCGCGAGCGGCGACCTCGACGCGAGCATCCTCTCCCTCCAGAACCATCTGCGCACTCAGCCCAAGGACTTCGGCGGCTGGGCGACGCTCGGCCTCGCCTACGTCGAACAGGCCCGCACCAAGGGCGATCCCTCGCGGTATCCGCAGGCGCAGGAAGCACTCAACCGATCCCTGAGACTGCGCCCCGACTACGACCCCGCGCTCGCCGGGCGGGCCGCCCTGGCCGCCGCCCGGCACGACTTCGCCGACGCCCTGAAGTACGCGGACCTCGCACTGAAGCAGAACCCCTACAGCGAGCGCGCGCTGTCCTCCCGTATCGACGCACTGGTCGAACTCGGCCGCTACGACGAGGCGTCGAAGGCGGCCGACCTGGCGGACTCCCGGCGGCCGGGCGTCCCCGTCTTCACCCGGTACGCCTACGTCCACGAGCTGCGGGGCGACGTGAAGACCGCACGCAGGGTCCTGCAGCAGGCGCTCGCGACGGCGACCAGCCGCGGTGACATCTCGTACGTGACGACCGCGCTCGGCCAACTCGCCTGGAGCCAGGGCGAGTACAAGTCCGCCCTCACGTACTACGCGCGGGCGCTCGCCGCCGACGACAGCTATCTCCCCGCCCTCGAAGGCCGGGCCCGCACCCAGGCCGCGCTGGGTGACCGCGCGGCGGCGATCGAAGGGATGGAGCAGGTCGTGCAGCGCTACCCGCTTCCGCAACCCCTGGTCGAGCTGGGCGAGTTGTACGAGGACCGTGGCGGGGCGGGCGACGCTCAGAAGGCCCGCGACCAGTACACGCTGGTGAACGCCTGGATCTCCCTCGCCCACGCCTACGGCGTGAACGCCGACCTCGACACCGCGCTGGCCGCCGCCGACCACGGCGACCACAAGGCCGCGCTGCAGGCGGCCCGCGCCGAGTGGGCCCGGCGGCACACCGTCCACACCGCGGACGCGCTCGGCTGGGCACTGCACGTGTCGGGCCACGACGCGGAAGCCCTGCCGTACGCGCTCAGGGCCACGGATACGGGCTACCGCAACGCGTCCTTCCTCTACCACCTCGGCGTCATCGAGCAGGCCACCGGTCACACCGACAAGGCCCGCACCGCGCTGAAGGCGGCCCTGGACCTGAACCCGGGATTCTCACCGCTGGGCGCCCGCAAGGCCCGTACGGCACTGGCGGCCGCGCAGTGAGGGCGCAGCGGCTCCTCGCCGTCTGCGGCACGATCCTGACGGCGGCCTGCGCACTCGTGCTGGTCCCCTCCGGGCAGGCGAGCGCGCATCCGCTCGGCAACTTCACCGTCAACCGGTACGACGGACTCGTCGCCGCCCCGGGGCAGTTGCGCGTCGATCACGTCGAGGACCTGGCCGAGATCCCCGCCACCCAGGCCAAGCCGGACATCAAGCGGCTGGGTATGACCGACTGGGCCCGGCAGCGGTGCGAGACCGCCGCGCACGGCAGCGAGGTCACCGTCGGCGGGCGGACGGTCACGCTCACCGCGGGCGCGAGCCGGGCACACCTGCGGCCGGGGCAGGCCGGACTCAACACCCTGCGCGTGGAGTGCCGGCTGACGGCACCCCTGCCGAGCAAGGGCACGGTCACCGTGGGGTTCCACAGCGCGGGCGCCGACCGGGGCCCCGGCTGGCGCGAGATCACCGCCCGCGGTGACCGGATGACACTGACCTCCTCGGACGTGCCGAAGAAGTCGGTGTCGGCGGAGCTGACCGTGTACCCCAAGGCGCTGCTCTCCTCGCCCGCCGACACCGCCACCGCGTCGCTGCGGATCCGCCCCGGCGGCCCCGCCCTCGTCGAGGCGCGGCGCGACGCTCCGGGGGCCTCCGTGCTCCCGCGCGGCGCCGACCGCTGGACACAGGCCCTGAACAACCTGGTGGCCCGGCATGACCTCACGTTCGGCTTCGCCGCGCTGGCCCTGGTCATCGCCGTCGGCCTGGGCGCGATGCACGCGCTCGCGCCGGGCCACGGCAAGACCCTGATGGCCGCGACGGCGGCGGCGCGTGGGGGCAGGGCCCGGCTGAAGGACGTGCTGCCGCTGGCCGCCTCGGTGACGGTGACCCACACCCTCGGGGTCGTCGCGCTCGGTCTGCTGGTCACCGCGGGCTCGGCGGCGACGCCCTCCGTGATCGCCTGGCTGGGTGTGTCCAGCGGCGTCCTGGTCACCGCGGCGGGCACCACGCTCCTGCGGCGGGCCTGGCGCAACCGGCCCGCGGGACACGGCCAGGGGCACGCCCACGGACATTCGCACGACCGGGGCCACACCCACGACCACGACCACTCCCACGAATCCGCTCACGGGCACGGCCACGCGCACGAGCACGGCCGGGACCGGGCTCCGGCCCATGACCACACGCACGAGCACGGACCGGGCCACACGCACGACCACGAGCACGCTCCCGCCCCCACGCGCACACACGATCACGGGCACGATCACGGGCATGACCACGCGCACGATGGCGAGCACGCGGACGCTCCGCACCGGCACGCCGACCACCCCGTACGCCCCCTGGTGCTCGCTCACGCCACCGCGTCCGTCACGACCAGCGCCCCCGCTACGACGCAAACCACAACCACAACCACACCCCAACGCCACGACCACCCGCACCCGCACCCGCACCCGCACCCGCACGACCGTGATCACGGCCACGAGCACGAGCACGACCACGACCACCGTTCGGGCAACACCCCCCACTCCCCCGCCCTCGAACACACTCACGGCGGTTTCACCCACACCCACGAGATCGCCCCCACGGTCCGCGGAACGATCCTGCTCGGCTTCGCCGGCGGACTGGTCCCCAGTCCGTCGGCGGTCGTCGTGCTCGTGGGCGCCATGGCCCTCGGACAGGCGTGGTTCGGCCTTCTTCTCGTCCTGGCGTACGGCGTCGGGCTCGCCCTGACGCTGACGGCGGCCGGATTCGCCGTCGTCAAGCTCGGCGCCGGGGTCGACCGGGCCCTGGCCGGGCGCCGGCGGTGGGCCGAAGGGCGCGTCGTACTCCTGGTCCGCAGGACCGCACCCCTGGGATCGGCGTTGATCGTCGTAGCCCTTGGGGCCGGATTGGTGCTCAAGGGGGCGGCATCCGTACTCGGCTGAGCTACTTTTGGGGAGAAATCGCGCGGATGCGAATGGGGGACGCACGTGTCCGAAGATCCGGGCAGTGAACGTGTGATCGCGGGGCGCTACCGGCTGCTCTCGCCCTTGGGCGAAGGCGGTATGGGAACGGTGTGGCGCGCCCGCGACGAAGTACTGCAACGCGAGGTCGCCGTGAAGGAGGTCCGCGCCCCGGCCGGGCTTTTGGCGTCCGAGGTCGAGCGGATGTACGCGCGCCTGGAGCGGGAGGCGTGGGCGGCCGCCCGTATCTCCAACCGCAACGTGGTGACGGTGTACGACGTGGCCATGGAGGAAGGCCGGCCCTGGATCGTGATGGAGCTGATCCGCGGCATCGCCCTCTCCGATCTGCTGGACGCCGAGGGGCCGTTGGCGCCGCAGCGCGCCGCCCACATCGGCGCCGAGGTGCTCGCCGCGCTGCGTGCCGCGCACGAGGCGGGAGTCCTGCACCGGGACGTGAAGCCGGGCAACGTCCTGATGGCGAACGACGGCCGGGTCGTCCTGACGGACTTCGGGATCGCGACGGTCGAGGGCAGCTCCGCGCTCACCATGACGGGCGAGGTCATCGGTTCGCCCGAATTCCTGGCCCCGGAGCGGGCGTTGGGGCGCACCCCCGGGCCCGAGTCGGATCTGTGGTCGCTCGGGGTGCTGCTGTACGCGGCGGCCGAGGGCAACTCGCCCTTCCGGCAGAACACTCCGCTCAGCACACTGCGGGCCATCGTCGACGAACCGCTGCCGGTGCCCCGTCGCGCCGGTCCGCTCGCCCCCGTCATCGAGGGGCTGCTCGCCAAGGACCCGGCCGAGCGGACGAGCGCGGAGTCGGCCGAGCATCAGCTGCGCGTGGTCGCGGCGGGTGGTACGGCGCCCACGCGGCCGATGGGCGCCGCGCCTCCGACCTCCTCCGGCGCGCCCACGGTCGTGGCGTTCAACCAGCCGCCGCCGGCCTCGCCGACACCGCCCCGGGGGTTCGGTCCGCCTCCCGCGACCATGCCCTCGGCCACCTCCACGGCGGAGCCCGACCGCAGTCGCCGCGCCGCCGTCGCCCTGATCGCGGGCGTGGTCGCGCTGGCGCTCGCCCTGGGCGGGCTGACGTACGCCCTGCTGAACCACGACAACGGGAACGCCGGAAACAGCGGGCAGGGGAACAGCAGCGGCGGGGGCACCGGCAACACCACTGACGGCGGTGGGACCTCGGGCGGGAAGAGCGAGAGTGCCGCCGCCGGTGCGACCGGCGGCGGGAGCCCCTCCAGCAGCGCTCCCGGGGGCGGTGGTTCGACGACCGCTCCGCCCGCACAGTCCGTGCAGGTGACGGTGTCGGGTCACCACACGGACTACAAGGGCACCTGTCCGCCGCCCGGCACGGAGGCTCCCTCGTTCACGGTGACCTTCACGGTGGGCCGCGTTCCGGTGGATGTCGAGTACCGCTGGGTGACGAAGACCGGTGACGTGACCGATCCGAACTGGAAGACGCTCTCGTTCCCGGCGGGTGGCGGCAGAACGCAGCAGAAGACGGTAGTGGCGACGACGTACGACACGAGCGGGGAGTTCGCCAACGCGATCAGTGTGGAGGTGCGCAGCCCGGTCCGCGCGACCTCCAACTCCGTTCCTTTCACCATCACTTGTGCGACGGAGACCCCGACGGACGGGGCCTCCGCATCCGTATCCGCATCCCCTTGACGGGGCTGGCGACGTCCCTCGGCGGGGCCGACGTTCTCCCTCGGCGGGACGGGTGCTTTCTCGAAGGGTTCCGGGAGTGGGGCCCGGAGGTCAGACGGCTCCGGAGAACGCCGGCAGATAGCCACCGGAGTGGCCGGCCGCGGTCGGGTGGTACGACTCGCCGATGTCCAGCCAGTTCAGGCTGTGCAGCCAGGCGTCACCGGAGCAGATCTCGTGGCCGGTGAAGTTGCCCCTGACATCGGCGAAGGTGAAGCCGTGGGCGCCCGCGCGCTTGGCGATCGCGCTGTCCAGATAGTCGGCCGCGCCGTTGATCGCGGACCGTTCGGTGTCCGAGAGTCCGGTCAGGCAGCTGCCGTTGAGCTTGTAGAAGCGGGGGTAGCCGATGACGACCACATGGGCGGCCGGGGCCTTCGCGCTGATCGCCGAGTAGACGGAGTCGAGGTTGCCGGGGAGTGTGGAGTCGACGTACGCCTTCGCCGTGGCGATGCGTGCGAGGCAGGTGCTCTCGGACTGCAGGACACAGGTCGTCATGACGTCGGAGAAGCCGGCGTCGTTGCCGCCGATGGTGATCGAGACGAGGCCCGTGGAGGAGCTGAGCGGGCCGAGCTGATTCGCCGTGACATCACCCGTACGAGCACCCGAGCAAGCGGTGAAGTCGAATGACGAGGGTGAATGCGCGGCGTTCCACAGATAGGGGTACGCCTTCGTGCTGCGGTCGCAGGAGCCGCTGGAACTGATGTAGCTCCCGGCGCCGACACCGGAGGAATAGGAGTCACCGAGGGCCACATAGCCGGTGGCCGCCGCGGTTTGCGCCTGCGCCGCGGCTGCCCCGGTGAGGGCGAGGCCGAGGGCGAGGAGGAGTGAGGTCACGTGTGCCGAAATTCTGGGACGTCTCATGGAACCTCCCTTTAGCAGGATCTCTGCCACAACTTTGGTAGCAGCTACGCATGTTGACAGGAAGTGTCCATGCCAAGACTCTTAGGCATCAACCGCCGGATACGACCCCGTTCATCACATATTCCGCTACATGTCCATGACAGTTTGATGACAGCCGGATGACGCGGGACGTCTGCCCGTCGACTCCCCCAGGGGGCGTCCCGCGTCATGCGCGTGGCGCTGCGAGGCCGTTCGCGGCCCTCAACTCTCTTGATCGGCAGAGTCGTTACCGAAGGCCGACGGCAACTCCGCAAGCGCGTGTCCAGGCCCGCAACGCGACGGAGGGAAATACACCGGAAGAGCGGGACCGCGCGCGACACACGCGACGCACCGTGGAAACCGGGTGCACGGGGCGCCCTTGTGACAGATCATGGCGGCATGTCTGCGAACCCACACGACGCTCTGCCGATCAGGCTCAACGTCGACGACAGCGACTCACCGTCGGACGTCGTCGACGCGCTGTTCCTCGGTCGCTTCGCGACGGGCGAGCAGCCGCACTCGCACGCGGCGAACATCGACCGCGTACGGTCCGGGGCCACCCTGCTCCCCCCGGGCGCCCGGGTGCTGCGCTCCGCGCGCGACGACGACCGCAGCGCCACCCTGGCGGAGGGCGACGGCTGGACCCTGCTGGTGTCCCGCTGGAACCGGGGTGCCGACATCACGGTGACCGCGACCAGCGTCGAGCTGGCCGAGAAGGTGCTGAAGCAGGCCACGGACGGCGCGGCGGACGAGCCGGAGCCCCAGCCGGAGAACGTGACGATGGGCTTCTGGTACGTGTCGCCGCGCCGGGGACCGCACCGCACGACCCGGCAGATCTCGGCGGGTACGTGGGAGGAGGTCCGGGCCAACTACACGGCACCGGTGGCCGAAGCCATGGACCGGCTGATGAAGACCACCCCGGAGGACATCGCGGGCCGGCTGCTGCTGCTCCACGGTCCGCCCGGCACCGGCAAGACCTCCGCCCTGCGCACGCTGGCCCGTTCCTGGCGCGACTGGTGCCAGGTGGACTGCGTGCTGGACCCCGAGCGGCTCTTCTCCGACGTCGGCTATCTGATGGACATCGCGATCGGCGAGGAGGACGGCACCGGCAAGGGGCGCTGGCGGCTCCTGCTTCTCGAGGACTGCGACGAACTGATCCGCGGCGAGGCGAAGCACACCGCGGGCCAGGCACTCTCCCGGCTGCTCAACCTCACCGACGGCCTGCTCGGCCAGGGCCGCAACGTCCTCGTGGGCGTCACGACGAACGAGGACCTGGAGCGCCTCCACCCCGCCGTCGTCCGCCCCGGCCGCTGCCTCGCCCGGATCGAGGTCGGGCCGCTCACCCGCCGCGAGTCGGTGGGCTGGCTGGGCACCGAGGAAGGCGTCTCACGCGAGGGCGCGACCCTCGCGGAGCTGTACGCACTGCGCCGCGGGACGACCCCCACCTCGGTACCGGACCAACGCGAGGGCGCGGACGCGGGACTGTACCTGTAGGCGACCGGCCGGTGCCCCGGGTGGGCGCCGGGTGGTGCCGGGGGCGGGCGCCGGCTGGTCTCGGAAGCGGGCGGCCACGGGCGCCGGGAACGGGCCGCGGCTGATGCCCCGAGGGGCGCCCGGCTGATGCCGGGAACGGACGGCCACCGGTGCCGGGGGCGGGTCCCTCGGGCCAGGCCAAGCCCCGGCGGGTGGGCCGGTGCCGGCGGCCCCGGCTGGTGCCCGGGGTGGCTAGGCGCCGTCCTCGTAGGCCGCCCTCAGTGCGTCCCGTACGGCGTCCAGGGCCGCGTTCTCGGCCAGGCCGAGTCGTCGCACGCGCTCGGCGTAGGCCTGCGCGGCGGACGCGGCCTCGCGTGACGCGGCGTCCCCGGCGGCGGCCACGAACGTACCGTTACGGCCCCGCGTCTCGATCACCCCGTCCGACTCGAGGGCACGGTAGGCCTTGGCGACGGTGTTGGCCGCGAGGCCGAGCGACTCGGCCAGCCCCCGTACCGTGGGCAGCTTGTAGCCGACCGGCAGCGCGCCGGACCGGGCCTGCTCGGAAACCTGGGCGCGCACCTGCTCGTACGGCGCGGCCCCCTCTGCGATGCGGATCTTCAGGGTCACGGGGCGATTGTCCCGTACCCGCGGAAAGCGATCCTTCCGTACCCGCCGGAAAATGAGAGGCATCCGCACGCGGCCCCCGCGTAGCGTGCGATGCCATGACCGTGATCGTTCGCGAACTGCGGCGCGGGGACCCGGCGGACGCCGCGGGCTTCGCCCGCCTCCGTCACCAGGCTCTCCCATTCATGCTCTTCACCGCCGAGTCCGTCGCCTACGACCTGGAGAGGGCCCATCCCGACTCCCACTACAGGCCGTTGCTGGCCGAGGAGCACGGCGCGCTGATCGGCACCGCGCAGGTGGGCCTCGTGCACGACAGCCCGGAGCCCGGCCAGGCAGAGGTCAACATCTATGTGCACCCGGAGCGCACGGGACGCGGCGCGGGTTCGCTGCTGGCCCGCGCCGCCGAGGAACAGCTCGTCGCCCTGGGCGCGACCCGGCTGCACTCCTGGGTGCTGGACTCGCCCGCGAACCGCGCCTTCGCGGAGCAGCGGGGCTACCGCGCGGTCCGCTCCGCGCACTTCCTCCGTCTCGACCTGGCGAACGGCACTCTGCCACCCCTCCAACCCCAGCCGCCCGGCGTGGAGTTGCGCACGGGAGCGGACTTCGCGGATGCCCCTCGGCCACTGTTCAGACTGGACGCGGCGACGCTCCTCGACGAACCGAGTGACATCGACCGCGAGTTCACGGACTACGAGGCCTGGCTGACGGAGACCTGGCGCCACCCGCTCCTGAGCCATGAGCTCACCTCCGTCGCACTCGTCGACGGCCGCCCGGCGGCCTTCAGCGCGGCCCGTACCGACAGCGGCACCCGCTACGCCACGGTGATGACGGGCACCGACCGCGCCTTCCGGGGCCGGGGCCTCGCCAAACTCGCCAAGAACCATTCGCTGCACCGGGCCCGCGCGGCCGGGTTCACGGACGCGTTCACGGGCAACGACGCCGGCAACGAGCCGATGCTGGCGATCAACAAATGGTTCGGCTATGAAATCTGCGCGACGGAGGTGAAGTATGTCCGTGACCTCGGCTGACCGGCCTGGCTCGTTGGAGATCGTACTCGTCAAGGCAGGCCGCACGAAGATCAGTTATCCGGCCGAGCTGCTCGCCGACGACGGCATCCGGGTGGTCGTGCGCGCACCCTGGGCGGGCGACAGCGTCCGCGACTTCGGCTTCGTACGGTTCGAGAAGGGCGATGTCTTCACCGAGTACTACTGGCGGGACCGCTGGTACGCGGTGAAGGAGGTCCGGGACGCCGCGGGCGTACGCAAGGGCTGGTACTGCGACATCACCCGCCCGGCCACCGTCTCCGCGGGACGGCTGGTCGTCGAGGATCTCGACCTGGACCTGTGGCTCTCGGCCGACGGCACGGACGTACTGCGCCTGGACGAGGACGAGTTCGCGCAGAGCGGTCTCGCGGCCACCGACCCGGTCGCCGCGGCCGCCGCCGAAAAGGCCCTGGACGACCTCGAACACCTGGCCCGCGAGGGCGGCTTCGAAGAACTGCTGGTGTAGGCGGGTGCCGGCAGGACGAGGGGGCGGCGACCATCACTGCGCAGGGACGGCGTCGGCCCGTGCGGCACGCCGGGCGGCGTCGGCCCGTGCGGCACGCCGGGCAGCGTCGGCCCGTGGTGCCGCCTGTTCTGAGCAGCCCCTCGGAGCAGCCCTTCGGAGCATCCCACCGGAGCACCCGCTCAGGGGGCACCACTGTCAGGGGCGCGTCCCCTCCCCGAAGCGTTCCCTCCCCGAAGCGCCCCTGAGGGTGGCACCTCTCAGAATCGGGCCACCACGGCGTACCGCTCGTCTTCGACGTCCCGCCCCCACAGCCGTGCGTCGGCCGACAGCGGCTCGACGCGCAGGTCGGCGGCGTCGGGCACCAGAGGCCGGAGCAGGGTGGTCATCCGCTCGGCGGATATACCGACCGGACTCAGGTTCCCCACACGCCCTCGACGAGCACCAGCCGCCCTTCCGGGCGCAGAAGTCCGCGCCAGTGCCGCAGCACGCGCTCGGGATCGGGCAGCGCCCACAGCACATGGCGACCGAGCAGGACGTCGAAGCGCTGCTCGCCGACGGGCGGTGCCACCGCGTCACCGACGAGGAACACCGCGTCACGTCCGGCCGGCTCGGCGCGGGCGAGGCCGATCATGCGCGGCGAGAGGTCGACCCCGGTGACCCGGTGCCCGCGCTCGGACGCGATGAGCGACAGGCTGCCGGTTCCGCAGCCCACGTCGAGCACATCGCCGGCCCGCCCGGGCAGCCAGTCCCGCAGCCGCTCCACCCAGGCACCGCGGACCACGGGGTCGCGCAGACCGTGGTCGGGCTCTTCGTCGAAGGTGCCGGATTCCGCGTCCCAGTCGACGCCCGCCCCTGGATTCATGCCACTGTTACTCATCACGCGCTCCAGGGTGACACCCGCCACCGACAGTCGACGGGTGTCCACCACGACGGACGATGGGTGACCGCCACCACAGACAGATCGCGACCGATGAGGAACTCTCCCCGAAAGGGTCTACCTCCGTACAACCGCGGAATCCGGTAGACGCCAAGGAGGCAGCCATGCGCCGTGTGACCGTGCAGAAGCCCCTGAGGAAGTCGGACTCCCGCCGTGTGAGGGACGAGCCCGACGAGCGCCCCGCCGAGCGCCCGGAGGTCCGGAAGGACATCGCGCGCACCTGGTGGCCGGACGGCTGAGCCGCCGCGCCCCACGGCCTACGGGCACGTACCGTCGGATCACCGGCTTGCCGTGCACAGCCGTCGACGGCTTGCGGTCAACAGGTGCCGGTGCGGGCCGCTCACGACGGTCGGGCGTCAGACCAGCCGCTTGCGGTAGTGGATCCGGTCGTACGGTCCGTCCGCGCGCCGCTCGAACGCCTCGTACCCGAACTTCGGGTAGAGCTTCTGGTTCTCCCACATCATCGCGTTCGTGCAGAGCCTGATCTCGTCCAGCCCGAGCGCCCGCGCGCAGGCGTCCACGAAACGCAGGAGCCGTCCCCCGATGCCCTGGCCATGGGCATCGGGGCGGACCGCGATGATGTCGAGGTACAGATGGTCCGCGCGCTCCTCGAGAACCACGAGTCCCGTCACCGGCTCCCCCGTGACGAACACCCGCCCCGCCGCCGCATTCGCCGCGTGGTCCGCATGCATGGGCAGCGGAACGAGCCCGATGCGCTCCACGTAGGGCTGGAACGCGGCGTCGATCACGGCCTTCACGACGGGCACGTCGGCGGCGACGGCAACCCGCACTCCGAACCTCTCGGACAGCTCCCCGAACCCCTCGGACATGTCTTCCATGCCCCGCACGCTACCTACCTGATCGCAGCCTCAGCACTCCCTTAACGGCGCCATAAGGATCTCCGTCACCCGCCTCCAGCAGGCGATTCCACGGCTTCCTGGGGCTAGCTTTCTGATCACCCCCCCACGGGATCCCGCACGGAACGCCGTGCGGACTCACCCCACGCACCAGGACCGTTCGAGGAGTTCCCCCATGTCCGCACGCCGCAAGGCCGCCGGCGTCGCCGTCCTCGGCATCGCCCCGCTCGCCCTGTCCGCGCTGGCCGCCGCGCCCGCCTCGGCGCACGGCTCGATGGGGGACCCGGTGAGCCGCGTGGCCCAGTGTTACGCGGAGGGTCCGGAGAACCCCGGGTCCGATGCCTGCAAGGCGGCCGTCGCGGCGGGCGGCACCCAGGCGCTCTACGACTGGAACGGCATCCGCATCGGCGACGCGAGCGGGCGGCACCAGGCGCTGATCCCGGACGGCAAGCTGTGCAGCGCCGGCAATACCGAGTTCAAGGGACTCGACCTGGCGCGCTCCGACTGGCCGGCGACGAGCGTGAGCAGCGGCTCGTACACCTTCAAGTACCGGGTGACCGCCCCGCACAAGGGCACGTTCAAGGTCTACATCACGAAGGCGGGTTACGACCCTTCGCAGCCGCTGGCCTGGGGCGACCTGGACCTGGCCCACCCGGTCGCGACGGTCACCGACCCGGCGGCCTCGGGCGGCTTCTACACGTTCTCCGGCACGCTCCCGGAGCGCTCCGGCAAGCAGCTCCTGTACGCGGTCTGGCAGCGCTCGGACAGCCCGGAGGCCTTCTACTCCTGCTCCGACGTCGCGTTCGGCGGCAGCGGCGCCGACGCGGGCGGCGGCAGGAGCACCGGCGGTGGAGCGTCTCCCGCGCCGAGCGCCTCCGCGCCGTCCGAGCAGCAGATCGAGGACGGCAGCCACAAGTCGACCGTGGAGCACCACGGCCACGGTGACGACGACGCCGGTACGTCGGCGGCTCCGGCCGCGAGCGCGGCCGGAGCCGCCGAGGACACCGGGACCACCGCGGACGCCAAGACGGCCGAGGACGCCCAGGCCGCCGCGAACTCCGCGGACCCCGCGGACTCCGCGGGGAACGTGCCGGAGGCCGCCGGTTCCTCCCGGAGCCTCGCCGAGACCGGCGGCGACTCCTCCACCTCGTACGTCGCGATCGGCGGTGCCGCCGCCCTGGCGCTCGGTGCCGCGGCCCTGTTCGCCTCGGTGCGACGGCGCGCGACGCCGGACGGCCGGCGCGGCCGCTAGGGGACGACTCCGGGGGCTGACCGGCGGCTCAGGCCGGACAGCCCCCGGCGGCGTGATCGGCCGTCCGCGTTCCGCATACGTTCGGAACGCGGACGGACCGACGATCACGCCGGTATGCCCGGGCGGACCACCATGGACGAGTGGTCCGCCGAGCCGGTCAGCTGAACACGGACGCGCAGGTGGTGGCGGAGGCGTGTGCCGGGTCGAGCGCGTTCGCCACCTCGTGGTACGCGATCCGGTCGAAGATCCCGATGGCCACGTGCTCGGAGAGGTCGAGCCCGCACAGGTTCTGCAACAGGACGTTGTGGACGTCGGATCCGCTCAGGAACCCGGAGTCGTACGGCGTGACCACCTCGTCGTGGCTGGTGGCGATGACCGTGTAGTGGACGCCGGGGACGGTGTCGCCACCCGCGTTGAGCTTGGTCAGGAAGGCGGAGCCGGCGATCTGGTCCGCGAGTCCCGGGGTCGCCGTGGACAGCAGGTCCTCCGCGCCCGGGAAGTACGGGAGCAGCTTGGTGAGTCCGTTGAGGCTCGTGCCGTGGTTGTCGGGGGCGAGAGCGACGAGGGCGTTCACCTTGGCGGCTCCGCCGAGGAACTTGAGGTAGTAGCGGGGCATCATGCCGCCCTGCGAGTGGCCCACCAGGTCGGCCTTGGCGGCGCCGGTCGCGGCGAGCACCTTGTCGACGAAGACCTGGAGCTGTGCGGCCGACTGGTCGATGGGGCCGAGGCCGTTGAAGAGGGGGACCCCGGGCAGCTGTCCGTAGTCGAGGGAGAAGACGCAGTACCCGCGGCTGGTCAGGTAGGGCGCGAGGGCCAGCCAGTTGTCGATGGAGTTCCCGAAGGTTCCGTGGACGAGGACGACGGGGCGGGGATGCGCGGCGGACGGCTTGCAGGAGTAGTTGTTCCAGCCACTGCTGGGGGCGGAATCAGCTTGTGCTGTGGCGGCGGGGACGACCGCGACCGTGGCGGTCAGGATCAGCGCGGCCAGGGGTCTGAGCACTCGCTTCCAGGGCAGCATCGAGTGATCTCCTTGCGGCTCAAGGGAGTTGTGGGGGTGTACGCCCTGTGATCCGGATCACGAGCATGCTGTTCACCCGTCAAGTTACGGGCGAGTAGCAGTCGTGTGAAGTTACGCGTCAGTAAAAACTTCCAGTGATAACCGGATCGATCGCCCTGGTCGACCGACCGTCACCAGGCGGGCCTGATGGGACCGTACGGCGCGATGCTCACCAAACGCGTATACAACGCGCGCATTTCGCCCTCCCCCAGCACATCGGCCCACACCCGCACGGCATCCGCGGCGGCCTCCTCCGCCGCTCGGGTGCACGCCCACCCGAGCTCGGTGAGCACGACGAGCCTGGCCCGCGCGTCGCCGGGATGCGGCCGCCGCTCGACATACCGTTCCTAGAGACTGAGCGGGAGTGAGTCCTGCTGCCAGAACCCGTGCTCGGCCGAACGCCCCGGACGGTGCTGGGCGTCCTGGTCGCCCGCGTTCGCTCCGCGTCCGGGCGGCACGGATCGTGTCCGTGGTCCGGGGATGCGGGGGCGGGTTTCCTCACGCCCCAGGACTTCCGGTCGGGCCTGGACGGTCCGATACGACTACGAGGAGGCCGACGAGCCCCCGATGGAGTTCTTGAAGTTCCTGGACCCTGTGTGGCCGGACGACAAGGAGTCGGTCGAAGCACTGCAGGAGTGGTTCGGCTACGTGCTTTCGGGTCAGACTGACCTTCAGAAGGCGCTGATGCTGATCGGTCCGCCCCGGTCCGGAAAAGGCAGCATCGCCGCCGTGCTCGAAGCGCTGGTCGGCTACCAGAACATGGCGGGCCCGACCCTGTCGAGCCTGTCCCAGAATTTCGGCCTTCAGTCGCTGATCGGCAAGTCGATCGCGGTTATCGACGACGCCCGTTCTCCCAGCCGGGATCGCGACATCATCCTTGAGCGTCTGCTGTCTGTGATCGGTCAGGGCGTGCCGACCGATGACCGCGAGAATCGTGAGCCGTGGATCGGCCGGATTCCGGCGCGAGTGATGTTGATGTCGAACGAACTTCCCTCATTCGAGGCAGGCGGCCAGCACCTGGACCTCACGCATCAAGCCGAGGTGCTCGGCCTGCTGGACGTGCGCGTCACCATCACGGGCCCGATCCCGAAGCCCCGGCTTGGCAAGCCGTGCTCGCTGGCCCAGTGGTTCAAGGACAACGACCGGTTGGTGCCTGATGAGCTGACCGACGAGGCTTACGCGCTGATCGAGCCGGTCATCAAGGCATGGGAGCCGCCGAACCACCGCTTCAACGACCACCGCGCGATGGTGAACGGCATCCTCTACAAGGCGCGCACGGGGACGCTGTGGTTCGACCTGCCCAAGCGCTTCGGCACCCGGGGCGGTCTGCACAGCCGCTACAAGCGGTGGGCCGAGGTGGGCGTCTGGAATCAGATCATGGCGGCCCTTCCCAACACGGGCCAGCCGGTGTGGACGCCCCCGCCCCTGGTGCCGCCGTTCCGGGTCGAGGGCCGAGTCGATCCGCGCATGATGACCGCCGATATCCAGGCCGAAACGGTGCCCAGAGAGACAGGTGTCCCCGGTCCGGTCACATGCGGGCCGGACTTCGCCCGCGCCCGGTCCGGCCGTCGGAACGGCCGTCGCCACGACCGACCCCCGCGGGCCGACCGACCCTCGCAGGCCGACGGACTACTCGGGCGCGGCCGACCGCTCGGGCGCGGCCTCCTGTTGAGGATCGGCCGGCTCCTGAGGCACGGCCGCCGGTTGAGGCACCGCCGCCTGTTGAAGATCGGGCGCCCGCTCGGGCACAGTCGGCTGCTGGGCCCGTTCCAGGAATCGCAGCAACTCCACCGGGAAGGGCAGGACGAGTGTGGAGTTCTTCTCGGCCGCGACGGCCACCACCGTCTGCAGCAGGCGCAGTTGGAGCGCCGCCGGCTGCTCCGACATCACCTCGGCGGCCTCCGCGAGCTTCTTGGACGCCTGCAGCTCCGCGTCCGCGTTGATGATCCGGGCCCTGCGCTCACGGTCGGCCTCGGCCTGCCGGGCCATGGACCGTTTCATGGTCTCCGGCAGCGACACGTCCTTGATCTCGACCCGGTCGATCTGCACACCCCAGCCGATCGCCGGACTGTCGATCATCAACTCCAGTCCCTGGTTGAGCTTTTCGCGGTTGGACAGCAGATCGTCCAGGTCGCTCTTGCCGATGATCGACCGGAGCGAGGTCTGTGCCATCTGGGAGACCGCGAAGCGGTAGTCCTCGACCTGGATGATCGCGTTCGCCGCGTCCACCACCCGGAAGTACACGACCGCGTCGACGCGGACCGTGACGTTGTCCCGGGTGATGCCCTCCTGGGCCGGGACGGGCAGGGTCACGATCTGCATGTTGACCTTGCGCAGCCGATCCACGAACGGCACGACCATGGTGAACCCGGGGCCGCGCACCTCGGAGCGCAGCTTGCCCAGCCGCAGCACCACGCCCCGTTCGTACTGTTTGACGACCCGGGCGGCGGCCATCGTGTAGACCAGCCCCACGGACACGACGGAGACTCCCGCCGCCACCAGTTCTTCGACCATCACGGCCCCCCAGGGTCCGGCGTGGGCGCATCGGGCGTGTACAGCGTGCGCTTCGAAGGTAACCCCGGCACCGGAACAAGAGCGAGCCCCCGCACGCCGGTTGGGTGCGGGGGCTCGCCTGCCTGCCTGCTGCGTGTCCGGTCGCGCGGAATCCTGTGGGGGGTGCCGGCCCCGTGGGTCGACGAGTCGACGAACGGCCGGTCCGTCGCGCGACCGGTCGGTCAGCCGACGCTCACGCCGTAGTAGCTCAGCGCCTCGGTGACCGGCTGGAAGAAGGTCGTACCGCCGGAGGTGCAGTTGCCGCTGCCGCCGGAGGTCAGGCCGTAGGCGACGCTGCCGCCGTACAGCGGACCGCCGCTGTCCCCGCCCTCGGCGCAGACCGTGGTCTGGATCATGCCGTAGACGACGTCACCACTGCCGTAGTTGACCGTGGCGTTCAGGGCGGTGACCCGGCCGCTGTGCGTACCGGTGGTCGAGCCGCGCCGGTAGACCGTCGTGCCCACGCTGGGCGTGGCCGCGCTGCTGATCGTCTGGCTGCCGACCGCGCTCGGGTGCGCGACCGAGGTGTTGGTGTAGCGGACCAGCGCGAAGTCGTTGGTCGGGAAGCTGTAGCTGACGTTGGTGCCCAGCGTCGTGCTCTGGCCCGAGTTGGAGTACCAGGTGGAGGCGACCTCACCGCAGTGGCCGGCGGTCAGGAAGTAGTAGGTGCTGCCGCTGTGCACGTTGAAGCCGAGCGAACAGCGGTAGCCTCCGCCGTAGATGGCGTCGCCGCCGGTGATCAGCTTCTTGAAGGTGCCCGGGGTGTGCTTGATGGTGAGCGCGGCCGCGTTGCCGCCCGCTTCCTGCTTGATCTTCGCGATCTCCGCCTTCGAGACCGTGCTGTCGACGGTGACGACCACGCGGTTCGTCTTGGCGTCGACCGCCCAAGCGGTGCCCGCGACGTCGGACTTGAGTACCGACTGCTTGACACTGCTCAGCTGGGTGGCGCTGAAAGTCTGGGCGTCGGACGCGTTCGCGCTGGGGACCGCGAACGCTGCGGCGGCGACGAGTCCGGTGGTCACGGCGATCAGCCGGCTCCGTCTCGCCATGCCACTGCGGGGGGTGGTGCGCTTGATCCTCACGTTTCGTTCCTCCGAAGGGAAGTAAGGGGCCCTCGTGTTGTGGGGTCGGGGCCCGTGAGGCGCAGCCGGGAGCCGCTCGTCCGGATTCCGAACAAGCCATGCCCCTGACAAGCGCTGAGGGGGAGTATTCGGCGGCACGGCCGACGGGCACAAGGGCGCCTTTCGGCCGTGCAGCGTTCAACTTGCGTACGTACGAAGGAGGTTGATCATCGGACCACTGGAGACTTCAGATTTCCCCCGCGCCTTCGGGCGCCCCGGAGGCCTCAGCCCAATCGGCGCTCCCCCGCGGCTACGGCCACGCCCAGCGTATTTCCGGGCGGCGGGAACGGGCAGACGAAATGGTCGGCGAACGCACAGGGCGGAAGCACGGCCCGATTGAAATCCACCGTCGTGCGCCCCTCGGCGTCGGGCGCCTCCGGGCGCAGGAAACGGAAGCGGTAACTGCTGTACCCGCTGGTGGTGTCGGCGAAGACGGCCCACAGCGAGCCGTCGCTCTCGACCGACACCTGGAGGGTGAGGTCCTGTCCGTCCAGGGTGAAGGCGAGGACGCCACCGAGCGCGAGCCCCCGGGCGACTCCGTCGGCGTTCTCGACGCGCACGGTGCGGCCCTCGCCGTACGGGGTGAAGTGTCCGGGCACCGACCAGCGCGCGTCGTAGGGGGTCGCCTCGATGCCCGCGAAGGCCTGCCGGGCCGGTGCGGCGGGATCGTAACGGCGTACGCCCCAGATCCCCTCGCGCACCAGGACGACGAACCGCCGCTCCCCGTGCCCGACCCGGGCTCCGCCGGGCGGCCCGTAGTCGGCGTCCAGCACGATGTCGCCGGTGAAGGGCTCGCCGTCGACCGCGATCCCTTCCTCGGCGACCGCCGTCAGGGCCACTCCGTCGCCCTTGACGGCCCATTGCCCGGGGATGTCCGGAAGTCGCCCGTCCGGATAGTCCTCGATCCAGTGGGTTCCGGTGAGCGCGAGCGGGCCGTACGGCGCGGACACCGTCGCGACACGGTGCTCCTGCCAGTGCTTCCAGTCCTCGGGTGCGTCCGTCGTCATGTGATCAACCCTTCCATACGGGCTCGGCCAGGCCGAGGTGCGAGCGCAACGTGGTGTCCGTGTATTCGGTGCGGAACGCGCCGCGCTCCTGGAGCAGCGGCACCACCCGGTCCACGAACTCGTCGAGTCCGCCGGGTGTCGCGGGGGGTACGAGGACGAAGCCGTCGGCGGCACCGGTCCGCACGCCCTCGTCGAGCTCGGCGGCGATCGCCTCCGGTGTGCCGACGATCGGCCGGCGCCCGGACATCTCGATGGCGGCCTGCCGGACGGACAGGCCCTTCTCGCGCGCGAGGGCCCACCACTTCTCCGCGACGGTCGCTACGTCGGTCGCCCTCGCCCGGTCGAGCGCCCGGTCCTGTGCCCGGCCCTGTGCCCGGCCCTGTGCCCGGCCCTGTGCCCGGTCCTGTGACGGACTCGGGTCCGGCTCCCGGTCCGGGTTCGGGTCCCGGTCCAGGTCCAGGTCCAGGTCCAGGCCCAGGTCCGGGGCGATGTCGGGAAGCGGCCCGTCCGGGTCGTACGAGGAGAGGTCGACGCCCCGGATCCGCTCCAGGGCACTGATCGCGTCCCGCGCCGAGAACTGCCGCCGGTGGATGTCGGCGGCCCGCTCCCGCGCCTCGGCCGCCGTGTCGCCGAGCACGAAGGCGACCACGGGCATGATCTTCAGCTCCCCGGGCGACCGGCCGTACGCGGCGAGCCGCCCCTTCATCTCGGCGCGGAGCGACCGGCCCGCCTCCAGCGCGCCGTGCCGGGACACGCGTCGGTCCGGAAAACCGTCTCCGGACCCCCAGTCGGCGAGGAGGACGTCGGCCGCGCGGGCCGCGAGCTCCCGTCCCGCGGACGAGTCCCCCGCGTGGATGACCACGGGGTGCCCCTGCGGCGGGCGCGGCACGGTGAACTCGCCCTCGATGTCGAAGTACCGGCCCCGGTGCGCGAACGGGCGGGACGCGCCGTCGGGTGTCCAGGAGTCCCACAACTCCCGTGACGTCTGGACGAATTCGGCGGCGAGCGGGTAGCGGCCCGCCGCGTCCGGACAGCCGCCCCGGCGGAGGTTCTCCGCGGCGGAGGCATCCGAGGAGGTCACCACGTTCCAGGCGGCCCGGCCCCCGCTGAGATGGTCCAGCGTGGCGAGTCTGCGGGCGAGTTCGTACGGCTCTTCGAAGATCGCGTCGGCGGTGGCGGCGAGCCCGAGCCGTTCGGTGACGGCGGCGAGCGCGTTGAGGACCGTGATCGCCTCGGGCCGGCCCACCACGTCCTGGTCATGGACGCGCCCCTCGTGTTCGGGCGACGACCGTCCCCCGTCGAGGAGCAGGAAGTCGAACAGACCGCGCTCGGCGGTGCGCGCCAGGCGCTCGAAGGAGGCGAAGTCGGCGGGGGACGCGGAACGCCGGCCGGTCGTCAGGACGGTGGTGTCGTCGGCGCCCGGAAGGCGGACGGCGAGGTGCATCCGTGTGCGTACGGTCATGAGGCTCCCCCCGCCACGGCGTACCGGTTGGCGGGCCGGGCGAGCCCCAGATGTTCCCTGAGGGTGCTGCCCGGATAGAAGGTGCGGAACAGCCCGCGGTGCTGGAGCAGCGCGACCGTTCCGTTGACGAGCCGCTCCAGGTCGCGGCGCGGCTCCACGGGCGTGAGGTGGAAGCCGTCGGCGGCGTCCGCCCGGTGCCAGGCGGCGATCAGTTCGGCGAGTCCGACGGGACCGCCGCGGTACAGCGGACCCTGCGCGGTCTGCCGGGGCCCGCCTCCACCGTGGCCGGGCTCCGCCGCGCGCTCCCCGTCACCGAGGTCGACGCCGAGCCCGGCGAGGACGCGCAGACCGTCGGGGTCACGCCCGAACCCGGCCGCCGTTTGGCGCAGTTCGGTGCGCACGGCACGCGCCTGGGCCGGGCCCGCGACCCGCACCAGCGCCACATCGGCGTACCGGGCCGCGGTCCGCCGGGCAGGCGCCTCGGTCGCGTCGACGACCCGGACGGGGTGGCCCTGCGGAGGCCGCGGCACCGACGAGGGTCCCTTCACGGAGAAGGTGCCGCCCTCGAAGTCGACCTGGTGCAGTTTGTTCCGGTCGACGCGGAGGCCGGTGGCCTCGTCGCGTGTCTCGGCGCCGTCCTCCCGGCTGTCCCAGAGCCGCGCGGCCACGTCGGCGACCTCTCCGGCTTCCCGCCAGAGCGCCTCGGAGGGCGGCAGGGACGTCATACGGCCTGACGGAGCCGGGAGTTCGGAGCTACGGCGGCCGAACAGCCGGGCCTCCGTCCCGGTCCTGGACACCTCGATCTGCCAGCCGGCCCGGCCTCGGCTGACCCAGTCGAGGGTCGCGACCGCCGCCTGGACGTGGAAGGGCTCGGTGTGTGTGGTGGTGACGGTCGGCACCAGACCGATGCGGCGGGTGACGGGCGCGACCCGGGAGAGCACGGCGAGCGCGTCGAGTCCCGGCCGCGCGAAGGTGTCCCCGAGGGTGACGAAGTCGAGGGCGCCGCGCTCCGCGAGCTGCGCCTGCTCCACGAAGGTGGCGGCGTCGTGGGCCGCTCGCTGGTCGAGGGCCGCGGCCAGATGCAGGAGCGCCCGGCCGTGCGGTGCGGTCATCGGATAGGGCCTTTCGGGTGGGGGGTGGGTCCGGGAGACCGGCGGGGGGTCCGGGAGACCGGCGGGGGGGTCCGGTCCGCGGCGGCGGTCCCGGGTGAACCGCGCTCCCTTCGCCACCGGTTGGCCGTTGACCGTCGCGGAGAGGAAGGGACTGGAATCGGGAGACGGAGAAGCAGCGGAGAGCCGAGACGGAAGCAGGGCCGGTTTCACAGAACCTTGGAAAGGAACGCGCGGGTTCGCTCGTGCTCCGGCCGGTCGAGTACGTCACCGGGGGCGCCCTGCTCGACGATGCGGCCGTCGTCCATGAAGACCACGGTGTCGGCGACCTCGCGGGCGAACCCGATCTCATGGGTGACGACGATCATCGTGGTGCCCTGGTGGGCCAAGTCCTCGATGACGTCGAGGACTTCACCGACCAGCTCGGGGTCGAGCGCCGAGGTCGGCTCGTCGAAGAGCAGCAGCCTCGGCTCCAGGGCGAGGGCACGGGCGATGGCCACCCGCTGCTGCTGCCCGCCCGAGAGCTGCTTCGGGTAGGCGTCGGCCTTGTCGGCGAGCCCGACCCGGTCGAGCAGCTCGCGCGCGGTCCGGGTGGCGTCCTTGCGGGAGCGCTTCAGCGCGGAGACCGGGGCCTCGACGATGTTCTCCACCACCGTGAGATGCGGGAAGAGGTTGAAGCTCTGGAACACGAAGCCGATCCGGGTGCGCTGCTTGAGGATCTCGCGTTCGGGCAGCTCGTACAGCTTGTCGCCGGAGCGCCGGTAACCGACGAGCTCGCCGTCGACGCTGATCCGGCCCCGGTCGACCTTCTCCAGGTGGTTGATGGTCCGCAGCAGCGTCGACTTGCCGGATCCGGACGGGCCCAGGATCACGGTTACTTCTCCGGCCCGCACGGCGAGGTCGACCCCTTTGAGCACCTCCAGCGAACCGAAGCTCTTGTGGACGGACTTGATGTCGACCATGACCGGTGGGCCGGCCGTGGATGTGCTCATGGGGTGATTCCCTTCGCGAAGTGTCGTTCTGCGGGATACCGGAGGGGCGTCAGGCCGCGACGCGACAGGACGGCGCCCGCAGGAACGTGAGCACGGCGCGCGCCGTCGCGTCGTTCTGCCGGAAGGCCGGGCCACCGGTACGCGGCCGGGTGAAGGCGCCCGAGCCCCGGGCGTCGGTGTGCGGGCCGAGTGCGAAGCGCCGGGGGTGCGGGGTGCCGGAGCGCTCCAGGACGCGCCCGTCGGCGGGGTCGACGGCGAGCAGTCCCTCGGGCGTCGCGGCGGCCCCGTCCGCGTACAGCTCGCGCAGCAGCGCGTCCCGGGTGCGCTCGACGGTGGGGTGCGGCAGCCGTGCCTCGACCAGCGCACGGGCCTCGACCGTCGCGCCGGGCACGGTGCCGCCGCCCGCCCGGAAGACCCCGTCCTCGGCGGTGACGGTCATCTCCGCGCCGAGGAACCGCAGGATTCCGGACCGCGACAAGGCGAGCATCCGGCGCAGCCGCGGGCCGGGCGGCCCCGACGCCACACAGCTGAAGAAGCCGTGCCACCACGGGCCGATGTCACCGAGCCGGACCAACTGCCCGTAGACCGAGAGCAACCCGAGGAACACGGCCAGGTCCGGGCTGCGCGAGGCATCATGACGCCTCCTCAGATCCTCTTCGATGTACGCCCGCAGTCCGTCCTGGAGATCGTCGTACGAGGCATGGCGCACCCCGTCCAGCGGACGGTCGAGCGCGGCGAGGTCGAGGTGGTCGGCCGGGTCGGGCACGGCGGACGCCACCAGGGCCTGGACCTCGGCGCCGGAACCGGCGGCGTACTTCTCCTCGAAGTCGCTCCAGGCGATCCGGGTGCGCTCGGGATGTGCCGTGAACAGACGGTGGTAGTGCGCGAACCCCAGCTCCTTCTCGATCAGCGGCCACACGTCCCGCCGGAAGTCGAACCTCTCGGGGCGCGCAAGAAGCGCGTCGACCTCGGCGGGCCCGAAGAACCGCGGAAGCGGGGGCCGTTCGCCCTCCAGGCCGTAACCGATCTTGGAGTGGTAGGGGACCCCGCGCCGGGAACCGACGTACAGGATCGGCTCCCGCCCGGACGGCAGGTAGCTGTCGCCCTCGAACCGTCCGCCGCGCCCCTCGGTGAGCAGCACCATCAGGTCGACGAAGGCGAGCCCGAAGCCGCGGACCAGGACGGGTTCGCCGGGCGCGAGGGCCGAGAGGTCGCTGTCGGCGGTGAAGTCCGGCGGCAGATGGACCAGCCCGTGCTTCGTCGCGTACGCGGCCAACCTGCTCTGCTCGGCGTCGAGTTCGGCGTCGAGGTGGCCGATGGTCAGCACGACGAGGTCGGCGAGGAGCGGGCGGGGACGGTTCTCCAGCCACACCTGCTGGCGGCCCTCGCGGGGTCCGCTCACCCGCAGCGCGCGGGTCGCGTGACGGTACACCCGGACGCCCGGCGGCAGGGCGGCCACGGCACGCTCGTACACCCACCGCAGGTAGGCGCCCTGTCGGGGCCGGTCCGCGAAGGTACGCCCGTCGAGGCCCGCCCACGTGTCGAGCGTGGGCCCTTCGAGCACGGGCCCGGCCATGTCGACCGTCTCGTCCGTGAACATCGTGACGTCCTGCGCCTCGGAGTTCATCCACAGCAGCGGCGACTGTTCCTCCCGCCAGAGTCGTCCGGCGCCCGGTGGATACGGGTCCACGACATGGATGTCGAGCTCCGAACCGTCGTACAGCTCGGACGCGTTGGCCGCGATCCGCTCCAGGAGACCGGTCCCCCGCGGCCCGGCCCCGACGATCACCAGCGACGGGCGTCCGGCGCTCATCGGGTGCGCTCCGAACCGCGCGCGTAGTGCTTCTCGACGTAGTACTGGCCGACGCCGAGGACCGAGGTGACCATGACGTACCAGAGAGTGGCCACCATCAGGAGCGGCATGACCTGGTAAGTGCGGTGATAGACGAGCTGCACCGAGTAGAGCAGGTCCTGCACGGCGATGACGCTGACGATGGAGGTGCCCTTGAGGGTGCCGATCAGCATGTTCCCGGCCGGCGGCACGATGGAGCGCATCGCCTGCGGCAGGACGATCCGCCACCAGCGGCGCCACCGGCTCAGGCCCAGCGCCTGCGCGGCCTCGATCTGCCCGCGGTCGACGGAGAGGATGCCGCCGCGCACCACCTCGGCGGCATAGGCGGCCTCGTGCAGGGTGAGGCCGACGACGGCGACGGTCACGGGACCGAGCAGGTCGACCGTGCGCACACCGAGGATCTGCGGGTACAGGACCCCGATGTTGAACCAGAACAGCAGCTGGACCAGGATCGGCATCGACCTGAAGAGCCAGACGTATCCCCAACTCACCGCTTTCAGAACGGGGTTGGTGGACAGTCGGCACGCGGCGAGCAGGGTGCCGAGCGCGAAGCCGAGCGCCGTCACGACGGCGGTCAGCCAGAGAGTGAGCCACAGGCCGCGCAGCACGGAGGCGGAGGTGAAGTAGTCGCCGACGACGTCCCACTGGAACGCGTCATTGCGTACTACGGAGTTGAGGGCGAGCCCGAGCAGGACCAGCACGCCGACGGCGGCGGTCCACAGGCCGGGACGGCGCCGCGGGACGATACGCAGGGAGGCCGCTTCGTCCGGTGCGGCGGCGACCTCGGTGAGGGTGTCGGAGGACATGCGAAGGCTCCGTGATGCGTCGGGTCGAACACGGGTGCCTTCACACAGGCCACGCTGGGCGCCCGGGAGCGCCGTACGGCCGAGCCCCTCAGCAGGGCCGTGACACGAGAGTACGTGGGCGTTTCCCCCCGATGTCAAGGCTGTCCATACTGTGAGCCTTACGTCTCAAGTGAGTTGACGCACAAACGGATGCCTGTTCCACTTGGCGCATGCATTCGCAGCAGTGGCTGGTCAAGCGCTCCCACATCGACTTCGGTCGAGTGTGGTCCTCTTCCTGTTGAGCTGACCCCTCTGCGCGCCCGTCCGAGACGGGCGCCTTCCGCTTTTCTGCTCTTCCCCACGCCTTCACACGCGCACCCTCCCCTCCCCTTGCGCCCTTTCACTCCCTGCCCTCAGGAGACCGCACACCATGCGTACGTTCTCGCGTACCCGAAACAGGCATTTCGCCTCATTCGCGCTGCTCACCTCCGCGACCCTGCTGGTCACCGCATGCGGCTCCGGTACGGACGACGCGGTCGGCGGAAGTACCGCGCGGACCGGGGCGCGGGCCGACAAGATTCCCACCACGGACGTCGTCTCGCCGATCCACAAAGACGCCTCCGCCGCCAAGCTGCTGCCGCCCGGCACCCGTTCACTGACCGTGGCGATCAGCGTGTCCGGCTCACCGCCCGGCACCTCCTACCTGGCGGACGGCAAGACGCTGACCGGGCAGGACGTCGATTTCGCGGACGCCGTGGCCAAGACCCTCGGCATCGAGCTGAAGCACGAGTCCGCGAGCTTCGAGGCGATCCTGCCGGCCCTCGACAGCGGCAAATACGACTTCGGGGCCAGCAACTTCGGTGTCACCGACGAGCGCCGCAAGATCATCGACTTCGTCACCTACGTCAACGACGGCCAGGGCTTCGCCGCGCGTGCGGACAGCAAGCTCTCGAAGATCACCGATCTCCGGCAGCTGTGCGGGCTGAACGTCGCGACCGCGGCCGGTACGACGTTCGAGGCGACCCTGGAGGCGAACAAGAAGGTCTGCTCGGAGGCCGGCAAGAAGGCGTACAAGGTGCAGACGTACAGCGAGCAGGGCGCCATCTGGTCCTCGCTGCAACAGGGCCGCAGCGACGTCGTGATGAGCACCATCAACGGCCTGCGCTACGCCGTCGCCCACCAGCAAGGGGTCAAGTTCCTCAACGAGTTCCACCGCCTCGACGTTGGCTTCGCCTTCAAGAAGGGCAGCGCGCTGGCGCCCGCTTTCCGCGCCGCGGTGAACAAGCTCATCGCCGACGGGACGTACGGGAAGATCCTCGACAAGTGGGGCACGAAGGGATCCGCGATCACGACGTCCCGGATCTCCCCACCGGAACTGAAGGACTGAGCTGGACCCAGCCACCGCGCTCGGAGCGCCCGGACCGGAGCGCTCCGAGCGCGGGCATCCCGTGCGGGGCGCTCAGTCACAGCCTCCGGTCGCACCCACGATCAGGGCACGCGGCCACAACCCACGGCCGTGGTCCCTGGCCACAACGCACCCGAGCCACCGTGGCCATGACGCACAGTCACATACGATGTCACAAACCGCAGTCGCAACACGAGCAGCACTCACAGCACTCGCAGCACTCACACGCCTCGCAGCAACCGCAGTCGCAGTCACAGTCGTTCAGGCATCCTTCGCGCCTCTTGCGCGACCACGGCCCCTCGTACTCACCGGCGCAGCACATCTTGCAGGTGCAGCACAGCCCGATGGCGGTGGCGCAGCCGGCCCAGAACCCGCGCCTGCCGGGGGTCGGGGGCTGGACGGAGGGCCCGCCGCCGAAGGGGTCGCCGTTGCCGACGTACGGATTGCCGCCGTGCTGAGGCGGCGGCCCGAAGGAGCTCTCGGGCCCGAGCGGAACCGCCGCGTCCGGCGAGCCGAGGGAATCGAACGAACCGAGGGAGCCATCCGTTCCGTGCGACGCGCCCGCCGGATGTCCGCACCCCGACGTCCCGAACGCGCGGTCCACCGACCGGCCCAGTTCATGGGCGAGCAGCACATGCGCCAGCCTGCTGTCGGTGAACTCGGCCTCCCGCAGGGCGAGCCGTATACCGTGCAGGGCGTCGTCGGCGAGCCGACGGGCCTCGGTGAGCGAGGTCCCGGTGGCCGTGAGCGGGTTCCAGACACCCGACGCGGCGTCGGTTTCCCTGTCCTCCACGGCGTCCAGCAGATGCGCGAGCCGCCCGAAGAGCCGCCCGGCCTCGGCCAGTGGAGCCGCGTTGCCGGGGCGGCCTGTGAGGACGGCGGTGTGAGCGAAGGCCGCGGCGGTGGCGGTCTCGGTGGGTTCGGTGACGGTCAGCAACGGCGTTCCGGGCCCGGCCAGCGACTCGATCCCGATCTGCCGGTCCACCGCGTCGACGAGCACGGCCGTGTCGAAGCCGACGTCGGATCCCGTACGCGCCCCGGCCCTGCCCCAGCTCGCGGCCACCCGGCGCGCGGCGATCGCGACCGGCCTGCGTGCCAGGAGGCCGTCCCCGTCGGCGACGTGGTCACGCACCTTCGCCGAGGCGAGCACCAGCGAGACGGCGGCGGCGAGCCGGGCGCCCTCGCCCTGCGCGACGGAGGCGGTCCGCATGCCGCGCAGCGGACAGGGCCCGGCGGTGCGCCGCCATCCCGTCGCACGCTCGGCCTGAGCCTCCGTCAGAACCGATATCAGCAGGCCGTCGTAGTTGGTGACCACCCGCGCGAACTGGCCGTGGTCCCCGCGCAGCGCGAGACACAGCCCGCACAAATGCGCCATCCACTGCGTCTTGAGCCCTTCGCCGAGGCGGTGGCTGCATGGCCTCACGATTCCGAACACGACACTCCCCCGTGACACGTAGGACGTTGGAGTGCGGCATCGTATCGAGCACTCCGTTCACCCGAACGCACCGCTCGTCACCCGGTCGCCGCGAGAAATCATATTTCACTCTCAGTCAGCAGCCTTACCCCGTACGACCCTTGGGGGGCGCGGGCTCTCGACGGATTCGCTGTGCACCAGTACCGTCACGAAACCCCCACGCGGCGTCTATCCACTTGGCGCGACATCCGCATCATGGACGACCATGGGGATGCGGAAGCACGAAAGACCGCTGTGAGAGGAGGCGTCCATGGGATCGGTGCGCAAGGCGAGTGCCTGGCTTGGCCTCGTCGACGACAACGATGACGAGCGTTACTACGACGACGACTACGCCGAGGGTCAGGACTCCGGCGACGCGTGGGTCACCGACCCGCGCGTGAAGGTTGCTTCCGAGACGGCGGAGGAGAAGGGCCGCCGGATCGGCACGGTCACCCCGGACAGCTTCCGGGACGCACGCGGTATCGGCGAACTCTTCCGGGACGGCATCCCGGTGATCATCAACCTCACGTCCATGGAGGCCTCCGACGCCAAGCGCGTGGTGGACTTCGCGGCCGGCCTGACCTTCGGCCTGCGCGGCACCATCGAGCGGGTCGCCACCCGGGTCTTCCTGCTGACCCCGGCCAACACGGAGATCGTCAGCGGCGAGGCCGCGAGCCGCCCGACGGACGGTTTCTTCAACCAGAGCTGAGGCAGGGCCGCTCACCGGCCCTGCCTTGCCGGGGCTTCACGAGCGGGGCCTTCACCTGAAGGCGTCGAGCCCGGTGAGCGCCTTGCCCAGCACGAGCTGATGCATTTCGACGGTGCCCTCGTAGGTGAGCACCGATTCCAGGTTCGTGGCGTGCCGCATCACGGGGTATTCCAGTGAGATCCCGTTGGCGCCGAGAATCGTGCGCGAGGTACGGCAGATCTCGATGGCCTCGCGTACGTTGTTGAGCTTGCCGAAGCTGATCTGCTCGGGACGGAGCCGGCCCGCGTCCATGCGGCGGCCCAGGTGATGGGCGAGCAGGATGCCCTTGTGCAGTTCGACGGCCATGTCGGCGAGTTTGGCCTGGGTGAGCTGGAAGCCGCCGATGGGGCGTCCGAACTGCTCACGCGTCTTCGCGTACGCGACGGCGGACTCGAAGCTGGACCGCGCCGCGCCCATGGCGCCCCACACGATTCCGTACCGCGCGTGCGAGAGGCAGCCGAGCGGGCCCTTGAGGCCGACGACGTCGGGAAGGACGGCGTCGGCCGGCAGCCGCACGTCGTCGAGGACGAGCTCGCTCGTCACGCTCGCCCGCAGTGACCACTTGTGCTTGATCTCCGGGGCGGAGAACCCGGGCGCGTCGGTGGGCACGACGAATCCGCGGATGCCGTCGTCGGTCTGCGCCCAGACGACGGCGACACCGGCGACGGAACCGTTGGTGATCCACATCTTGCGCCCGTTCAGGACCCAGTCCCCGCCGTCGCGCTTGGCGTGCGTGCGCATGGAGCCGGGGTCGGAGCCGTGGTCGGGCTCGGTCAGTCCGAAGCACCCGATGATCTCGCCGGAGGCCATCCGCGGCAGCCAGGTCAGCTTCTGCTCCTCGCTGCCGAACCGGTGGATGGCGTACATGGCGAGGGAACCCTGCACCGAGACGAGCGAGCGGATCCCGGAGTCGGCCGCTTCGAGTTCCAGACAGGCGAGGCCGTACTGCACGGCGCTGGCCCCCGCGCACCCGTAGCCCTGGAGCGACATGCCGAGGGCGCCGATTCCGCCGAGTTCCCGCGCGAGTTCCCGGATTCCGGGCAGCTCGCCCTTCTCGTACCAGTCGGCGATGTACGGAAGCACCCGGTCCGCGGCCCAGGTCCGCACGGTGTCGCGGACGGCGAGGTCCTCCGCGTCCAGCAGGTCGTCGATCCCGAGCGGATCGGCGGGGTCGAAGGGCGGCAGCTTCGAGGACGCGGACATACGACAGCCTCCGGCAGGGTGATAACTAGCACCGCTAGTCAAGAATCTCGACCTGACGTTACGACGCAGGGTTCCCCAAGTCCAGGCCACTTCCGCACAGCGCTCCGGGAGCGCGGCGGCGGCGGGTCCGCCGGCGGCGACGAAGGGTGCGGCGCGCCGCCGCGGCGACAGCGCGGAGACCGGAGGACCTACGCGGAGACGGGGGTCTCGGCGACGTCCCGGGGAGCGGGGATCCCGGTGGGGCCCGGTACCGGGTCCGTGCCGCGGCCGGTCCCGGCCGGGGCGGGGTTCGCGGCCGGGGCGGAGTCCGTCGCGGGTGCCCCGCAGTCCATGACCCGCGGCAGCCGCAGCGCCATCACGGCGCCCAGCAGCAACAGTCCCGCGCTCACCAGCAGCGTCACATGCAGTCCGTGCACGAAAGAGTCCCGGGCGGCCTGCCGCAGGGCGCCGCCGGTCGTGCCTCCGAGCTTGTCGGCGACCTGGTACGCCTCGCCGAGCGAGTGTCCCGCCGCCGCCGAATCGGCCGCCCCGACGCCGGGGACGGAGGACAGTCCGGGCGCGTAGGCCGCGTTCATCACACTGCCCAGCAGCGCGATCCCCAGTCCGGCGCCCAGTTGGTACGAGGTCTCGCCTATCGCCGCCGCGCCGCCCGACTGCGCCTGCGGAGCCTCGCTCAGCATGGACTCGTACGCCCCGAAGAGCGTGGTCTCCAGACCGAATCCGAGCAGCACGAAGCCGAAGAGCAGCAGCCCGGTGTTGTCGTTGCCGCCCATCGCGGTGAGCGTGACCACGGCGGCCGCGGTGAGACAGAAACCGAAGCAGACCATCGCGCGCGGCCCGAACCGCCGCAGCAGTTTCGCCCCCGCGAGCCCCGCGGCCATCGCCGCGACGGTGAGCGGCAGCAGCCGCAGCCCGGTCTGGAGCGGCGACAGGCCGAGCACGAGCTGCAGGTACTGCGCCGCGATCAGTTCGAGTCCCACCAGGGCGAGCATGGCGAGCACGATGCAGCCGATCGATGTGCTGAAGGCGGGACGCGCGAACATGCGCAGGTCCACCAGCGGGTGCGCGCGCCGCCGCTGCCGCCGTACGAAGGCGGCCGTCAGCACCCCGCCGAGGAGCAGCGGCGCGAGGGTGAAGGGGCTGAAGGGAGCCTCGCCGCCGCCGAGGCGCTTCACACCGAGGACGATTCCGAACAGACCGGCGGCGGCCATCAGCGCCCCGGCCACGTCCCAGGGACCGTCGCGCTCGCCGCGGGACTCGGGCAGCAGCAGCCGGCCGACCGGCAGGCTGATGATCATCAGCGGGATGTTGACGAGGAAGACCGATCCCCACCAGAAATGTTCGAGGAGGAAGCCGCCGAGCAGCGGTCCGACCGCCGCCCCGACGGCGGCGACCGCGCTCCAGATGCCGATCGCGAGCGCCCGCTCGCGCCGGTCGGGGAAGACCTGGCGCAGGATCGAGAGCGTGGCGGGCATGATCATCGCGCCGCCCACGCCGAGCAGGGCGCGGGCGCCTATCAGGAGCTGGGCGTTCCCGGAGAAGGCCGCGATGCCGGAGGCGACGCCGAAGAGGGCGTAACCGAGGAGGAGGACCCGCCGGCGGCCGACGCGGTCACCGAGCGTGCCGAAGAGGATGAGGAGCGAGGCGCAGACGAGCGGATAGACGTCGACGATCCAGAGCAGTTCTATCGCGCCGGGCTTCAGGTCCTCGGTGACGGCGGGGACCGCGACATGGAGCACGGTGGCGTCGAGGGCGACCAGCAGCAGGCTGACGCACAGGACGACGAGGACGACCCAGCGGTTGGCACCGACCCCGGTCTCCCGACGGCATCGCGCAGCGGCCGTGGTCGTCCCGGACATGTACGTACCTCCAGAGGTTCCCTCGCGTTCTGCGGATCCGCAGGGTGGGGACTCCCTGGGGTTGCGGCCCGGAGAGCGGAGTCCCGGGCCCACGCAACAAAGGCGAGTGAGCCGTCAGCGTACGCGAGTTCTCTCCGAGGCCATGTGGCGGACCTCTCAAGTTCGCCTGGCCAGGACTGTGGCGTACGCCATGCCCCCGCCGCTCGGCACGCCCCGGGCGGCCCGCCGGTTCCGGGGTCCGCCGATAATCGAGCCCGTGACCGATCCGGAGACGCCCCTCGCGACGCCGCTCCACGGGGGCGCCCTGCGCCGCGCCGCACCCGCCCTCCTGGGGTACGCGGCCGTGCGCGCCCTGGGCCTCGTCACCCTCGCCGTGTGGAGCGCGGCGAACGGCAAGAGCGCCCACCGGCTGCTGTCACAGCGCTGGGACTCGCTCTGGTACACCCGGGTCGCCGAGCTCGGCTACGGCTACGAGGTCCGCCTGCCGAACGGTGACGTGCACGCGAACCTCGCGTTCTTCCCGCTGCTGCCCTGGCTGGAGCGGCTCATCGCGGCGGTGGGGCCGCTGTCGTACCCCGACGCGGGCCTGCTGGTCAGCGCGGTGGCCTCGCTCGCCGCGGCCTGGGGGATCTTCGCGGTCGCCGATCATGTCCACGGCCGCCGGGCCGGGGTGTGCGCCGTGCTGGTGTGGGCGGTCCTGCCCGTCGGCATCGTGCAGTCGATGGCGTACAGCGAGTCGCTGTTCACGGCGCTGGCCGCGTGGTCGCTGTACGCGGTGCTGACCGGTCGCTGGCTGACCGCGGGACTGCTCGCCGCGTTCGCCGGGCTGACCCGGCCGGTGGGGGTCGCCGTGGTCGCGGCCCTGTGGGTGGCGGCGATTACCTCGTTCGTGGGAGACCACCGGAGCGGCGGAAGCACGCCCCGAACGGACGGCGCACGCGTGTGGCGCCGCGCCCTTGCCATGATCATCGCGCCGCTCGGCGCCGCCGGTTACGTGCTGTGGGTGGGCCACCGCACGGGCAAGGGCCCGCTGGGCTATCTCGACGTCCAGGCGGGCTGGCGCAACGGCTTCGACGGCGGTTACGCCTTCGGCCGGTTCGTGGCCGAAAAGCTCACCTCGTTCCCGTCCGCCCTGGCCGGTGCCGGGCTGATCGTCGGGGTCGCGCTGATCCTGTGGCTCTACGTGACGTGCGTACGCCGGGGACAGCCGCCGACGCTGCTGGTCTACACGGGGATCGTGCTCGCGCTCGCCCTGTGCGCGTCGAGCTACTTCGGCTCGAAACCACGCCTGCTGATGCCGGCCTTCCCCCTCCTGTTCCCTCTCGCGGTGGCCCTGGCCCGGCTGCGCACCTCCAGGTCGGCGCTGGTCCTCGGGGGCGTCGCGGTGGCTTCGGCGGCCTACGGGGCCTTCTGGCTGAACGGCTCGGGGCCGCCGTGACCGGCCCGGCGGCGACCCCGTCCGGACCGGTGAGCGGCCGGAGAATTCCACGCCATCATTCGGTGAACGAATATAAAAGTGCCATAAAATCGAAGACCCTCAGGGATCAATGGAATTGAAGGCTCCACGCGTCGGGGATTAGAGATTCATTGGAAATAAACATGATCCTGAGAGGAATCCCACATCACATCGTCATCACAAACCGAGTGAATCGTCCTGGAACGCAGCTCACTCGCTGTAACGTCGATTGGGTGCGTACCGAACGAAACCTCACCCGTCTGGACCGGGTCTTCGCCCGGCTGGACCGTGAGCCGGAACGACCGGCCCACATCGATGTGCCGAAGATGAGTCGGCACAGGGTTGTCCTCTTCGCGGCGACCCTGGCCTTCTACCTGGCGATCGTGTGGGCCGTGGCGATCACGTCGTGGCTGGTCCGGTTCGACTGGCAGGTCATGTTCTTCCGGCCCTATCAGCAGTGGCCGGAGATCCACGCGTTCCTGGACTACTACGTGGTCCTCGGCCAGCGCGGCCCGACCGCCGTGATGGTCGCCGCGTGGCTGGGCTGGCGCTCCTGGCGGCAGCACACGCTGCGCCCGCTGCTGACCCTGGGCGCGTCCATCCTTCTGCTGAACATCACGGTGGGCGCGGCGAAGCTCGGCATGGGCCGTCTCGGCCCGCACTACGCCATCACCATCGGCTCGAACGAGATGGGCCTGGGCGGCGATATATTCCCCTCGGGCCACACCGCCAACGCCGTCGTGACCTGGGGAATCCTGGCCTATCTGGCATCGACCCCAAGAGCCAGACGCTGGCTCTCCGCGCTGTCCGCCGTGACCTCCCTCGGCGTCGGTCTCACCACCGTGTACCTGGGTACGCACTGGCTGAGCGACGTCCTGCTGGGCTGGGCCGCGGGCCTGCTGATCCTTCTGGCGCTGCCCTGGTGCGAGCCGCTGATCGCCCGCTCCGAGGCCGGGATCTTCTCGCTGCGCGACCTGTGGCGCGCCCGTCGCGGCCGTACCGCCGCACCGGCACCGACTCCGGCACCTGCGCCGGTCGGCGCACCGGTCATGTCCCCGCGCCCCTCCGTGGACGGCGAGGTGCCGGCCCGCGAGACGGTCGCGCCCCGTCCGTCCAGAGCCCCCGTCCATCTCGCGCCGGGCCCGCACACCGCCCGCTCGGAGCGCACCCCCGTGACACCGGCGGGCAGCCGCCGCCCGCCGCACCCGGACCGTCCGGCGCGCGCGGCCACGGCCGCCTCGGCCCGCCCCCTGACGGGCAGCTAGAAGACCGCGGGGCCGGTACGCACAGCCTCTCCCCGCACCGCGAAGGCCCCCGGCTCGACGAGCCGGGGGCCTTCGCACATCGTGCCGCCGTTCCGACACGTGATCCGGTGCTCCCGCGCCGGAACGGGCTCGCGTCCGCCGCGGCCGGACGCTCAGCCCTTCCAGCAGCGCGTCACCGTACCGTCGGTGACCTCGAAGTTCAGCCGCCCGACCAGGTACTCCATGGTGATGATCGAGCCTGTCGGCAGCGAGCGCACCGATGCCCAGCCGTGCTTCCGTGCGCGCTCCTCGGCGCTGCTCACCTCCAGTCCGACATAGCTCTCCGGACTGTCCTGCGGCTCTGCGTGAGAAGGGTGAATGGGTGCCATGACCGCCACGTTAGGCGGCGCGCCCCGGCGGAGGAAGCCCGATCGGCGACCGAGCGTCACCTGTCCCCCGCCGGTCACGCTTCTGTCACAGGATCACGACATGTGTTTCGCCGAACACCGTCACCCGTATGTGGTCTCCCCGGATGTCCCGCAAGCCTTCGAACACAATTCGGAGTCGTCGTGCGGGCGTCTCGAATAACCTTGCGGAATGAGCGAGGCCGTACGCCCGCCGATGCTTTTGCATTCCGGGGCCGCTCCGATTCCGCCGCGCACCCGCCGCGCACCCCGGAAGCTGACGCCGCATAGGAAATACACGCTTCGAGCACAGGACCCCCGCACGGTCTCCGTCGGCGCCCGGACGTCGCCTACGGTAGGCGGGCCGTGATCGGCGTGCCCTCGGGACCCGGCCTCTCCAGCGCTCGGGACAACCGGTCCCGGGCGGTCATGATCGCGTCGACGAGCTCGACGGGCTCAATGATCTCGAACTCGAAACCCGTCAGCATCACGTGAACGACCATGGCGTCGAGGCCGGCCGCCCCGGTGCGCAGCACACAGCTGTCCTTTCCCGAGGCCTCCAGGGTCCCGGCCGAGGGTGAGATCCGCGCGGCGGCCTCCTCAAGCGGCACCAGCAGCCGGACGACGGCGTTCGTGGCGTAGGCGCGGGTGGAGACCCCCCGGGAGACGTACTCGGCGAGATCCTCGGCCGGTGGTGTACGGGGGGTGAAGCGCGGTCCGTGCGGCGGCCGGGGCGTGACGCGGTCGGCCCGGAACGTACGCCAGTCGTCGCGGTCGACGTCCCAGGCGACCAGGTACCAGCGGTGCTCGGTGCACACCAGGCGGTACGGCTCGACGGCGCGGCGCGTCGAGGAGCCCGCGTGGTCGCGGTACTCGAAACGCAGCAGCTCGCTGTCGCGGCAGGCGTTGGCCAGCTCGGTGAGGACGGCGGGGTCGACGGCGGAGGGCTGCGGACCGCGCAGCATCGGCACGGTGAAGGCGTTCAGGGCGCCGACCCGGCGCCGCAGCCGGCTCGGCAGGACCTGCTCCAGCTTGGCGAGCGCGCGTACGGAGGACTCGCCGATGCCCTCGATCCCCTGGCCGGCCGCCGTGCGCAGTCCGACGGCCACCGCGACGGCCTCGTCGTCGTCCAGGAGCAGCGGCGGCAGCTCGGCCCCCGCGCCGAGCTGGTAGCCGCCTCCCGTACCGGGACTGGCGTTGACGGGATAGCCCAGCTCACGCAGCCGGTCCACATCGCGGCGGACCGTGCGCGGGGTGACGCCCAGCCGCCCGGCGAGGTCCGCGCCCGACCATTCGCGGTGGGCCTGCAGGAGTGAGAGCAGGCGCAGCAGTCGTGCGGATGTCTCCAACATGCCGCCGAGTCTGCCAGCCCTTGCGGACAGGCACTGTCCGCAAGGGCTGGCAGGATTTCAGCCCCGGCCACTGAGCCCCCGCCGCGTTCGGGGAGCGGGCTCCTGGGCGGAGCCTCGGGGACGACGGCGGTCCTCACGGGCGGTAGGGGATCTGCGGCACTTCGAAGCATGTCGCGTTCATGTCCCCCTGGGAGACCCAGCCCGAGCCGTCGCGCCAGCGGGCAACCGAGAGGCAGGTCCGACGTGTCTTCGGCGGCTCCGCGAGCCGCTCGTAGGTGACGGGGATCAGCAGCCCGCCCGCGGTGTAGGGCTTCCCCCGGTTCATGAAGGCGTCGACGCAGGCGCGGGTGACGTCCGCCGGGGCGCAGGACCTCGCCGCGTCCGTGAACCAGCGCGCCGCCGCCCACCCCTCCAGCTGCCACTGGGAATGCGTCTTCAGCCCCTTGGTCGCGTCACGGAACTCCCGTACGGCGGTGTCACCGGCGTCCTCGTAGTTGCGGCTCGACCCCGTGGCCCACAGCGCGTTGCGGCAGCGCGGCGCGTCCTTGTAGTCCGCGGGCACGGTGGACGTCCAGTTCTGGACGTTGGTGACCTTGGCGATGACGTGGGCGCCGACGTCGTCCATGGCCTTGCACAGCTGGGCGTTGCCGTGGGTGTCGATGGCGTCGAAGACGAGATCGGCGCCCTGGTCCTTCAGGTCGGCCGCGACGGCGCGGAAGTCGGGCAGCGCGAAGTCGACCTGTTCGCCGACGACCCGGTAGCCCTCGGCCCTGAGCCCCTGGGTGACCAGCCGGGCGTAGGCGGCGGAGGCGGACTGGTTGTAGGAGACGACGGCGGCCGTGCGGGCGCCCTGGACGCGCTTGAAGTAGCGGTAGACCTCGGTGCCGCCGTACAGCTCGCCGTGCCATCCGGGGGTGCCGTCGCGCGGCGCGAGGCTGCCGTAGATCCCGTAGAGGTGCGGATAGGTGTCGTAGGCGGGGCCGATGGGCTGGCCGCCGATGTCGGGCACGCGCGCGCGGGACACCTGGGAGGCGCCCGCGTAGTCGAGGGCGGTGGTGGCGACGAGGGCCACGACCTTGTCCTCGTCGATCAGCCGGTGCACGCACGTGTTGTTGCCGACCCCGCTGCCGCCGTCGTCGCACAGCCGCACCTCGACCGGCCGCCCGTCGATGCCGCCCCGGGCGTTGAGCCGGTCGAAGTAGGCCTTGGCCCCATCACGCGGTCCGGTGAACGCGGAGCCGCCGACGGGGCTGGTGGCACTGCTGACGACGCCGACGCGGATCGGCGCGGGGGCTTCCCGGGCCGGGGGTGAGGCGCGGTTCTCGAAGTCGCTCTCCGGGAGCCGGCTGCCGCAGGCCGTGCCCGCCAGGAGCAGCAAGACCGCGACGACGGCGCCGGCCGCTGTGCGCCGCACCCTCGCTCAGCAGCCCGGGACAGCGCTCGACGACGCGTTGCCGCTCAGCTGGACCAGCGCGCAGAGCGTGTTGACGGAGACCTTCCAGGTGCCGTTCTGTTCGACGGCCGTTCCGGAGGCGCCGGGCAGGGCGGTGGCGCCTTTCAGGATCAGCGAGTAGGTCACGTCCGCCGAGGTCGGCGAAGTGAACTCGATCTTCTCGACCTTCGCCATCACCTGCTGACCGCGCTGGTCACCGTTGAAACCCTGCAGCACCTGGGCCATCCGGTCGCCGTTCTCCAGGACGGCCTGCTTCTCCTTCGTGGAGACGGCCGGGTCGAAGAACTTCTCCCAGTTCTGCTTGATCTCCGTCCGCGCGGCCGCCTGGTCCGCCGGAGCCGTGGCGCTGGGCCGAGCGCTGGTGGACCGCGCCACCGAGGGTGTGGGCGAAGCCGAACTCGCGCCGCCGCCGCCGCTGCCGCACGCCGTGAGGGCCGCGGCGAGGACGAGAACCGCCGTCACCGCCACTCCCCGGCCGTTCCCCCGCCTGAGGTCGCTCCCGAGAACCATCTGGCTCACCACCGGGTGTCGGTCCGGGCCATGTGCGCCCGGTGCTTTCAGGGTCGGCTTCCAGAGGGCATAGTGCAAGCCATTGGCTGACACGGACAGATACACGACGTGTGGGAGTCCGGATGCGGACAGCTCGACTGCGGACCGTGCACCCCGTCCTGTGGGCCGGCTGGGCCGCCCTCGCCGCGGGCGCGGTGCTGTGCGTCATCGGCTGGTACGGCATCTCCGGCGAGCGGTACGCGGAACGTCAGCTGCCCTACCTCGCCTCCTGCACCGTGCCCGGTGCAGCGCTGATCATCGCCGGCGCGGTGCTCCTCACGCACGGCAGGAACGCGCTGGCCGCGGCCCGCGTCGAGGAACTGTACGGGCTGCTGGTGGCCGCCGGGCCCGACGACGCCGAGGATTCCGGACCGGCGGCGGCCGCGCCCGTGGCCGTGAGCGGCGAGCTCCTCATGGTGCCCAGCGGCACCCTGTACCACCGCGCGGACTGCCCCTTGGTCGCGGGGAAACCGGAAGCCGTACCGGCCGACTCGCGCGTCCTGGCGAGCGGCGACCTGGGGCCGTGCCCGATCTGCGAACCGGACGCCGACGACGACACCTCCGGCGGCGAGCCGCCCTCCCCGGCGGTCGGCGGTCCGCCCCTCGCCGAACGGCCGTCCACGCTCGGTCTCCCGGCCACTCCCGATCTCCCGTCCTCCCCCGGCCGTCCCGGCCCCGACCGTCCGTCCTCCGACCCGGACGGCTGATGTCCTCGCTGACGTACGACCTCACCCTCGCCGGTCTGTCCGTCGGCAGTGCCGCCGCGCTGACCGGGATCGGGCTGATCGTCACCTACCGCGCCACCGGCGTGCTCAACTTCGCGCACGGCGCGATCGCGATGGTGTGCGCGTATCTGCTGCGCCAGTTCACGGTCGAGTGGGGCCGGCCGCTCGCGCTCGGCGCCTCGGTGACCCTGCTGCTGGTCGCCCCGGCCATCGGCATGGCTCTGGAGCGCTTCGTCTTCCGGCCGCTGTCCCTCCTCGGCGGCGACCCCGCGCAGACCCTGGTCGCGTCCATCGGGGTCTTCGTGCTGCTGGTCGGCGGGGCGGCGCTGGTGTGGGGCACCGGGGCGCGGGCGGACGCGCCGACGCTGGTGTCGGCGGATCCGTGGGGGCAGCTGGCGGTGGCCGTCGCGCTGGCCGCGGGTGTGGGCGCGGTGACACGCTGGACCCGTTTCGGCACGGAACTGCGGGCCGTCGTCGACGACCGCCCGCTCGCGGTGCTCGGCGGTATCGACGCCGACCGGGTGGCCGCGGCGGGCTGGGCCTTCGGCTCGTTCACGGCGGGCCTGACGGGCGTGCTCCTCGCGCCGTACGTGCGGCTCGACCCGTACGGCCTGCCGCTGCTCGTCATGGAGGTGATGGCGGTCGCGGTGGCGGCCCGGATGCGCAGTCTCCCGGTCGCCGTCGTGGTCGCCCTCGGCATCGGGGTCGCCCAGAGCCAGCTGACCCGGCTGCACCCCACCGGCTGGGCGGAACCGCTGCTCCAGGCGGTCGGCGCCAACCTCTTCGTGGTCGCGCTGCTCGTCGCCGCGCTCGTGCTGCCCGGCATCGGCACCCGCGACGCGCTCCCGCGCGCGGCGACGGTCCGGGTGCCGACACCGCCCGGGGCCTGGGCCGTGGCCGTCGTGCTGTTCCTGCTGCCGCTCGGTTTCGCGGGCTCGGACCTGCACACGTCCGTGCAGGTGCCCGCGCTCGGTGTCGTCCTGCTGTCCCTCGTCGTGGTCACCGGCCGCGGCGGCCAGATCTCGCTGGGGCAGGCCGCGTACGCCGGTCTGGGCGCCCTCTTCACGGCGCTGCTGGCCGCGGGCCGCTTCCCTGGTCTGCCACGGCTGCCCGGTCTTGCCGCGCTGGCGGTGGCCGTGCTCCTGGTGGCCCCGCTCGGCCTGCTGACCGGATGGCCGGCCATCAAACGGCACGGCCTGGCGCTCGCGGTGGCCACCTTCGCGGTGGGCGTGGGCGTCAGCCGGTTCGTCTTCGCGCAGCCGTACGCGGTGGCCGGCCTGTCCCTGGACCGCCCGGCCGGGTTCGGCGGCGACCGCGCGTACTACGTCCTCGAACTCGTCCTGCTGGCCGTCGCGCTGCTCGCCGCGCACACGCTGCGCCGGGGCCGGACCGGCCGGGCCCTGGCCGCCATGCGCGACCACGAGGCGGGCGCGTCGGCGGCGGGCGTCCGCGTCCCGGCCCTGAAACTGACGGCGTTCGTCGCGGGGGCCGCGCTGGCCGCGCTGGGCGGCGGGATGTTCGGCATGGGCGTGCGCGCCTTCGACGCGACCGCGTACGACCCCGTCCGCGGTCTGCTCTGGTTCGCGGCGGTCGTGGTGCTCGGCGCCGACAGCGTCTTCGGGGCGCTCCTCGCGGCGGCTCTGCTGGTCGGGCTCGACGCGGGGGCCCGCGGCGGGGTGGCGGCCGCCCTGATCGGTCTCCTCGCCGTCCTCGTCGGCCGCTTCCCGGAGGGCCCGTACGCGGCCCTGCGCGCGGCGATGTCGCGTCCCGGGCTCCACCCCCGGGCGACCCTGACACCCCTGGGCGCGCGCGTACGCCGGCGTCTGCGCCCGGCGGGCGCGGCGCGCCCGGGGGAGTTCGTGCCGCGGGCGCCCACGGGGACCGTGGCCCTGGCCGCCGCCGTCCGGGCGCGGATGCCGACGGCGCCCACCGTGACGGCCGGGCCCCCGCGCCGCTCCGGTCCACCCGTACCGAACGGGTCTCCGGGCCGGCCCGGAGACCCCGTACCGGCCGGGTCCCCGAGCCGCTACGGCGTGACGGGAGCGGCCACAAAGGCCGCCCGCCGCGCCGCCCGGACGCCGCCGCGGTCGCTGACGGCCCGTGGGCTCCACGTCGCCTACGGCGGGTTCACCGCTCTCGACGGGGTCCTCCTCGACGTCCCGCCGGGCCGGGTCACGGCGGTCGTGGGGCCCAACGGGGCCGGGAAGAGCACCCTCTTCCACTGTCTCGCGGGGACCCTGCGCCCCTCGGGCGGACAGGTGCTGTTCGGCGGGCGGGACATCACCCGTCTGGCGGCGCACGCGCGGACGCGGCTGGGAATCGCGCGGACCTTCCAGCAGCTGGCGGTCTTCCCGTCGCTGACCGTGGCCGAGAACGTGCGGGTCGGCGCCGAACGGGGGCGGATCGCCGATCCGGGGGCGGTCGAGCGGGCGTTGCGGCTGCTCGGTCTTGACGGGCCGGTGCGGTCGCTGCCCGCGGCGGGGCTGCCGACCGGGACGCTGCGGCGCGTCGAACTGGCCCGCGCGCTCGCCGGGAGCCCCCGGGTACTGCTGCTGGACGAACCCGCGGCCGGTCTCGACACCGGCGAGGTGGCCGCGCTGGCGCGCGTGCTGCGGGCGATCGCCGCGGACGGCATGGCCCTCCTGGTCGTCGAGCACGATCTCGATCTGGTCGCCGACCTGGCCCACACCGTCCACGTCATGGCGGCCGGCCGGATCGTCACCTCGGGGCCCGCCGACCGGGTCCTGGACACGAGGACCGGCGGATGAGCATCGCCCTGCGCGACGCGCGCGTGCGCTACGGCCCCCTGGAGGCCCTGCACGGAGTGACCCTGGTCGCCCCGGGCCCCGGCCTCACCGTCCTGCTGGGCCGCAACGGCTCCGGCCGTACGACCGCGCTGCGCGCCCTCGCCGGAACCGTGCCGCTGTCGGCCGGTGCCGTCGTCTGGGACGGCACCGACGTGACGCGCCTGCCCGCGTTCGAGCGGGCCAGGCGCGGGCTGTGCCTCGTCCCGGAACGCCGGGCCGTGTTCGGTTCGCTGACCGTGCGCGAGAACCTGGAGCTCGCGGCGGCCGACCTCTCCGCCGTCCTGGACGCCTACCCGCAGCTGGCACCGCTCCTCCCCCGCCGCGCGGGCACCCTCTCCGGCGGCGAACAGCGCATGCTCGCCCTCTCCCGCGCACTGTCGCCACGCGTGCGCGTGCTGCTCGTCGACGAACCCGCGCAGGGCATGTCGTCGGCGGTCGCGGCCCGGACGTACGCGTTGCTCGGCGCCCTCGACGCCTGTGTGGTGGTCGCCGAGCAGCGACTGCCGCCGGGACTGCGCGGGCGGCCGGACGGGACGACGTACGTCCATGAACTGCGGCGTGGCGCCGTCGTGTTCAGCGGAGAGGCGGCCGAGGCGGCGGCGCGGAGCGGCGTGCCGCCGGGTCCAGGGGCCGGCCGAACGGGGCGGGGGCCGCGTTCCGGGCGGCGCCCGCCGCCTTCGGGATGACGAGCTGGATGCCCTTGGCCAGCAGGTCCGGACTGCTGCCGATCTTCTTCTTGTTGACCTTGTAGAGCGTCTGCCAGCCGCCTTCGACCCGGTACTTGCGGGCGATCGACGCGAGCGTCTCGCCGGTCTTCACCACGTGGAAGGGACCCTGCAGCCCGTACGTCTTGGAACAGCCGGGCCAGGCCCCCCATCCCTGGACGGCCAGCACCTTCTTCGCGATCTTGATCTGCTCGGCGCGCGTGGCGAGATCGGCGCGGGAAGCGTATTCGAGCCCCCCGAACGCGACCCAGGTGGACTGAAGGAACTGGAGCCCCCCGTAGAAGCCGTTGCCGGTGTTCGCGTGCCAGTGCCCGCTGCTCTCGCACTCGGCGAGGCAGGTCCAGGGCCACTCGTCGTTCGCGCAGTCGTGGGCACCACGGGCCGCCCCGGGGCCGGGAAGCGGGGGCGGGGGTACGGCCTCCGCGTTCCGGGGAACGAGGGCGGCCAGTACGGCGGCGACCACGGCCGCGTACCGCGCACGTCCGATCGAGCGCCCGGACGCGGTCCACGTGTTCGGCGGGGTCCGCCTGGTCGGCATGAAGGACATCGGGCCACGCTAAGCGGCCCGTCCCGCTCGCCCGCCCAGCCGCGCCCACGACGCCCAGGGCCCCACCCGGTCGGAGGACCGGGCGGGGCGCCGTGCCCGGGACGAGGGGGAGCGGGGCTCAGATGTCGAGCCGCTGCCCGGGCACGATCAGATCGGGATCACCGCCGATGACGGACGTGTTGGCGGCGTAGATCTTGCGCCAGGTGGTCCCGTGCCGCGCGGCGATGGCACTCAGGGTGTCGCCTTCACGGACGGTGTAGTCGCCGCGGGACGAGCCGCGGTTGGTGTGGCCCGACGGGCGGGCCGGCGCCTTCGCCGGTTCCCGCTTCGCCGGGGCGGACGGAGGCGCGGACCGGGGCGCGGGCGCCGACTTCGGCGCCGACTTGGCGGTCGCCGATCCCGCGGCCGACCCCGCACCCGAGGAGCCGGGCGCGTTGCCGTATGCCCCGGCGCGGGCCGAACAGGTGGGCCAGGCACCCCATCCCTGCGCGCTCTGGACCTTGCTCGCGACGGCTATCTGCGCGCTCCTGGAGGCCTGGTCGGCGGTCGGCGCGTACGCCGTGCCGCCGTAGGCGCGCCAGGTGCCGGCGGAGAACTGGAGCCCCCCGTAGTAGCCGTTGCCGGTGTTGATGTGCCAGTTGCCGCCGCTCTCGCACCGGGCGATGCGGTCCCACACTCCGCTGTCGGCCGCTGCGGCGTCGCCGGTCGCGGCGAGCAGTCCGAGCGGGGCGAGCAGTGCCGCCCCGGCGAGGACCGCCGTCGTACGTGTCCTGTTCGCCGTACGAGCCTTGTGACTGTTCTCGTGAGTGCTGTCGGCACATGCGGACATGTATTTCCCTCTCGAAACACCCGGGGTCCCCCAGGACGGGACGCGACGACCCGCGTGTAGGACGCGGCCGTCGCGCTCCGACCCGTCCGCCGACGGCCTTGCTGTGATCCGGTGCGGATCGGCCGGCGGACGTACCCGAGCGGTGCTCGTTGCACACAGCGCAGGAACCTATGGACCCGGGCGCCCCGATATCAACCAACTCTTTGTCATTCGAGGCCAGTTAGCCGTTACCGCGGGTATCATCGATTTTCGGCCACCCACTTCATTGGGTGATTTCCGGATTTGTCGACCTGCTCCCCTTGCCGCCTGTGACCCACTTCACCCAATCAACTTCCCTACGACTCCTGGAAGTTGACTCGGAGTAACCAATTCCGGGGGCATCTTCACCCTGGGCTTCGGATGGTTCGATTCCGTTCGCTCTCGAGCGTGACTCCGGCCACAGATCACCCGTTGACATCTTCATGAGCCGGGAACCCCCGATTCATGGGCCGGGAGCCACCCGGCACCGCCACGCACCGCATCCCGAGGAGCCACCGTGCCGCGCATGCTCGACGTCAGCGACGACGTACGCGCCGAGATCGGCGACGAAGAAGCCGACCGGCTGCTCGCCGGAGAGAACGCCCCCGGCAGTTACGACTGCACGTCGTGCCGCACCCCGGGCGACTCGGAACAGGAGCGCACCAGCACCGTCCTGTTCATCGGCGACGAGACCGCCGTCCTCGCCTTCGCCCACGCCACCTGCCTGCCCTCACAGGTCGTGCAGGTCACCGAGGAACAACTCCAGGGCGCCGTCCGCTCGATCCACCCCGACGGCACACCCGCCGACACCGGACCCGAGCAGGCCGTGCTCGGTGTCACCAGCGGACTCGTACTGATCAACGGCGAGTTGCACCCGGCGCTCGTCGTCGAGCCGACCGGGCCGATCGTGCGCCCCGGCTCGACCGACATCGGCGACGACTTCCTGCCGCTGCTCATCGAGCAGGGCTTCATGCCCGCGACCGAGCTGAACTCGGTGCCGCCGGTCCTGCACGGCTGGTCCGTACTGCTCGCCATGGGCCAGTTGCACGCCGTGCTCCAGCCGGGCACCGGCGGCGGCTCTCCCGTCGCCTGGTGGCAGGCCCACCAGGCGCTCCAGGTCACCGAGAGCTGGCGCGCCGCCGCCAACAAGCACCGGCAGGTGCTCCTGTTCGCGGCGCCGGTCGGCTCGATCGGCCGCCAACCCCGGGAGGACCTGCTGCGCGACGCGCTCGACAAGGCGGCGGCCAACGGAAAGCTGGTCGCCGCCGCGATGCCGCTCGCCGGTACCTGAGGGCACCGCACGACGCCGTGCGCAGGCTCGGCGGGGACTGAGGGCGGGGCGCCGCGCGGGCGTTCGGCGGGGAACCGGGGTGCGCGGCCGGCAACGGCCGAGGCGGGTTCCCCGCGCGGTTCCCCGCGCCGTCACGCCCCCACGCGCGCCCTCACTCCGGGCGGCCGCGAAATGACCGTGTCGGCCGCATCCGTTGGGCGGCGGGGTCGTTGGCACGTACGTGCACACCTACGACGTCCCCGGCCACCGGCCCTTCCAGCCGGTCCCTCCCTCGGGCTCCCCCCTCCGTTCGAGCAGAGAGGTGCCGGCGTCGCGACCGGTGCAGGACCCTCATCAGGGCGGCCCATCGGCCACGCCGATCTACGACGCGCTCTACGCCGAGTGGATCAGATCCTTCAGGACCCTGCCCGGCGACCGGCACGGCGAGGAGAACCTGGGCTTCACGGCCTTCGGGAGCCTCGGGCGCGGTTCGAACTCGTTCAGCTCGTCGGGCGCATACAGCTCGTACAGCGCGGGGGCGCACACCGCGCGGCAGATCGCCGCGCAGCACGGACCCACCTCGACGGCGACGGCCGTCTGGCAGCCGGGCGCACGCCAGCACGGCACCGGGATGCACCACATCCCGGCCGCGCTGCCACCCGCGCCGCGCCGGGGTCTTTGAAACGGCGGATCCTTGAGCGGTAATGCGTGAGGGCGGCTCCCCCCGGGGGGAGCCGCCCTCACGCATTACCTGTCGGCGCTACTTCTTCTTGTTGGCGCCGCGCTTCTCGCGCACCCGCACCGAGATGTGGATCGGCGTGCCCTCGAAGGCGAACTCCTCGCGCAGCCGGCGCTCGATGAAGCGCCGGTAGCCGTGCTCGATGAAGCCGGAGGCGAAGAGCACGAACCGCGGGGGCTTGGTGCCCGCCTGCGTACCGAACAGGATGCGGGGCTGCTTGCCGCCGCGGACCGGGTGCGGGTGGGCGGCGACCAGCTCGCCGAGGAAGGCGTTCAGACGGCCGGTGGGGACACGGGTCTCCCAGCCGTCCAGAGCCGTCTCGATCGCCGGGACGAGCTTCTCCATGTGGCGGCCGGTACGGGCCGAGACGTTCACCCGGGGCGCCCAGGCCACCTGGGCGAGCTCGGTCTCGATCTCCCGCTCCAGGTAGTAGCGGCGCTCCTCGTCGAGGGTGTCCCACTTGTTGAAGGCGAGGACGATGGCGCGGCCCGCGTCCACGGCCATGGTGACGATGCGCTGGTCCTGCACGGAGATGGTCTCGGACGCGTCGATCAGGATGACCGCGACCTCGGCCTTCTCGACGGCGGCGGCGGTGCGCAGCGAGGCGTAGTAGTCGGCGCCCTGCTGGAGGTGGACGCGCTTGCGGATGCCCGCCGTGTCGACGAACTTCCAGGTGATGCCGCCGAGTTCGATGAGCTCGTCGACCGGGTCACGGGTGGTGCCCGCGACCTCGTTGACGACCACGCGGTCCTCGTTGGCCACCTTGTTCAGCAGGGAGGACTTGCCGACGTTCGGGCGGCCGATGAGGGCGATACGGCGGGGGCCGCCCACCGCGGTGCCGAAGGTCTGCGCCGGGGCCTCGGGCAGCGCCTCCAGGACGGCGTCGAGCATGTCGCCGGTGCCGCGGCCGTGCAGCGCGGAGACCGGGTGCGGCTCGCCGAGACCGAGGGCCCAGAGGTACGAGGCGTCGGACTCGCCGCTCATGCCGTCGACCTTGTTGGCGCACAGGACGACGGGCTTGCCGGCCTTGCGGAGAAGGCGTACGACCGCCTCGTCGGTGTCGGTCGCGCCGACCTTGGCGTCGACGACGAACACGACCGCGTCGGCGGCCTCGATCGCGTACTCGGCCTGGGCGGCGACGGACGCGTCGATGCCGAGGACGTCCTGCTCCCAGCCGCCGGTGTCGACGAGCTTGAAGCGGCGGCCCGCCCACTCGGCCTCGTAGGTGACGCGATCGCGGGTGACGCCGGGCTTGTCCTCGACGACGGCCTCGCGGCGGCCGATGATGCGGTTCACCAGGGTCGACTTGCCGACGTTCGGGCGGCCGACGACGGCGAGGACGGGCAGCGGGCCGTGGCCCGCCTCCTCGATCGCGCCCTCGACGTCCTCGACGTCGAAGCCCTCTTCCGCGGCGAGCTCCATGAACTCCGCGTACTCGGCATCGCCAAGCGCCCCGTGCTCGTGTTCCGCCGAGCCGTCGGGCTGGATGTGGTCGTTCATGAAGTCCGTACCTCGTCGTTCATCGTGGTGATCGGTGGAACACCCGTAAACCGGATGATCCACTACTAAGTGTCGCCTAACGCCCGACGGGGCGCCCGGCGTTTTCCGGGCGTCCGGTCAGACGCCTTGCGTGGTCAAGGTGGGCGCTGAGCTGTTTCTGGATGCGGCCGGTGGCCTCGTCCAGCGCCTGGCGCGTGCGCCTGCCGCTGCCGTCGCCCGCATCGAAGGGGTCACCGAAGACGACGTCGACCCTGCTGCGCAGCGGGGGCAGTGCCTTCGTCAACCGGCTGGTCCGCTCGGAACTTCCCAGCACCGCCACCGGGACGATGGGAGCTCCGCTGCGCACCGCGAAGTACGCGAGCCCGGCCCGCAGCGAGGCGAAGTCTCCCTCGCCCCGGGTGCCCTCCGGGAAGATCCCGAGGACTCCGCCGGCCGCCAGGACGCCGAGAGCGTCGGTGATGGCCGTGCGGTCGGCGATCTCGCGGTCCACCTTCAGCTGGCCGATGCCCAGCAGGAACGGGTCGAGCGGGCCGATGAACGCTTCCTTCTTGATCAGGAAGTGGGTGGGCCTGGGCGCGACGCCCATGACCATCGGCCCGTCGATGTTGTGCGAGTGGTTCACGGCCAGGATCGCCGGGCCGGTCGCGGGGACCTTCCAGGCACCGAGCACGCGCGGCTTCCACAGCCCGTACATCAGGCCGACGCCGATCCGGCGCCCGACGTCGGCGCGTCTCGCGGAGGGTGCGGTCACTTGGCGGCCCGCTTCTCCTCGACGAGGGTGACGACGCACTCGATGACCTGCTGGAGCGTGAGGTCGGAGGTGTCCACCTCGACCGCGTCGCCCGCCTTGGCGAGGGGGGAGGTCTTACGGCTGGAGTCGGCCGCGTCCCGCTTGATCAGCGCCTCACGGGTCGCGTCGATGTCCGCGCCCTTCAGCTCACCGCTGCGCCGGGCGGCACGCGCCTCCGGGGAGGCGGTGAGGAAGATCTTCAGGTCGGCGTCGGGCAGCACGGTGGTGCCGATGTCCCGGCCCTCGACGACGATGCCGGCCGGCGCGGAGCCGGCGAGGGTGCGCTGCAGTTCGGTGATCCGGGCACGCACCTCGGGGACGGCGCTGACCGCGCTCACCTTGGAGGTGACCTCCTGCGTACGGATCGGGCCGGCGACGTCGGTCCCGTCGACCGTTATGGTCGGCTCGGCCGGATCGGTACCGGAGATGATCTCCGGCTTCTCGGCCACGGCGGCGATCGCGGAGGGGTCCGTGATGTCGACACCGTTGCTGACCATCCACCACGTGATGGCACGGTACTGGGCCCCCGTGTCCAGGTAGCTCAGACCGAGCTTCGCGGCCACGGCCTTCGAGGTGCTCGACTTGCCCGTGCCGGAGGGGCCGTCGATGGCGACAATCACAGCCGGAGCGGTACGGGCGGCGCCGTTGTCCACGGTGGGAACACCTTCCTGGTGCGGGGTGGAGGTCTCTGCGGGACACGATCGCGCCCCGCACAAGGTTACTGGCTCCACGGACCCCGTATTACTGGCCCGCTCACCGGGCCGCCCCGGGCCGGTCACGAAGCCCCGCCGGGACAGGGCCCGGCCCGTGCCGATCCCCGCCGCCGCCCCCGGCCGCCGGGCGCCAGGGCTCCGGCCGGGCGTCGCCCGACTGCGCCTCCCCCGGCCGTCCGCGAGCCGGGCGCAACTCGGCGCCGCAACCCGCCGCGGCGGGTTCCCTGCGCCTGCCGGACCTCGCACGGCTGCGCCTCCCCCGCCCGTCGGCGACCGTGCGCGGCCGTGCGCGAGGGGACGCCGTGACCCGCCGTGCAGGCCGTCCCGGCGGGCCTCGGCCCACGGCGTCGCGCCTACTGGCGCAGCGCCCAGCCCCGCTCCCGCAGCGCCGCGCCGAGTACCGGCACCGCCTTCGGTTCCACCATCAGCTGCACCAGGCCGGCCTGCTGACCGGTCGCGTGCTCGATGCGTACGTCCTCGATGTTGACCCCGGCCAACCCCGCGTCGGCGAAGATGCGGGCGAGCTGACCGGGCTGGTCGTCGATGAGGACGGCGACGACCTCGTAGGCGCGCGGCGCGGAGCCGTGCTTGCCGGGGACGCGGACCTGGCCCGCGTTGCCGCGGCGCAGGACGTCCTCGATGCCGGTGGCGCCCTCGCGGCGCTTGGCCTCGTCGGAGGACTGGAGGGCACGCAGTGCCTGGACCGTCTCGTCGAGGTCTGCGGAGACGTCCGCGAGGAGGTCCGCGACGGGACCCGGGTTCGCGGAGAGGATGTCGATCCACATCCGGGGGTCGGAGGCCGCGATCCGGGTCACGTCGCGGATGCCCTGCCCGCAGAGCCGTACCGCCGTCTCCTCCGCGTGCTGCAGGCGCGCGGCCACCATGCTGGACACCAGGTGGGGCATGTGTGAGACGAGTGCCACGGCCCGGTCGTGGGCGTCGGCGTCCATGACGACGGGCAGCGCACGGCAGTGCGACACCAGTTCCAGGGCGAGGTTCAGTACCTCGGTGTCCGTGTCCCGGGTCGGCGTGAGCACCCAGGGCCGCCCCTCGAAGAGGTCGCCGCTCGCGGCCAGCGGCCCGGACTTCTCACGGCCCGACATGGGATGCGTGCCGATGTACTGGGTGAGGTCGAGGCCGAGCGCCTCCAGCTCGCGGCGGGGACCGCCCTTGACGCTGGCGACGTCCAGGTAGCCACGGGCGAGACCGCGCCGCATGGCGTCCGCGAGGGTCGCGGCGACATGCGCGGGCGGTGCGGCGACGATCGCGAGGTCGACCGGCCCCTCGGGGGCCTCGTCCGTGCCGGCGCCCAGCGCGGCCGCCGTACGGGCCTGCAGCGGGTCGTGGTCGGCGAGGTGGACGACGACGCCGCGCGCCGCGAGCGCGAGGGCCGCGGACGTGCCGATCAACCCGGTTCCGATGACGAGCGCGGTCCTCACTGGGCGATGTCCTTGCGCAGCGCGCCCGCGGCGCCGAGGTAGACGTGCACGACGTCCGCGCGCGGCCGGTCGGACTCGATGTGGGCGAGAACACGGACGACCCGGGGCATCGCGCCCTCGATGGTCAGCTCCTGCGCGCAGATCAGCGGAACGTCCACGATGCCGAGCTTGCGCGCCGCCGCCGCCGGGAAATCGCTGTGCAGATCGGGCGTCGCCGTGAACCAGATGCTGATCAGGTCGTCCGTGGTGAGCGCGTTGCGCTCCAGGATGGCGGTGAGCAGCTCGCTGACCTGCTCGTCCATGTGGCCGGCCTCGTCCCGTTCCAGTTGGACGGCGCCCCGGACCGCTCGTACCGCCACGGTGATGCTCCTCACTGATCTGTGTGCACGTCGTGTCGCACCAGCGTAGTCAGCCCCCCGCGCGCGGGTGCGCGGCGCCCGCCTGACGAGACGGGGGCCACGCGCCGACTCCGGCCGGGACCGGCTCGTGCCGCCCGTCCCGGATCGGCTGCCGCTCGCTTCGGACGAACCGCTGCCCGCTTCGAACGGACTGCTGCTCGCCGAGTCCCCGAGAGAGGTGGCGGACGGCCTCTCCCCGCCCGGAGTGAGCTTGTTCCACCGCCCGAGGCGGACACCGGGCGATGCCGTCGGCGGCCTGCCCGGCCCCTCAGACTCCGCCGACGTCACCCGAATCGCCCCATTCCGCCACTTGTGGCGGAAACGCGCCCGTGCGCCTCTGGACGCGGGCGCGTGAGTCCGCTCTCATTGCAGGAGACTCGCCTCGGGGGAGGCCCGAATGAAGCGTCCAGGACCCCTTCTCACCCTTCTCGCGGGGCTCGTGTTCGGCGTGTTCATGCTGTCGCTCAACGCGATGACGGGGACGAAGAACGCGCCCAACCCGTACCGGCAGGCGTCGCCGGGCGTCTCGGTGTCGGCCAGCGCCCCGCCCGCCTCCTCCTCTCCCTCACCGAGCGTCCCGCCCAGCCCCTCACCGTCCCGCAGCGCCCTGCCCAACGCCGACTACGCGGGCCGCACCGACGACAACTCCTCGGCGGTCGCGATCTCCCTGCGGGGCGGCAAGGCGATCGCGTACTTCTGCGACGGGCACGACAAGGAGTCCTGGCTGAAGGGTGACGTCAAGGACGACGGCACCATGAAGCTCGCGGGCGGCAACGGCGACGAGCTGGACGGAACCCTTCAGGACGGCAAGCTGATTCGCGGCACCGCCCACGTCGGGGGGCAGCGCTACGGCTTCACGGCCGACCGGGCGATCAAGCCCTCCGGCCTGTACCGGGCGACGGCGACCGTGCGCGGCGCGAAGGTCGACGGCGGCTGGATCGTGCTGCCGGGCGGCAAGCAGGTCGGTGTCGTGACGAAGGACGGGACACCTTCGGCGGCACCGGTGATCGACCCGGAGACCGGCACCGTGACGATCGACGGACAGAAGATCATCGCGCGTCCTGTCACCCCCTGACCGCCTCTCCTCCTCCACCGGGAGCCGTTCATGACCGTGGACCCGAACGCCGCCACCCAGGGCTTCCCCTCTCGGCCACCCGCCCACGGCGGCCCGAGCCCGGCCCGCTATCTCGTGCCGGCCCTGGTCGCGGCGGCGGTCGCGGTCGGTCTCGGCGTCTACGGCAAGGTCCACGACCCGGCGGGAACGGCCTTCAATCTCGCGGGTTTCAGCAGCACGGGCGCCGTGAAGTCCTGGCTGGCGACGACGGCGTTCTTCTTCGCGCTCGTCCAGCTCGTCTCGGCGCTCATGATGTACGGGAAGCTGCCGGGCCCGGGCTGGGCGGCGGCGCTGCACCGGTGGTCGGGACGGATCGCGTTCCTGGTGGCGGTGCCTGTCGCGGTGCACTGCCTGTACGCGTTGGGCTATCAGACGTACAGCACACGCGTCCTTTGGCACTCGCTCCTGGGGTGCTTCTTCTTCGGTGCCTTCAGTGCCAAGATGCTGCTGCTCCGCTGGGAGCGTCTGCCCGGCTGGCTGCTGCCCGTCATCGGGGGCCTCGTCTTCGCCGTGCTCACTGCCGTCTGGCTGACGTCCGCCTTCTGGTTCTTCCGTACGTTCGGAGTGACGACATGACCAACCGCTCGACGCGGCGCACGGTGATCCTCGCCACGGGGGCGTCCGCGCTGCTCGCGGGATGCAGCCAGTACGGCAACGGCAGCAGCAGTTCATCGGACTCGTCCCCGAAGGCGTCCAGCGGCCAGGAGCTCGCCACGACGAGCGACATCCCGGTCGGCGGGGGCACGGTCTTCAAGGACCAGAAGGTCGTGGTCACCCAGCCGGCGAAGAACGACTTCAAGGCCTTCTCGGCGATCTGCACGCACGCGGGCTGCATCGTGGACAAGGTCGCGGACGGCACCATCGACTGCCCGTGCCACGGGAGCAGGTTCAGTGTCGAGGACGGGGCGGTGAAGGCCGGTCCCGCGCCACGTCCGCTGCCCGCCGAGAAGATCACGGTGGAGGGAAACTCGATCCGCCTGGCGTGAGACGGCCCGTACGCTCCAGGCATGCGTTCCGAGCTTCCCGCACCCCAGACGTTCCCGGCATCCGAGGCATCCACGGCGCCCCCGGCACCGGAGGTGCCCCCCGTGTCGCCCGCGCCTGCGGTCTCGGCGTCCGAGCTCTCGGCCCCTGGGATCCCGGCCTCGGAGATCTCGGCCTCCGCGGTCTCGCTGGTCCGGGACCACACGGTCTACTCCTGCGTGATGGGGTCACGTGCCTTCGGGCTGGCCACGGACGGCAGCGACACGGACCGCCGGGGCGTCTTCCTCGCCCCGACGGCGCTGTTCTGGCGATTCGAGAAGCCGCCGACGCATGTCGAGGGCCCGGCGGAGGAGCAGTTCAGCTGGGAGCTGGAGCGGTTCTGCACGCTCGCGCTGCGCGCCAACCCGAACATCCTGGAGTGTCTGCACTCCCCGCTCGTCGAGCACGTCGACGACACCGGGCGCGAACTCCTGTCCCTCCGTCAGGCGTTCCTCTCCCGCCAGGCGCACGAGACGTTCGCCCGCTACGCGCTGGGCCAGCACAAGAAGCTGGAGGCCGACGTCCGCAAGTACGGCGCCCCGCGCTGGAAGCACGCCATGCATCTGCTGCGCCTGCTGATGAGCTCGCGCGACCTGCTGCGCACCGGGGTCCTGACGGTCGACGTCCTGGAGCAGCGCGAGCCGCTGCTCGCAGTGAAGCGGGGCGAGGTGTCCTGGGCCGAGTTCGAGCGCTGGATGTCCCGGCTGGCGGCGGAGACCGACGCGGCTGCCGCCCACAGCCCGCTCCCGTCCGAGCCGGACCACGCGCGCGTGGAGGACTTCCTGGTCCGGGTCCGCCGTGCCTCAGCGCTCCGGGACACCGCCGGAGGCCGGTAGACCTTCCCGGCCACCCACCGGACCCGGGAAGCCCGCCGGACCCCGGACACCGTCCTGGCCTCCCCGGACACCGTCCAGCCGGACCCTGACCACGAAGGCGTGCAGAGCGTCGTACGCGGAGGGGGCGTCCGGCAGCGCCGAGGCGTCCTGCGCCTCGTCGAGGAGCCTGTGCAGCCGCTCCACGTCCTCCGCCACGCGTGCGCGCGGGACGTCCGCGGCCCCGTGCTCCCGCTCCGCCTTCGCGGCGATCAGGTCCGGCAGATACGCGGGGGACTCGATCTGCCCGGCCAGCGTGGGCAGATCGGCCTGCACCTCGCCACTGCGCATGAGGTGGACGCCGGTGAGCAGCACACGGAACGTGTAGAGCAGCGGCTTGAGTTCGCCGCTCTTCTCGAACAACCGCCACTGGGTGGTCGCGAACCCCCGGTAGTGGTGGGCGTGATGGCGGGTGAGGACCCCCGGGGCGAGCGAGATCAGTTCACGGTGCTCGTCTCCGGTGTGCACGACCAGCGGCGAGAGCAACTGCTCCAGCACGTAGCCGTTGCGCCGCAGCATCAGCCGTACGAACTTGCGCAGGTCGTGGGTGACCAGGTCCATCTCGACGCCGCTCTCCCACCACATGCGGGACCGGGTCTCCTCCGGTTCGCGCAGTCCGACGAGGTCGGCCGTCGGCAGCAGATGGACGCCGCGCAGGTCGACGTCGGAGTCGCGCGAGGGGAAGCCGTACAGGTGTGCCCCGGAGACGGTGGCGAAGAGCACGGGGTCGGGCTGTTCGCCCACCACGCTCGTCAGGTCGGTACCGGTACCGAGGAGGTCTGTCATCCCTCAAGCATCCCAGAGCGCCCCCAGCGACATGAGGTCGCTCTGGTACTCGATGCGGTCGGCCCAGGCCGTCGGCCAGGCCTCCGAGCCGTGGTGGGCCCCGGCGAACGCCCCGGTCAGGCAGGCGATGGAGTCGGAGTCGCCCGAGGTGCAGGCGGCCCGGCGCAGCGCCGTGACGGGTTCGTCGGCGAACATCAGGAAGCACAGCAGGCCGGTGGCGAGTGCCTCCTCGGCGATCCAGCCGGCGCCGGTGGCGAGGCAGGGGTCGTCCTCGGGAGAGGCGGTGCGCAGGGCGTTCCGGAGGTTGTCCAGGACGGCGATGCACTCGTCCCAGCCGCGGGAGATGTACTGCTCCGGTGTGGCGTCATGACAGAAGGTCCACAGGTCGCCGAGCCAGCGGGAGTGGTAGTGGTGCCGGTTCTCGTGCGCGTACGAGAGCAGCAGGCCGATCAGGGCCGCCGGTTCGACGCCCTGGCTGAGCAGCCGGACGGCGTGCGCGGTGAGGTCCGAAGCGGCGAGCGCGGTGGGGTGGCCGTGGGTGAGCGCGGCCTGGAGCTGCGCGGCGCCCGCGCGCTGTTCGTCACTGAGCCCGCCGACGAGTCCGACGGGTGCCACGCGCATGTTGGCGCCGCAGCCCTTGGAGCCGGTCTGGCTCGCCTCCTGCCAGCGGAGTCTGTCGTCCTTGAGGAGGTTGCAGGCGACGAGGCAGGTGCGGCCGGGCGCGCGGTTGTTCTCCGGCGACAGGTACCAGTCCACGAACTCCTCGCGCACCGGCCGTTCCATCCGCAGCGGGCCGAGCAGACCGCTGTCCATGGCGGTGCGCAGCCCCTTCGCCAGCGCCAGCGTCATCTGGGTGTCGTCGGTGACGATCGCGGGCCTGGGCAGCGCCATCTGCCGCCAGGGGCCGCACTTTTCGAGGATCTCGGGCACGGTGTTGAACTCGGTGGGGAACCCGAGCGCGTCGCCGAGGGCCAGGCCTATGAGGGAACCGGTGGCGGCGCGCTTCGCTAGGGTCGTGCTGGTCATCGGGGCCATCCTTACGAGGTGGGACGCAGCAGGGGTGGGTGCAGAACCTTGGCGCCGCCCGCGCGGTAGAGGGCGGCGGGTTTGCCGCGGCCGCCGGTGAGACGCACGGCGCCGGGGACCTGTTCGACGAATCCGGGTGTGGCGAGGACCTTGCGCCGGAAGTTGGGCCGGTCGAGCGCGGTGCCCCACACCGTCTCGTAGACCTGCTGCAGCTCTCCGAGGGTGAACTCGGGCGGGCAGAAGGACGTGGCGAGACAGGAGTACTCCAGTTTGGCGCCCACGCGTTCGTGGGCGTCCGCGAGGATCCGGTCGTGATCGAAGGCGAGCGGGCCGAGCGCGTTGAAGCGCAGCCACTGCGCCTGCGCCGCGTCACCGCCGCCGTGCGGTTCGGGAGCGTCGGGCAGCAGCGCGGCGAACGCGACGGAGACGACCCGCATGCGGGGGTCGCGGTCGGGTTCGCTGTAGGTGCGCAGCTGTTCCAGATGGAGTCCCGAGACGTCCGACAGACCGGTCTCCTCGGCGAGTTCACGCCGGGCCGCCGCCTCCGCCGACTCGCGGGGCAGCACGAAGCCGCCGGGCAGGGCCCAGCGGCCGGCGTACGGTTCCCGGCCCCGCTCGATCAGCAGCACCTGGAGCGCGCCCGCGCGCACCGTCAGGACGGCCAGGTCGACGGTGACGGCGAAGGGCTCGAAGGCGTACTTGTCGTAGCCCTCGGGTGCCGCGCCCCCCGGCGCACGGCTTTCCCCTGTCGCCACCCTCGCACCCTCTCTTTATGGTCAGCCTGACCATGGTCAGTGCGACTATAAAGGAGGCGTGAGGGTGTCAACAAGATTCCCGGCCAGGGAAGTTGCGGCTTCCCGAAGCCGGGACGGGAGATCTGGCGGCCCTTCCCGCGGGTGCGGTGGAGGACGGGCCGGTCGCCGGACCCGGGCGCACGACGCCTCCGGCCGCGGGACCTCGGCAGCGTGCACGTCCGGTTCCTGCGCCCGAGCGCGCGCCGGAGCGAGGGCGGCCACGAGCGCTCCGGCGGCTGCGACTCCCGCCGGGACCCACAACGCCGGACCACAGCCGTCGACCGAGTCGTCCGCCGAGCCGTAGTCCCCGTAGCGCGTGAACACGGCCGGTCTGGACCAGGCCGGGTGCGGCCACGAGCGGTGAGGCGGCGAGCAGCCCCGTGCGCGCGGGCCGGTGTCAGTACCGCGCCGGGTGCGCCCGCGGCGACGACGCGGGCGCCGAGTCGTCAGGCGGGCTGGACGGTGATGGTGCAGAGGCGCTTGGTGGCCCGGGTCAGGGCTACGTACAAGTCCCTTTCCCCACCGGGGCGGGCCGTGATGATCTCCTCGGGGTCCAGGACGACGACCCCGTCGAATTCCAGGCCGCGTGCTTCGGACGCCGGCACGATGCGTGCGTGGTGAGCGATGCGCCGGGCCGTCAGCTCGCTCACCCTGGTGTCCGCGCAGATCACTCCCAGAAGCTCGCCCGGGTGCGCGGTGTTCTGGGCGCGGAGTTCCTGAACGACGGCGGTGACCAACCCGTCCGGAGGTGTGGTCACGGTGCGAGGGCTCTCACCGCTTCGCAGTGACCGTGTGGGCTTCTGGTCCGGAGCGATCCGCGTGAGCAGGTCCCGGACGCTCTCCAGGATCTCCTGCGTGGTGCGGTAACTGACAGTCAGGTTGTGCAGTTTGAACCGCGGTCCGACGTGCGGGCTCAGCGCTTCCTTCCAGTCGCGCGCTGTCGCGACCGGGCCTGCCTGGGCGAAGTCACCCACCAGCGTCATCGCCCTTGCCGGGCAGCGGCGGACGATCATCCGCCACTGCATGGCGGTCAGTTCCTGCGCCTCGTCGACGACGACGTGCCCGTACGTCTGCTCGGGGGGCCCGTCGACCAGGCTCGCCGCCTCGTCCAGCAACGGCACATCGGCATCGGTCCACGGGTCGTCCGGACCGCGCAGCAGAAGGGACCGCTCCTGCGCGGTCAGGCGGGGCAGGCGCTCGGCGAGAGCGCCGGCGTTCGCCAGGAGCGCCTTCACGAGGTCACCGGGTACCAGCCGCGGCCACAACACCTCGACCGCTCGGTCGACGCCGGCGTCGACGAGGAGATCCGCTCGGATGGCGTCCAGGTCCAGCTCGTGGGCGGGACCCGAGTCGGCCGCACCTTCGGCACGGCGCTGGGCGGCTCCCGTGAACCGGTCGAGGTTGATGCCCGTCATCCTTTCGGCATCGGCGTCGATCTGCTCCAGGAGGTCGCCCATGTCTCGTTGCATCGCGTCGGCGACGGCGTCGACCAAGAGCTCTTTGAACACCTGGCGCGCGGGGTTGTGCCCCAGTGCGGCTGCCACGGCGGCGTCGCGTGCCGTGGCGACGTCCTCGCCGGACAGGTGAACCAGTTCCTTTCCGACCCGCACGGTGAAGTCACCGGCGGGGGCTTGGTGGACGCGCAGCAAGCCGGCCAAGGCGTCGGCGAAGTCGGAGCCGCCCTTGAGGCGCGCCGTATCGAACGGGTCCACCGCGTCCGCGGACACTCCGGCCAGTTCCCGGCAGGTCGCCAGAACGACGTCGTTCTCTCCGAGCGAGGGAAGGACCTGGGAGATGTAGTCGAGGAACCGGGCGTTCGGGCCCACCACCAGGACACCCTCCTCCGCGGCGCGCGGGAACGCGTACAGGACGTAGGCCGCCCGGTGCAGGGCGACCACCGTCTTGCCGGTGCCGGGCCCGCCCTGCACCACGGTCACCCCGCGGTGGGCGGAGCGGACGATCTCGTCCTGCTCGGCCTGCAGCGTCGCGACGGCCGCGTGCATCCTGCCCGTACGCCGTGCCGACAGGGCCTCGGTCAGCGGGCCGTCCCCCACGACGTCCTCGTCGGTCGGGGCGGTCCCGTCCAGCAGTTCGTCGCTCACCGAGATGACCGTGCGCTCCTTGAGGCGCAGGTGCCGGCGCCGCCGCAGGCCCATCGGGTGGACCGGTGTCGCCTCGTAGAAGGGCCGCGCCGCGTTCGCGCGCCAGTCCAGGAGCAGAGGCAGGTCATCCCCCTCCGTATGCAGTCCGATCCGCCCGATGCGCAGGGCCGTGCCGTCCGTCCAGTCGATGCGCCCGAAGACCAGCCCCCTTTCGGCGCCCTCCAGCCGGCCGATTTCTTTGGCCAGACGCTCGGCGGCGATTTCTCTCTCGTATGCCTCACCGGCGCTTTCCGCCGGGGCCTTCAGCACACTCGCTCGGTGTACTCGCGCCTCGGAAAGCCGCTCGGTGAGCAACTCATATAAGGAGGACACATAATCCCGCTCCGATTCAACCGCACGCACAGCGGGATCATTCATTTTCGACAACAGGGGGCTCCTTCGATTCGAGCCACACCATACGGTCAAAGTTCCCTAAAGGTAAGTCTTGACTTACCTGGTGAGCCATGACCCTGCGGCTGAATCCATGGCGGCTGACCGTATTGCGTACCGCGCATTCCGCCGTTCCGTATATCGCCAATTGCGCTTCCGATGCCCGCCTGCCTGCCTTATGGCGAGCCCGCCCTTGGATGCCGACGATGTTTTGCCGGGCTCGGGGAAAGGGGGAAGATCCGGCAAGGCGACCGGCTCCATCGAGCTCGCCGCCAGGGGGCATCCGGTCGCTTCGTCCGGCGACGCGACCGAGGGGACGAGCACAGACCGGGTTAAGCCCTCTACCGGTCCACCACTGCCCGACCCGTGCCGACGGCCCCGTCTCGGGACCGCAGCACCACGCCGCCGTCGGTCGCGGCCGACCCGGAGAACGGATCGGTGAACTCTCACCCCGTTCGCCGCCGCGCCGCCCGGCGGCAGGCACGCCCGTGCCCGGACCGTCCAATCCGGCCCCACCCCGCCCTGCCCAAACCGGAATCGCCGATCTTCGGCCTCCGCGTCTTTGACGTCGTCAAAGGAACGAATGGCGACAGGCGCGGCGGGCGTCCAATGAACCCGGCTTTCCAGGGCGCGGCGGCGGAGCCGATCCCATCGGATCCGATGACGGCTGATGACAGGCAGGGTTTGCTGACAGCCAGGGTCGAATGCGACCACCACAACGGGGAGCGGCATGGCCGACATGACCAATCCGGTCTGAAAGCTCGTGTCGACCGATCAGCAGTCGACCGACCGTCAGAACCTGGTGCTGGACGAGGCCGGGATCGGGGCCTCGGTCGTCTTCGAGGAGCAGGTCTACCACTCGGTCCACGCCGAGGCCACGCCACCGAAGCCGCGAAACCTGGAAGTACTACGCCCCCGGCGACCACACGCGACAGCCACCGGCCGTCACCGGCCTCAGCCCGTCAACGCCCGGAGGCAGCACCAACCGATTCGATGACACCGCGCCAGGTCCTGCGATAGCCCTCGCGAAGAGGCCCGCCGACCAGGTCGAGGATCCCGGAAGCCGCGTCGATCATGAGTCCTGGGTCTCCCGATCTGCACAGGTGCAGGTGCCCTTCGAGCAGGGCGGCCCCACGCTCCGCGTCCGCCTCCAGAAGACGCCGCGGCAGCCACTTCCCGCCGCCGATCCACGCGTGGTGGTAGTCGCAGAGCAGATCGGCCGCGGCGTTGAGAACGAACCCGGCCACCGCGAGGCGCTCGATCTCGTCGCCGGCGTCGGCGAGATCATCCAGCGCGTCCGTCAGTCCGTACCTCTTCGTCTCGACCGTCTCCGCTTCCAGCGCCGGCGGACCATCACGGAGGTCCGCATCGGCCAGGGCACGGGCGCGTCCGGCCTCACCATTCGTGTCGACCAGGACGAGACCGGTGGCATACATGCTCTGCAGGACCGCGCGACGTGCAGCTACGTCCGCGGCGAAAAGATCCGCGAGACCGGCGCGAGTGTGGATGAAGAGCTCCACGACACGTCCCTCGAACCGGATCGTCTCCCGGCAGGTCTCGCCACCGTCCCCGACGAGCACCGCGATGTCCAGGTCACTGCTCGCAGTGGCCCGCCCCGCGGCCGTCGACCCGGCGAGGATCACGACGAGCGCATCGGGAAAACGGTCACACGCAAGACGTCGAGCCTGGTCGACGGGGTCCGGGGTCATGCCGGTCAGGGTTTCAGGAACCTGGTGTCGACAGCGACTGGGTTTTCCGTTCCCACCGGCTCGACCGCCACGGACCGTCACGGATCCGAGAGCGCGGAGCACGGATGCGGAGCACGGATACAGACCAGCCGAACAACGATCTCCACCAGTGCGCTACCCCTCACGCAGTCGGCCGCGTGCCCGGCTCGGCCACCAGGTCCTCCTCCGGCCCGACCTCGTCGGGCCGGGCACGCGCGCGCTGGAGGGTGCGCTCGACCGCCGCGGTCGACGTGTCGGGCAGGGCGGCCACCTCGGAGGCCCGCCAGGCCGGCACGTCCCGCAGGATGAGCACGGCCCGCTGCCGCGCGGGCAGGTTCTGCGGCGCGGTGACCAGTGCGAGCCGCGGGCTTCCGCGCGCCGCGACGACGGTCGCCGGGTCGACGAGCCCGTCCGGCAGCGCCTGGAGCCAGGGGATGTCCGTCACGGGGGCCCGCAGAGGCTCCTCGGGCGCGTCTCCCGGCCCGCGGGGGCCTGGTGGGCAGCGGAGGCGCCCCCGCCCCTCCAGGGCCGTCAGACACGCGTTGGCGGCGATCCGGTAGAACCAGGTGCGCAGGGAAGCCCGGCCCGAGTATCCCCGGTATCCCCGGTATCCCTCGTAGGACCGCCAGGCCCGCAGATACGTCTCCTGCACGAGGTCCTCGGCGTCGTCGGCCGAGCCGAGCATGCGGTAGCAGTGGGCGAGCACCTCCCGCCGGTACGGGGCGGTCAGCCTGACACGCTCGTCGCGGTCCGACGTCGCGGTCATCGCCGCTTCCTTCGCTCGAACCGGGGCGCGCCGGCCCACCGGTGGTCCGTTCACCGGTACAGACCGGCGGGCGCGAAAACGAATCGGCCGGCCCCGGAGAAGTTCCGGGACCGGCCGTCGTATGCGTGGAGCGTCCGCGGGCCGCGAGAGCCGCGGGGCTCCCGGATCACCCCAGAGGGACTCCGGGGTCAGCCGCGGGGCTTCCGGGGTTAGAGACCGACCTCGGCCATGAGCATGCCGACCTCGGTGTTCGACAGGCGGCGCAGCCAGCCCGACTTCTGGTCGCCCAGGGTGATCGGACCGAAGGAGACGCGCACGAGCTTGTCGACCGGGAAACCGGCCTCGGCGAGCATGCGGCGCACGATGTGCTTGCGGCCCTCGTGCAGGGTCACCTCGACGAGGTAGTTCTTGCCGGTCTGCTCGACGACACGGAAGTGGTCCGCCTTGGCGTACCCGTCCTCCAGCTGGATGCCGTCCTTCAGCCGCTTGCCCAGGTCGCGCGGGATCGGGCCGACGACGTGCGCGAGGTAGACCTTCTTCACGCCGTACTTCGGGTGGGTCAGGCGGTGCGCCAGCTCGCCGTGGTTGGTGAGCAGGATGACACCCTCGGTCTCGGTGTCGAGCCGGCCCACGTGGAAGAGCCGCGTCTCGCGGTTCGTCACGTAGTCGCCGAGGCACTGGCGGCCCTCGTTGTCCTCCATCGTGGAGACGACACCGGCCGGCTTGTTCAGCGAGAAGAACTGGTACGACTGCGTCGCGACGGTCAGCCCGTCGACCTTGATCTCGTCCTTCTCCGTGTCGACGCGCAGCCCCTGCTCCAGGACGATCTGGCCGTTGACCTCGACCCTGGCCTGATCGACCAGCTCCTCGCAGGCCCGCCGGGAGCCGTAGCCCGCTCGCGCGAGGATCTTCTGCAGGCGCTCGCCCTCCTCCTCGGCACCCGGGAAGGTCTTGGGCAGCTTGATGTCCGGCTTGCCCGCGTACCGGTCGCGGTTGCGCTCCTCGGTCCGGGTCTCGTACTCACGGGAACGCGCGGGCTCCGTACGGCCGCCGCGCTGCTGGCCCTGCTTGGGGCCGCCCTTGGCACCACCGCGCGCCGAGGCTCCGCGCCCGGACTTGGGGCCTTCATGCGTGCCCCCGGGGCCTACGTCGTAGCGGCGCTCCTCGGGACGGGGCTTGCTGGGACGCTTCGGCTGGTCGTCGCGTCCTGCCGCCGCGCTCCTCGGCTGGGAGCCGCTCCCACCGGTTCCGCGCGTGCCGCTCCCGCCGGTTCCGCGCGAGCTGCCGCTGCCACGCGGGCCGCCGCCGCCGGTCCCCCGGGAGCCGCCGCCACCGGTCCCGCGGGAGCCGGCGCCGCCACCGGTCCCCCGGGAGCCAGCGCCTCCACCGCTCCCGCGCGAACCACTGCTCCCGCCGGTTCCCCGCGGGTTGCCGCGCCCGCTGTTCTTGCCACTACCACTGCCACTGCTTCGCATCAAAGTTCCGTCGTCGTCGTGTCGTCTGCATCTGCATCCGGTGCATCCGGATCGAACGACGGGACCCCTTCCAGCGTCTCGGCCTCGATCGCGTCCGCCTCGGGGAGGAAGGGCGCGAGCTCCGGGAGCTCGTCCAGACCGCGCAGGCCCATTCGCTCCAGGAAGTAGTTCGTCGTCGTGTACAGGATCGCACCTGTTTCGGGTTCCGTGCCCGCCTCCTCGACCAGACCGCGCTGGAGGAGGGTGCGCATCACGCCGTCACAGTTGACTCCGCGGACCGCCGAGACCCTTGATCTGTTCACCGGCTGGCGGTACGCGACGACGGCGAGCGTCTCCAGGGCCGCCTGGGTGAGACGGGCCTGCTGACCGTCCAGGACGAAGCGTTCGACGGCGCTCGCGTACGCCGGACGCGAGTAGAAGCGCCAGCCGCCCGCGATCAGTCTGAGCTCGAAACCGCGGCCCTGGACGGTGTACTCGTCGGCCAGTGCGCGCAGCGCGTCCGCGATCTGCCGTCTGGGCCGCTCCAGGATCTTGGCGAGGTGTTCCTCGGTGGCCGGCTCGTCCACCACCATCAGGACGGCCTCCAGGGCGGGCCGGAGATCGAGGTCGGCGACGGTGCGCGGCCCCGCGGGGGTGTCGGTGGTCTCCTCGCTCACGCCTTCTCCTCCTTGGTCCCGCGCCCGGTCTCTTCCTTCACCGCTTCCGGGGGCCGGTCGAACTCGTCGGTCACCCGCGGCCGGTCGTCGCCCTCCCCGCCCGTCCAGCGCACCATGAGGTCCCCTAGGGCCTCCTCCTGGTCCAGGGCGACGACCTTCTCCCGGTAGAGCTCCAGCAGGGCCAGGAAACGGGCGACCACGGTGAGGGTGTCGTCGGTGTCCTCGACGAGCGAGCGGAAGCTGGCCTCGCCGAGTTCCCGGAGTCGCGCCACCACGATCCGGGCCTGCTCCTGCACGCTGACGAGCGGCGCGTGGATGTGGTCGACGTACACCTGGGGCTTGGGTTTCGGCTGCATCGCCTTCACGGCGAGCTTCGCGAACCCCTCCGCCCCGATGCTGATCACGACCTCGGGCAGCAGCTCGGCGTACTGCGCCTCCAGGCCGACGGTCCGGGGGTAGCGGCGGGCCTCCTCTTCGAGGCGCGCGTTGAAGATGTCCGCGATCTGTTTGTACGCGCGGTACTGGAGCAGCCGCGCGAACAGCAGGTCCCTGGCCTCCAGGAGGGCGAGATCGGCCTCGTCCTCGACCTCGGCGGTCGGCAGCAGCCGGGCCGCCTTCAGGTCGAGCAGCGTCGCCGCGACGACCAGGAACTCGGTGGTCTGGTCGAGGTCCCAGTCCGGGCCCATCGCCCGGATGTGCGCCATGAACTCGTCGGTGACCTTGGAGAGCGCCACTTCCGTGACGTCGAGCTTGTGCTTGGAGATCAGCTGGAGCAGCAGGTCGAAGGGGCCCTCGAAATTCGAGAGCCGCACCTTGAAGACACCGTCGGCGGAGTCGGCGGGAGCGGCCTCGGAGCCCTCGGGGGCCGCTCCGGGCCGCGTGGGTTCGGACCCCGTGGGTTCGGGCCCCGTGGCCGGTCCGGACGCCTTTCCTGGCGTCGCCGACCGCTCGACGGGCGTGCCTGGCGAGGCGGACGGCGCGGACACGTCCGCGGAAACGGCACCCGGCGAGGTGACCGCCGCGGCCGCGGCCACCTCGACCGGCCCCGCGGACACCGCGGCCGGTTCGGCGCCCTCTTTGGGGACCCCGGAGGGCATGACCGGCGTCCCGGACCCGGCGAACGGCCCAGACGCCTCCGTGACCGCCTCAGGCAGACCCTCCGGCGTCCTTGGCCCCACCGACGGCCCAGACGCCTCCGTGGGCGCCTCGGAGGGCTCGGGCGGTGTCTCGGGTCCCCCGGACCCCTCGGCGCCCTCACGGAGCGTCCCGGAGGGCTCGGCGGGCTTCCCTCGCCGCTCGGTGGGCTTCGGGGGTGCCGATGATGCCGGGGGCGCCCCGGCGGGCTCGGTCACCTCTCCGGCCGCCGCCGATCGCTCCGGCGGCCCCGCGGGCGTCACGGACGGCTCAGTGCCGCCTCCAGGCATTCGGGGCGGCCCGGACGGCGTCTCGGTTCCCCCGGGCTCCTCGGCGTCCTCCCGGGGCGTCCCGGGAGGTTCGGCGGGGGCCTTCGGCGGTTCGGCGGACGGGCCCGGCGGCCCGGACGGCGTCCCGGCCGGTGCCGGCGCGGTCCCCGGACCACGCCCCAGCGCACGCCGACGGCCGCCGGAGGCGGCGGACGGGGGCGGGACGTTCGAGGTCATAGCCGTCGAAGGCTACCGCTACCGCCCGCGCAGCCGTCGTACGAGAATGCTCGCGTCCCCGCGGGATTCCAGATCGGCGAGGACCACGGCGACCGCCTCGCGGACGATCCGCCCGCGGTCGACGGCGAGGCCGTGTTCCCCGCGGAGCACCAGGCGCGCGTGTTCGAGGTCCATCAGCTCCTCGGCGGACACGTACACGGTGATCTTCTCGTCGTGCCGCTCCCGCCCGCTGGGCCTGCGGTTCGCGGCACGCCCCCGCTTGCGGGACGACTGCACGGACGTGGAGGGGGCGGCAGACCCTTCCTGCGCCGGCTGGCGCCGCCCCGAGCGGTCCGGGGCCGCGCCCCGGCTGCGGGACTCTCCCGCGTCGGACGACTCGGCGCCGGCGGCGACATGTTCGTCGCCCTCCCCGTCACCGCCCTGGACGGGCACCGACTGGGGCGCGTCCTCCCCGGCCGCGGCGTCGCTCTCGCCGGCCGGAGCCGGCACCCTGGCCTCGCCGTTGGTCCGGCGGTTGGGGGTGGACGACTGGAGCGCCATGCCCCCGGTGGTACGGAACAGTTCGTCGGCCCCCGGCAGACTCACTCGGCGTGACACCGGGCGAGCACCTCCCTGGCGAGCTGGCGATAGGCGGCGGCGCCGACGGAGTTGGAGGCGTAGGTGGTGATCGGCTCACCGGCGACCGTGGTCTCCGGGAAGCGGACGGTCCGGCCGATCACGGTGTGGTAGACGTGATCGTCGAAGGCCTCGACGACGCGCGCGAGCACCTCACGGCTGTGCACCGTGCGGGAGTCGTACATCGTGGCGAGGATGCCGTCCAGCTCCAGCTCGGGGTTGAGCCGCTCCTGGACCTTCTCGATGGTCTCGGTGAGCAGCGCGACACCGCGCAGCGCGAAGAACTCGCACTCCAGCGGCACGATCACCTTGTGGGCCGCGGTCAGCGCGTTCACGGTGAGCAGGCCGAGGGAGGGCTGACAGTCGATCACGATGTAGTCGTAGTCGGCCAGCAGCGGCTTCAGGGCGCGCTGCAGCGTGGACTCGCGGGCGACCTCGCTCACCAGCTGCACTTCGGCGGCGGACAGGTCGATGTTGCTGGGCAGCAGGTCCATGTTCGGGACCGCCGTCTTCAGGAGCACCTCGTCGGCCGCCATGCCCCGCTCCATGAGCAGGTTGTAGACGGTGAGGTCGAGCTCCATCGGGTTGACGCCGAGACCCACGGACAGCGCGCCCTGCGGGTCGAAGTCGACGAGCAGCACCCGGCGTCCGTACTCCGCGAGCGCGGCTCCCAGGTTGATGGTCGACGTGGTCTTGCCCACGCCGCCCTTCTGGTTGCACATCGCGATGATCGTCGCGGGGCCGTGACTGGTCAGCGGACCCGGGATCGGGAAGTACGGCAGCGGGCGCCCCGTCGGGCCGATGCGCTCACGGCGCTGACGGGCCGCGTCGGGCGCGAGCGTGGCCGCGTACTCCGGATCGGGCTCGTACTCGGCGTCGGGGTCGTAGAAGTGCCCCTCGGGCAGTTCGTCGTAGTCGGCGAAGTGGGTGTGGTTCTCGCCACTTCCGTTGCCGGCCATGGCGTTCACGTGATGGCCATCCATGCTCGGGTGTGCTGTCTGAGTCATCCGGGGACTCTGATGGGCTGCGAAGGTGCGGACAGCGACGGAGCCGACAGCCTCGAGCCCCGTGGGGCTCTGGCCCCGCGCCGGCATTCCTGGTTGACCACCCCCGGGAGTAAATGTCGACTCATTCACAAGTCGTCTTACCTCCTTGGTGACCAGGAAACTTCTCGATAGGTCAGCGTGGCACCATGCCGACGGTTGGCGACTCTATGGCGTGTCACCGGTCCGCAGCAACACAATCCGCCGGACCCGACCCGATGTGTCGGCAACCGAACACCCCTCTGTCAAGGGCGTAAGGCCGTCGCACGGCAGGTTTCACCGGTGTGCGAATCGGTTGAAGAGTTATGTTCGTGGCGAGTTGAACGAGTGTCGCAAAGTGACCCGACACACACCCGGCCGGACCTTGTCTGGCAAGGTCCGGCCGGGTGAGCGGTGTTGACGACCTGTGTTGACGTATCGCCTTTTGTCGGCCCGGAGTCGGCCGCGATGTCGACTTCCGGGGCCACCGGGAACTCAGCCGAGCAGGCTCTCCAGCTCGACGTGCTCCAGCCCGTGGGACTCGGCGACCTCGCGGTAAACGACCTTGCCGTCATGCGTGTTGAGACCCTTGGCCAGCGCGTTGTCACGGCGCAGCGCCTCGACCCAGCCCCGGTCGGCGAGCTCGACGATGTACGGCAGCGTGGCGTTGGTCAGTGCGTACGTCGAGGTGTTGGGCACCGCGCCGGGCATGTTGGCGACGCAGTAGAAGACCGAGTTGTGGACCGGGAAGGTCGGCTCGGCGTGCGTGGTGGGACGCGAGTCCTCGAAGCAGCCGCCCTGGTCGATCGCGATGTCGACAAGGACACTCCCGGCCTTCATCCGCGAGACGAGCTCGTTGGTGACCAGCTTCGGAGCCTTGGCGCCGGGGATCAGCACGGCGCCGATGACGAGGTCGGCCTCGAGGCAGGCCTTCTCCAGCTCGAAGGAGTTGGAGACGACGGTCTGGATCTTCGTGCCGAAGATCTTGTCCGCTTCCTTGAGCTTGTTGATGTCGCGGTCGAGCAGCGTCACGTGGAAGCCCATGCCGATGGCGATCTGCGCGGCGTTCCAGCCGGAGACCCCGCCGCCGATGACGACGGCCTTGGCCGCCAGCACCCCGGGGACACCGCCGGGCAGGACACCGCGGCCGCCGTTGGCGCGCATCAGGTGGTAGGCGCCGACCTGCGGGGCGAGCCGGCCCGCGACCTCGGACATCGGGGCGAGCAGCGGCAGCGCGCGGCTCGGCAGCTCGACGGTCTCGTACGCGATCGCCGTGGTGCCGGACTCCAGGAGGGCGTCCGTGCACTCCTTGGACGCGGCCAGGTGCAGGTAGGTGAAGAGGGTCTGGTCCTTGCGGAGGCGGTGGTACTCCTCCGCGATGGGCTCCTTGACCTTCAGCAGCAGGTCGGCGACGGCCCAGACCTCGTCGGCGGTGGGCAGGATCTGCGCACCGGCGAAGACGTACTCCTCGTCCGTGATCGAGGAGCCGACACCGGCGTTCTGCTCGACGAAGACCTGGTGGCCGTGGCGCACGAGCTCGTGCACTCCGGCGGGGGTGATGGCCACCCGGAACTCGTTGTTCTTGACCTCGCGGGGGATGCCGACCTTCACGTCGATCACGGTCCTTGACTCAGAGGGCTCTGGGGCTATGCATGCCGAGGCGATGCAAGCCAGGCAATGCATGTCATACCCGACGTACGGGAGCACACCGGGAGACACCACGGAAGAACGCGGCGGAGCCAGTCTAATGAAGGGGTTCTCTGTGTCTAGCCTTTCAATGCATCAATCTTCAGTGGATGCACTGCGGATTTCGTAGGCGTTAGCGTCGTGTTCCATGCTGGATGCGCTCTCCGGGAGCTCATCTCCCAGCATGCGCTCGGCCGCCGCGCGGTGCAGCCGGGCGGCAGCCGGGTCGCCTAGCCGGTCCAGGGTGTCGGCCAGCCTGAGCTGGAGCGCGGCCTGCAGGCGTACGTCGTCCGCGCGACGCGCCCATTCGACCGCCTCCTGGCAGGTACGCAGTGACTCCTCGGGCCGCCCCGCGTACTCCTGGACGCGCGCCATCTCGCTCAACGCCCTTGCCTGGGAGGCGACATCACCGTTCTTGCGGTGCCCGGCGACCGCGGCGCGCCAGTTGACCTGCGCCTCGCCGTAGCGGCCCGCGTAGGTGTGCGCGGTGGCGAGGCGCCCGTACAGCCGGGCGGCGTCCACGCGCTCGTCCCGGGCGAGCCGCTGGGCGAGCGCCCTGCCGTACCAGTCGGCGGCCCGGTCGTAGTCCCCGAGCTCCTGGTGGGCACCGCCTACGGATTCCATCGCGCGGCCGGTCGCGTACGGGTCGTTCGCCTCGCGTCCGGCGTCGAGCGCGGCGCGGTAGCGGGCGAGGGCGTCGCTGCCGCGGCCGGTCTGCGCGTCCAGGTCGGCCAGGTTGAGCAGGGCCGCGGCCTTCTCGCGTGGCAGGTTCCGGCGTTCGGCGACGTCCAGGACGAGCCGGTGGATCCCGTACAGCTCGGACGCCGCGGCCCGGGTGCCGAAATGGGCGACCATCGCCCGCACCAGGGCGGCCATCAGCCGGCGGGCGAGGGTGTCCAGCTCCCCGTCGGCGACCGCCAGCCGGGCCGAGGCGAGCAGTGCGGGCAGCCGGACCCGCAGCCAGTCCTCGGCCGCCCGGGGGCTGGAGAAGCGCAGGGCACGCGGCATTCCGGCGAGCTTCTCGCGGGCCGGCGAGCTGTCGGTCTCGGTGATGGCGCGGCAGGACACCAGGAGTCGCACGGTCCGCTCCAGCATCCGGGCGCGGGCGAGCTGCACCTCGGCGGGCCGGTCATGGGTGTCGACGAGTGCCCGGAGCAGTGGCTGGAAGCAGCCGGGGACCTCGTACCGCGGCAGCGGCGAGGGAATCGCCCGCAGCAGGCCGAGGGCGACGAACTCGTCCAGCGAGGTGTGCGCCGCCTGGACCGAGCAGCCGGCCAGCGCGGAGGCGGTGTGGGGGTCGACGAGGCCCGCGGGGGCCAGCGAGAGCAGTCGCAGTATCCGCGCGGCGGTGCTCGGCAGGGAGGCGTACGAGAGGCGGAAGACGCGGGCCAGCGGGGTGCCGTCCTCCCCCTCGGTGCGCAGCTGCTTGGCGAGGTCGGCGACGGCGGAGGCGGGGCGCGCGGCGAGCCAGCCGCCGGCCAGCACCAGCGCGGTGGGCTGGCCCGCGCACAGTTCGACCAGCCCTTCGGCGGCGAGCGGGTCGACGGTGATGCGCACCGAGCCGGTGAAGTGGTCGAGGAGTTCGAGGGCGGACTTGGTGTCGAGACCGCCGAGGGTGCAAGGGCGGACGTCCGCGATTCCGGTCAGTGGGCCGCCCGACACGGCGATGACCAGGCAGTCCGGGGAGTCGGGCAGCAGCGCGTCGACCTGTTCGGCGTCGGCCGCGTCGTCGAGCAGGAGCACCGCCCGGCGGATCGCGAGGGCCTCGCGCAACCGCTCGCCGAGGTCGTCGGCGTCGGCTCCGGGGGGCGTGGACAGTCCGAGGGCGGTGAGCAGTTCCCGCGCGGTGTCCTCGGTGGGGACCGGCGTGCCGTCGGGTTCGGTGAGCTTGGCGCGCAGTGTGCCGTCGGGGTAACTCTCGGCGACCTGCGCGGCGAGTTGAGCGGCGAGCGCGGTGCGGCCGGAGCCGGGCTTGCCCGCGATGAGCAGCACCCGGGCCCGCGGGGCCTTGCGGCCCGCGATGGTGTCGAGGCCCGCCCGCTCGATGTCCGCCCGGAGTTCCTTCAACTCTCTTGCACGGCCCAGGAACTGACCCTTCGTAGGAGCGGACCCGGCAGCCGGGCGCTGCCCCTTGGCCGACACCTTGGTGCCGCCGTCGTCCACCACCTGATCCGCCACGGGCCACGCTCCCGTTCCACTGCACGCGCAAGCCCGCCGGGACTCCGGTTCGGGCGTTTCCAGAGCCTAGTTCACGCTCTGCGACGATCCGGGCGGAGCGCGGCGGGGACGTCCCCCGATCGGATCAGCCGATCGTAGGACCGGCACCCTCGGACGGGCGTACACGCCCCGTCCGAGGTGGGGCGCCGGGACGCCGGAAGCGTCATGTAGGCGGAACCGGACCGCCCGAGGAGCGCTTCGGGTACGGGGGTCAGACCTCGAAGGGGCGTGCGGGCCACGGCGCCTCGGCCGCGCGCAGCGCGTCGAGTCCGTCGCCCTGCCGTGCGGCGACGAGCGAGAGGACGCCCACGGCGAGGCAGTTGTTGTGCAGATCGCCGGCGAGCACGCCTCGGACGAGTTCGCCGAGGGGGACGCGGGCCAGCTCCATGTCGGCCTCCTCGTCCTCGACCTCGAACCGCTCGCCCTGCGCCTCGGAGAGATCGCGGGCCAGGAAGATCCGGATGGCCTCGTCGCAGCCGCCGGGCGTCGTGTAGACGTCGGTCAGCACGCGCCAGCTCTCCGCCTTGACGTGCGCCTCTTCGTAGAGCTCGCGCTGGGCGGCGTGCAGCGGGTTCTCGCCGGGGATGTCGAGCAGGCCCGCCGGGATCTCCCACAGCTTCTGGCGCACCGGGTGGCGGTACTGGCGCAGGACCAGGACACGGTCCTCGGAGTCCAGGGCGAGCACGGCCACGGAGCCCGGGTGGACCTGGTAGTCGCGGCGGGCGACCGATCCGTCGGGCATGACCACGTCGTCGGTGCGCACCGAGGTCTTGTTGCCCTTGAAGGGGGTCTCGGTCGCCCGGACCTCCCACTCCTCGGGGGTGTCCTTGATCGTCATGGCCTGTCCTCCCACACGCAAGAAGAGTCCGGTCCGGTGACGGATCCGGGGCACGCGCCCGGCGGGAGAACCCGCGGACCCGCACCCCGGTCACCGTACAACCTGGTGTTACCTGGTCTTACTTGCCCGTCTTGCGTGCCACCGCGGCCTTGACCAGGCCCGCGAAGAGCGGGTGCGGCCGGGTCGGGCGGGAGCGCAGCTCGGGGTGCGCCTGCGTCGCGACCAGGTACGGGTGGACATCGCGCGGGTACTCGACGTACTCGACGAGCTTGCCGTCCGGGGAGGTGCCGGAGAACTGCAGACCGGCCTTCTTCTCCAGCTCGGCGCGGTAGGCGTTGTTCACCTCGTAGCGGTGGCGGTGCCGCTCCTCGACGTACTCCTTGCCGTCGTACACCTCGCGCACGATCGACCCCTCGGCGAGCTTGGCCGGATACATGCCCAGGCGCATGGTGCCGCCCATGTCGCCCTCGCCCGCCACGATGTCGAGCTGCTCGGCCATCGTGGAGATGACCGGGTGGCCGGTGCCGGAGTCGAACTCGGTGGAGTTGGCGTCGGGGATGTCGGCCAGGTTCCGCGCGGCCTCGATCACGATGCACTGCAGGCCCAGACAGAGACCGAGCAGCGGGATCTTGTTCTCGCGGGCGTACTGGATCGCGCCGACCTTGCCGGACACACCGCGGTCGCCGAAGCCGCCGGGGATACAGATCGCGTCGACGTCGCCGAGCTGCTTGGCAGCGCCCGCGGGGGTCTTGCAGTCGTCCGAGGTGACCCACTTGATCTTGACGCGGGCCTTGTTCGCGAAACCGCCGGCGCGCAGCGCCTCGGTGACCGAGAGGTAGGCGTCGGGCAGGTCGATGTACTTGCCGACGAGCGCCATGGTGATCTCGTGGACCGGGTTGTGGACGCGGTCGAGCAGGTCGTCCCAGGTCGTCCAGTCCACGTCGCGGAACGGCAGGTCCAGCTTGCGCACGACGTAGGCGTCCAGGCCCTCGGTGTGCAGGACCTTCGGGATGTCGTAGATCGACTTGGCGTCGATCGCGGCGACCACGGCGGCCTCGTCGACGTCGCACATCAGCGAGATCTTGCGCTTGATGGCGGTGGGCACCTCGCGGTCGGCCCGCAGCACGATCGCGTCCGGCTGGATACCGATGTTGCGCAGCGCGGCGACCGAGTGCTGCGTCGGCTTGGTCTTCAGCTCGCCCGACGGGCCGATGTACGGGAGGAGCGAGATGTGCACGACGAACACGTTGTCGCGGCCGACCTCGTGACGGACCTGGCGGACCGTCTCCAGGAAGGGCAGCGACTCGATGTCGCCGACCGTGCCGCCGACCTCGGTGATGACGACGTCGACGTCGTCGGCGGCCATACGGCGGATGCGGTGCTTGATCTCGTTGGTGATGTGCGGGATGACCTGCACGGTGTCACCGAGGTACTCGCCGCGCCGCTCCTTGGCGATGACGGTGGAGTACACCTGGCCGGTGGTCACGTTGGCCGAGCCGTCCAGGTCCACGTCGAGGAAGCGCTCGTAGTGCCCGATGTCCAGGTCCGTCTCGGCGCCGTCGTTGGTGACGAACACCTCGCCGTGCTGGAACGGGTTCATGGTGCCGGGGTCGACGTTCAGGTACGGGTCGAGCTTCTGCATCGTGACCCGCAGACCCCGCGCCTTGAGCAGCGCGCCCAGGCTGGAGGCGGTCAGTCCCTTGCCGAGGGAGGAAGCGACACCCCCGGTGACGAAGATGTGCTTGGTCGTCGTGGCTGTGCTGTTTCGAAAAGCACTGGGCGGCATGGCCAAGAGGGGGCTCCCGTGGTCGCGGTCTGGGGTGCGTGCCGGCGTGGGGCCCGGAGATTTCCGGGGGTGCCGTCGCTGCGGTTCGGGGGTTTCTTGCCCACCGGTCCACGGGCTACCAGGGTATCAGCGACACGACGAGGCCGCTTCCGGCCACGCTCCGCGCACACCCGGGCACGCAGCTCGCACACCGCTCACTCGATCGGCTCAGCCGGGTTGCCCGGAGCAGCACGCGGATCTTCCACGTGCGTCGTATCCTGCTCGGACACTCGCTGCCGAGCCTTCCGGCACACGGCACCATCCCGCACGTATCCGGAACAAAGAGGGCCTGTCAGTTCGTTTCGAGACGACAATCGCATCGCCCATCGCACCGACAACTGACGTTTCGCAGCGACGCACGACGGACGTCCTCCATCATCGACGTTCCGCAGGTATCGACCATCCCATTGCCTACCGTTCCGCAGTACCTACGTTCCCTTTGACCGCAAGAGCGACCGCCCCGCGAAGGGGCGACGTGGCCGTTCGACTGGAGATGCACGTGGCCGGGCGCATCGAGGACTACGCACTCATCGGAGACATGCAGACAGCAGCGCTGGTCTGCCGGGACGGCACAGTCGACTGGCTGTGCCTGCCCCGCTTCGACTCCCATGCCATCTTCGCGGGACTGCTGGGTACGGAGGAACACGGATTCTGGCGGCTGGGGCCCGCGCACGCGGCCGACGCCCAGCCTCCCACCGCGAGTCGCCGCCGGTACCGCGGCGACTCGCTGATCCTCGAATCCGAGTGGGACACTCCGCGCGGCACGGTCCGGGTGACCGATTTCATGCCCCCGCGTGACGGCGCGCCGCAGCTGATCCGGATCGTCGAGGGCGTCACCGGCCGGGTGCCGATGCGCTCCGCGCTGCGGATGCGTTTCTCGTACGGCCGTGTGGTGCCCTGGGTGCACCGGCACGAGGGGCGCACGGTCGCGGTCGCCGGACCCGACTCGGTCTGGTTCGACACGGACTGCGAGACGTACGGCAAGGATCTGACGACGTACGCCGACTTCACGGTGGCGCCGGGCGACCGGATCGCGTTCACCATCTCGTGGGAGCCCTCGCACAAGCAGCCGCCCGCGCTGCCCGAACCGGAGCAGTCCCTGGAGGCGACCGAGGAGTTCTGGCGCGACTGGGTCGACCAGTGCACGTACCACGGCCCCTACCGCGAGGCGGTCGTCCGCTCCCTGATCACACTGAAGGCCCTGACGTACGCGCCCACGGGTGGCATCGTCGCCGCGCCCACCACCTCCCTCCCGGAGGAGATCGGCGGCGTACGCAACTGGGACTACCGCTACACCTGGCTGCGCGACGCGGCCATCACCCTCTCTTCGCTGCTGCGCACGGGCTACCGCGAGGAGGCCCGCGCCTGGCGCGAGTGGCTGCTGCGCGCGGTCGCGGGCGACCCCGAGAACCTGCAGATCATGTACGGCATCGCGGGGGAACGGGAGTTGGGCGAGGCCGAGCTCGACTGGCTTCCCGGGTACGAGGGTTCGGCGCCCGTCCGGGTCGGCAACGGCGCCGCGCACCAGCTCCAGCTGGACGTCTACGGCGAGGTCACCGAGGCCCTGCACCTGGCCCACATGACGGGCCTGTCCCGCAACGACTACGCCTCGCTGCTCCAGTTGAAGCTGATCCGCTACCTGGAGGACCACTGGGACCAGCCGGACGAGGGAATCTGGGAAGTCCGGGGCCCGCGGCGGCACTTCGTGCACTCCAAGGTGATGGCCTGGGTCGCCGTCGACCGCACCATCAAGCTCGTCGAGTCCGGGGACGCGGACGGCCCGCTGGAGAAGTGGCGCGAACTGCGCGACGACATCCACCGGGACGTGTGCGAGAAGGGCTACGACAAGGACCGGAACACGTTCACCCAGTCGTACGGCTCGAAGGAACTCGACGCCTCGCTGCTGCTCATCCCGCAGATGGGCTTCCTGCCGCCGGACGACAAGCGGGTGATCGGCACCATCGAGGCGATCCAGCGGGAGCTGTCCACCTCGGACGGCTTCATCCTGCGCTATCCGACCTCCGGTGAGGACGCGGGCGTGGACGGTCTGGAGGGCGACGAGGGCGCCTTCCTCGCCTGCTCGTTCTGGATGGCCGACGACCTCGCGATGATCGGCCGGGTCGACGAGGCCCGCAAGCTCTTCGAGCGGCTGCTGGCCCTGCGCAACGACCTCGGGCTGCTGGCAGAGGAGTGGGACCCGCGCCTGCAGCGCCAGGTCGGGAACTTCCCGCAGGCCTTCAGCCACGTTCCGCTGATCGACACGGCCCTGCGGCTGACCGCGAGCGGCGCGTACGGCGGCTGAGCCCGCCCCGGATCGGGCGCCCGGGGTACGGCCTCTCCGGCGCGCCCGATCCGCCGTACCCGCCTAGCCTGGAACCAGTCCTGTCCCCTGATGGAAGGGGGCGGCCCCCCATGGCTCCCCTTTCGAAGGCGGGCGCGGCACTGGCCGCGCTCCGCGCCGATCTCTCCGGTGACGTGGTCACCCCGGACGATCCGGGGTACGACGAGGCCCGGACGATCTTCAACGCGATGATCGACCGGCGGCCCGCCGTGATCGCGCTGTGCGAGGGCGAGAGCGACGTGTCGCGCGCGGTGCGCTTCGCGCGGGAGCTGGATCTGCCGATCGCGGTGCGGGGCGGCGGCCACAGCGTCTCCGGCATGTCGCTCAACGACGGCGGTCTGGTCATCGACCTCAGCCGGATGCATGCCGTCACGGTCCACCCCGGATCCGAGACGGTACGGGTCGAGGGCGGGGCCGTCATGAGCCATCTCGACCGGGCCGCCCAGCCCTACGGCCTCGCGACCACCGGCGGCCGTGTCTCGACGACCGGCGTCGGAGGCTTCGTTCTCGGCGGCGGCAGCGGCTGGCTGGACCGGTCGCTCGGCCTCGCCGTCGACAATCTGCTCGGGGTCGAGCTGGTGACCGCCGACGGTTCGGCGGTGCGCGCCACCGACCAGGAGAACCCGGAGCTCTTCTGGGCCCTGCACGGCGGCGGCGGGAACTTCGGCGTCGCCACCGCGCTGACCCTCAAGCTGCACCCGCTGCCCGAGTTCTCGATCGCCATGGTGATGTTCCGGCCGGACGCCGGCCCCGACGTGGTCCGCATCTACCGCGAGATCATCGAGAACGGTCCCCCGGAGGCGAGCGGCGGCGTCATCTATCTGACCGGCCCGCCCGAGGAGTTCATGCCCGAGCACCTGGTCGGCAAGCGGCTGTGCGGCGCGCTGGTCGCGTACGCGGGCGGTGAGGAGGACATGCGCAAGGTCGCCCAGCCCCTGCTGGCGCTGCCGCACGAGGTCGAGATCGTCACCGCGCTGCCCTACCCCGACTTCCAGTGCATGCTCGACGACCCGCCCGGGATGCGGAACTACTGGTCGGCGGAGTACCTGACCGGCGCGCCCGACGACTTCGTGGACGTCTACTGCGCCCTCGGCGACGCCATGCCCGTCCCCACCGGCAACCAGCACGCGCTGTTCCCGCAGGGCGGCGCCATCGCCGCCGGCCCGTCCCGGTTCCCGGTCCCCTACCGGGACGCGCCCTGGGCCGTGCACCCCTTCGGGATCTGGGAGAGCCCCGCCGACGACGAACGGTGCGTCGCGTGGGTCAGGAAGGTCCGCGAAGACGTCCGGCCGTGGAGCACCGGCGCGGTCTATCTGAACTTCATCGGGGACGAGGGCACGGACCGTGTGACGGCCGGCCTCGGCGCCGAGAACCTCCGGCGGCTGGCCGCGGTGAAGGCCGAGTACGACCCGGACAACGTCTTCCGCTTCAACCACAACATCACCCCGGTACCGGCGGCCGCCTGACCGCGCCGCTCCCCGGCGCTCCGGCGTCGTCGCTCGTCAGGGGCCGGAGATGCCCCGGGAACCCGTCCGCGGGTAGCGTCCGCTGCATGGACAGCCGTTACGACACCCAGGGCGCCGGGATCACCGTGCAGCGGGCGCTCGAGCTGCCCGGACTGCGCAGCGGACTGCCGGAGATCATCGCGGGGGCCGACCGGCTGCAACGGACCGTGCGCTGGGTCCACGCGGGCGAGGTCCCGAACATCGCCTCGCTGCTCAAGGGCGGCGAGCTGCTGCTGACCACGGGATACGGCCTCGGCACCCGCCCGGCCGACCAGCGCGCGTTCGTCCGCACCCTCGCCGAGCGCGGGATCGCGGCGCTCGTCGTGGAGCTCGGCCCGCGCTTCACCCGGCTCCCCGCCGCGCTCGTGGAGACGGCGCGGTCCACCGGTCTGCCACTGGTCCAGCTGCACCGCGAGGTGCCCTTCGTGACCGTCACGGAGGAGATCCACACCGAGATCGTCAACGGCCACTACGCACTGCTCCAGCAGGCCGAGGAAGTGCACCGGCGCTGTACCGAGGCCCTGCTCGGCGGCGGCGGAGTGCCTCAAGTCCTGCGCATTCTGGCCGACTTCAGCGGCAACCCGGTCTTCCTGGAGACGGCCGACGGACAGCTCCTGTACGCCGCCGGGGCCGGCTCCACGGGCGCCGACCCGCTGCAGGTCTGGGAGGGACTGCGCGGCCAGCACAAGGAGGAGCCGTCCGCTGGGACCACCCTGGTGGACGTGCCCGGCGGCGGCCCCGGCACCGGTTCCGTACGGGCCCGCCTGGTTCTGCTGCCGGTCGGCGCGCCGGTCGCCCCGGTGCACCGGATCGCCGCCGAACGGGCCGCGGGCATCCTGGCGGTCGTGCTGATGCAGGCCCGCCAGGAGGAGGAACTGGCCGCGCGGGGGCGCGGCGACTTCCTGACCGACCTCGCCGAGGGCCGTATCGAGGCCGAGGACGCGCCCGCGCAGGCCCGGGTGCTCGGCTTCAAGCCCGGCGCCGGGCCGCTCCTGCCGGTCGTGATGCGACTGGCCGACGGCCTCGCCCCCGGCGGCGGCTGGGCGGTCCTGGCGCGCGCGGTCGCCGAGGAGCTGGCCTCGGTGGGTGTCCCGGTCCTGCTGGGCGTACGTCCCGTCGAAGGCCGTGTCCCACTGCTCCTCGGCCTGCGCTCGGAGTCGGAACGGGCGGCCGTAGCGGACCGCGTCGCGGCGGCCCTGCGCGCCGGGGTTGAGCGGGCGGGCATGCAGCGGCCCGGGGCGCAGCCGCCGGTGGTGGTGGTCGGGGTCGCGGGCGGCTGGGCGGCCGCGTCTGCGGGCCTGCGGCACGCGGCGGAGACGGCGACGGCCGCGCAGGGTCTGTCCGACCGTCCCTGGTACGACGCCCGCCGCCTGGACATCGACCTGCTGCTGTGGCGGCTGCGCGAACACCCCGACCTGGCCGCCTTCGTGGAGCGCGCGATCGGTCCGCTCCGCGACCACGACGTCCGCTCCAAGCCGCCCCTGCTCCCCACCCTGCAGACCTACTTGGCACACGCGGGCCGCAAGGCGGAGACCGCCCGCGAGCTGCATCTCAACCGGCAGACCCTCTACAACCGCCTCGCCAGGATCGGCGAGTTGCTGGGCACGGACCTGGACGACCCGCAGACGGTACTGGCGTTGAGCCTGGCCCTGCGGGCACGCAGACATGTGCCCTAGCAGGAGCCGGGTCAGCCGAAGGGCCGGGGCTGCGTGAACTCGTCGTAGACGCTGAGCACTTGGGCGACCGTCTCGTCCTCGGTCGGCCAAGTCGCCGCCTGCCGGGCGCCCTTCTCCCGCAGGACCTCCTGGCGCGCGGGATCGGCGAGCAGCCGTACGACGGCGTCGCCGATCGCCTTCGCGTTTCCGTACGGGACGAGTTCGGCCGCGTCGCCGACCATCTCGGGGATGCCCCCGACCGCTGTGGCGACGAGCGGCACGCGCGCGTGCAGGGCCTCCTGCGCCAGCACCGAGCGCGACTCCCATCTGCTCGGCAGCACCGCGAGGTCGGCGGCGGCGAGCAGTTCCGTGATGTCGTCGCGCCGGCCGATGAGCCGGACCGGCAATTCCTCGTCCTCGATGCGTCGCTGGAGGACGGCCCGCAGCGGCCCCTCCCCCGCGATCACCAGCAGCGGCACGGGATCGAGGCGGCACCACGCGCGCGCCGCGTCCAGCAGAGTGTGATAACCGCGGTGCCGGTCGAGCGAGCCGACGGCCATGAGCAACGGACGGCCGGTCGAGCCGAGTTCGGCCCGCGCCTTGTGCCGGAACCGGTCGGGTTCGGCGGGCTCCACGGGCGGGCGCGGAGCCGGCAGGGCGACGGCGGCGAGCCGAGCGTCCCGCGCTCCCCTGCTGCGCGCCCTGTCCACCAGGTCGGACGAGGTCCCGAGCACCACGGCGGCGGCTCTGGCTACCCGCCGCTCGAGCAGCCGCAGGACGTGGGCCCGAGCACCGTCGGCCTCCGAGCGGGTGTGCCAGGTGACGACGAGGGGAACGCGCCGCCCGCTCAGGGCCAGCGCCGCCCGCAGCGCCGCGTGCAGCCCGTGCGCGTGCACGAGATCGGCGTCCGCGCAGGCGGCCCGCAGCGCGGACACGGAGGCCGGGTCGCTGCTGCGGGGCACGGGAACGTGGTGCGCGCCGACCCCGCTGAAGCCGTACACGCGGTCCGCCTCGGCAGGAGCGCACACGGTGACCCGTACCCCCCGGGCGACCAGGCCCGCGGCCAGCGACCGCACATGCGCGCTGCTGCCCGCGCTGCCGCCACCGAGCACCTGCACGGTGCGCAGCGGCGACTGGCCGTGCGGTGAGTGGCTGCTCACGTGGCTCACGTGGCCGGGGCTCCTGGTTCGGCGTCGGACGGTCACGAGGAAACGTACAGAAGGGTCGCGCAGAGGGGGGTTCACCGCACGTCGTGCACCGCGTACTACGCCAAGGATGCCAGGCCGCCCGGGCGTTCCGGCACCGCCATCACGACGAGGGCACGTCAGACGGGGCAACCCGACGACGACGATCACCCGCACGAGTGATGAATAGCCCATTCCGGGGAGGGCGGGCCCCAAGGGACCCCATCCGGCACCCCGACCACCCACGTCTCGCAGACCACCTCGACACCAAGGAGCACTCCTCGCATCGCGAGTCTCTCCGGCGTCGAAGGGTGCACCCGCACGTCGCGAGGCGCGTCACCGCGTCGCACGGCGCCTCCCGGGGTCCTCACTCCCGGTGCGCCCCGACGTCCTCGCCGCCTCGCCCGCCTTCTCCCCGAAGACCGTCGCGGCCACCAGCGCCGCCGCGTGGACGGCGAGGCCGGCACGACCGTCCAATCGATGAGCAGAGCGGACAGGATCGCGGTGAAGACCGTGAAGTGGTCGGCTCGCCGACACGCGGCTAGCGTTTGATCGGGTACCTCAGACGGGAGGAGAAACCGCCCGGTTCGGGAAGGCCTGGTGGTGCAGGCGGCAAGTGCATCCCGTCTGCTTCGCGCATCGGACCGTGAGGTCTCAAGCTAGGAGGGCGTTGGTGACGACACCGTCCGATCCTCTTGCGCTGCTGCGGTCCAAGAGCTACTTGGCGCTGCTAGTGCTTGCCGCGACTATCGGCGTCCCCGTCTCGGCGGCGGCCTACTTCTTTCTCGCCTTGGTCAGCAAACTGCAGGGATGGGTCTTCACCAGCCTGCCGAAGGCCCTGGGCTTCCACGGCGAACCCATGTGGTGGCCCATTCCGCCGCTTCTGCTGGCCGGCGTGCTGGTCGCGTCAACCATCCGGTACCTGCCCGGCACGGGCGGGCGTTCACCGGCTGACGGGTTCAAGGCGGGCGAGGGCCCGCCACCCGCCATCGATCTTCCTGGCATCGTGCTCGCGGCCTTCACCACCTTGAGCCTGGGCGTGGTGCTCGGGCCGGAAGGGCCTCTGGTCGCCCTCGGCTCCGGGCTCGGCGCCCTCGCGGTCCGCCTCGTCAAGCGGGACGCGCCGCCCAGAGTCCAGTCCGTGCTGGCCGCCGCCGGCAGCTTCGCGGCGATCAGCACCCTCCTCGGCTCGCCCCTGACCGGTGCCTTCCTGCTGATGGAAGCCTCCGGCCTGGGCGGCGCCATGATGCAACTCGTGCTGGTGCCCGGTCTGCTGGCCGCAGGCGTCGGATCCCTCATGTTCGTCGGCCTGGACGCGTGGACCGGCCTGGGCACGTTCTCACTGGCGATTCCCGGTCTGCCGCATGTCGGTGCGCCCACTGGTGGCGAATTCCTGTGGGCTGTGGCGATCGGAATCATGGTCGTTCCGGTCGGCTCCGGAATCCGATGGCTCGCCCTGTTCCTACGGCCCTATTCCGAGCGGTGGATCCTGCCGGTCACCGCGGCGGCCGGTCTGGCGGTCGCGGGCCTGGCGATCGCGTTCGACGCAGCCACCGGCAAGGGCTCCTCCGAGGTGCTGTTCTCCGGACAGTCCGCACTCGGCCCGCTCATCGCCGACAGCGCCGGCTATAGCGTCGGAGCGCTGCTGCTGCTCATCGTCTGCAAAGGGCTCGCCTACGGAGTGTCGCTGAGCTGTTTCCGCGGTGGTCCGACGTTCCCAGCCCTGTTCATCGGGGCGGCTGGAGGCGTGGCACTGTCGCATCTGCCAGGACTGCCGCTCGTCGACGGCGTCGCCCTGGGCATCGGCGCGATGTCCGTCGTGATGCTCAGGCTCCCGCTGACGTCCGTCCTACTGGCCACCCTCCTGCTGGCATCGGACGGCCTGACGGTGATGCCGCTGGTGATCGTGGCAGTCGTCGTGGCATATGTGGCCTCCGCCAGGCTCACACCGCCCCCGCCTCAAGGAAGCCCTCCTGCCACGACAGCGCCCCTCGAACCTCACGAACCGCGCCGCCGGCCCGATCGTGCGGCCTGATCACGTCACTCGCGGCCGGGGCTCATGCGCACCTGCTGGCGCCTCGGCGGCCTCCCCGAGTACGAGACCCTCCACCTCCGGGCCTGGGCCCACACCCTCGGCTACCGCGGCCACATCCTCACCAAGTCCCGTGCCTACTCGACGACGTACGCGGCGCTGCGCGGCGAACGCGCTCGTCATGTGGGTCACGACGACATTCCCGACGCAGTCACCGAACGGCACTGGCGTTACGTCGGCTCCGGTCACACCCCAGGCGCCGCGCTCATGGCCGCTGGCGTCGCCGAAGACATCGCCACGGACCGCGAGATCATTCGGGAAGCCCGTGAGGTGCCCCGGTGACGAGACGCAACGACGAGAGGTGGGCTCGGGCGGTCGCACGCCAGGCAGCCAAGTTCCCAAGGCGGATGGGGCCGAAGAGCGCTGAGCGACTCGCGCGGCTCCTCGGGCCTGCTCAGAAGGATTCCCAGGGTCCGTCGCAGACGGGTTGATCACGCTCACGCGGCCCGCTGCTAGTGTCCGGGGGCGTGAACGGCAATGTGTACGTGGGGAACGCCGGCAAGGACGCAGCGCTCGACCGCGGTTGGCTCCTGGGGCACTTCAAAGGTGCTGACGACCCCCGGCACAGTTCGGCCGTGGAGATCAAATGGGGCGTTCACCCGTGCGGTGATGAGCGAGCGGAGTGGGTGAGGGGCGAGGAACGGACCGCTCTCCTGGTCCTCATCAGCGGGCGCTTCCGCGTTGAATTCCCCGGCCGCAGTGTCCTCTTGGAACAGCAGGGTGACTACGTCGTGTGGGGGCACGGAATCGATCACTCCTGGTTCGCCGAGGAAGAATCAGTCGTGCTGACCGTTCGGTGGCCGTCCGTGCCCGGCTACGCGGTGTCGCAGACGGATCCGGCACCAGGGCACGGCTGACCTCAGACACTGGCCGCAGTCACACTCGAAGCAAGATTCTTCGACCACGCCGATCTACCTACGATGCGCTTCCTAGTCGAGCGGGTTCGGCTCGATGTCCACTCGGTCGGTGTCGAACACCCTGCCCTTCAAGGTCGGCGGGCGGACGATCACGGCAGCGAACAGGAACCGATAGATCGCGTTCATGCGCGCGTGTTCCTCGTCTTCCTCCAGCCTCGTCCAGTTGGCTTCGGCCTCTGGTCCGGCGATTCCCTCCAGGACAGTGATCGGCCGCTTGACGGTCCTCCGTTGCCGCTCCTTTATGCGCTTGATAATCGGCGCTCGCACGGCCTGGAAGTCGGCGGTGGTGAAGTCGTCGTCGTTGAGCCACAACTCCTTCAGTTCCTGCAGCTTGGCCCGGTCCCTCTCGTCCGCGACCACGTCAGCTTCCGCACGCGCGCCCACGGCGGTCGCGGGGCCCGCGTAGAGCTCGACGGCCCGCCCGGCGTAGTTGTCCCGGGTCCAACGGGCGGAGCCGCCGGGCGGGTTGGAACGCAGGGCGACGACGCAGGCTCGCGTGACCGCGGCCGCGGTACCGAATCCGACAGTCCGCCCCATGCGCATGATCATGCGATCACCCTGGAGGGGCGCGCGCAGCGGTCCGGACGCAGGGACCACGGAGCGCCCCGCCGCGCGGCCAGGCGGCGGGGCGGAAACCCGCTCGGCGGGCGGTCCGGACGCACGGGCGGGCCGCCCCGCTAGCCGTCGGAGCGCGCCGTTGCCAGCAGTTCCTCCGCGTGGGCCCTGGCCGTCTCGGAGTCCTCCTGACCGGCGAGCATCCGGGACAGCTCGCGAATCCGCTCCTCGCCCTCCAGCACCTTCACGCCGGACCGGGTGACCGATCCGTCGTTCGTCTTCTCGACCAGCAGCTGCCGGTCGGCGAAGGCGGCCACCTGCGGCAGATGCGTCACGACGACGACCTGCGCGGTCCGGGCGAGCCGCGCCAGCCGTCGCCCGATCTCGACCGCGGCCTTGCCGCCGACCCCCGCGTCGACCTCGTCGAAGAGATACGTCGGCACCGGGTCCGTCCCCGCGAACACGACCTCCACCGCGAGCATCACGCGCGAGAGCTCACCGCCGGACGCCCCCTTGGCGATCGGCCGCGGCGGCGCCCCGGGGTGCGGGGCGAGCAGCAGTTCCACCTCGTCGACACCGGCCGGGCCGTAGGCCACCGGGCGTCCGCCGACCTCCACCCCCTCCGGGTCGTCGGTCTGCCGGAGTTCGAAGGACACGCGCGCGTGCGGCATGGCGAGCGAGGCCAGTTCGGCCGTGACGGCGGCGGCGAACCGCTCGGCGGCCTCCGTACGGGCGTCCGTCAGTGCCTGGGCGAGTCCGCCCAGTTCGCCGCGCAGCGCGTCCCGCTCGGCGGTCAGTTCGTCGAGCCGGTCGTCGTCACCGTCGAGTTCGGTGAGCCGCTCGGCGCTCCGCTCGGCCCAGGCGAGCACGGCGTCGATGTCCTCGCCGTACTTCCGGGTCAGCTGGGTGAGGGCGGCCCGGCGCTCCTCGACCGCGGACAGCCGCAGCGGGTCGGCGTCGAGGTCGTCGGCGTAGCCCGCGAGTTCGCCCGCCACGTCGCCGAGGAGGATGGCGATCTCGCCGATCCGCCCCGAGAGCGTGGCAAGGGCCGAGTCGTGCGACCGTACGGCCTCCAGGGTCCGGTGTGCGCCCGCGACGAGCGTGGCCGCGTCGATGCCCTCCGGGTCCTCGGGGTTGCCGGCCAGCGCCGCGTGGGCGGCCGTGGCGGCCGATGCCAGCGCCTCCGCGTGACCGAGCCGCTCGGCTTCCGCCGCCAGCTCGACGTCCTCGCCGGCGCGCGGCTCGACGGCCGCGATCTCCTCGAGCCCGAAGCGCAGCATGTCGGCTTCCTGGGCCCGTTCCCGCGCGCGCGTCGTGATCTCGTCCAGCTCCGCCGAGATGGCGCGCAGCCGGCGGTAGGCGCCCGCGTACTTGGCGAGCGGCACGGCGACCGCGTCCCCGGCGTACCGGTCGAGGGCCTGCCGCTGCCGGGACAGCTTGAGCAGCCCCTGCTGGTCGGTCTGGCCGTGCACCGCGACGAGTTCGTCGGCGAGTTCGGCGAGCACTCCCACCGGCACCGAGCGCCCGCCCAGGTGCGCGCGTGAGCGCCCCTCGGCGGAAACGGTACGGCTGATGAGCAGAACACCGTCTTCGAGCTCGGCGCCCGCTTCCTCGGCCCGTACGACGGCCGTCCCGCCCGCGGGTACGCTGATCCGCCCCTCCACGACGGCGCTCTTGGCGCCGATCCTCACGAGGGCCGGGTCCGCGCGCCCGCCCAGCAGCAGCCCGAGGCTGGTGACCACCATCGTCTTGCCCGCGCCGGTCTCACCGGTCACGGCGGTGAAGCCTGGTGACAGCTCGACGACCGCGTCGTCGATGACTCCGAGCGACCGTATCCGCATCTCCTCCAACACGTCCCCGACCATACGAGGTTTTCCCGCCACCGTGCGACGCCGCCCCCCGCAAAGAGAACCGAGCGTTACCTTCGGGGGGTCGTCTCGTTCGGCGGCGGACCGCGCGAAGGGGCCCGGCACCCGGACGGGATCCGGGTGCCGGGACCGTGTTCCTAGTGCGGCGCCCCGCGCCATCCGGAGACCGGCAGCGCGAACTTGGCGACGAGCCGGTCGGTGAAGGACGCGTGGTGCAGCCGGGCCAGCCGCACGGGCACGGCCCCGCGGCGCACCTCGACCCGCGCGCCGGGCGGCAGTTCCACCGTCCGCCGCCCGTCGCACCACAGCACGCCGGGCGGAACGTGCGGCAGCACCTCCACGGCGAGTACCGAGTCCGGTGAGGTGACCAGCGGTTTGGCGAACAGGGCGTGCGCGCTGATCGGCACCATCAGCAGCGCCTCGACCTCGGGCCACACCACGGGCCCGCCCGCGGAGAAGGCGTACGCCGTCGACCCGGTCGGGGTCGCGCAGACGATCCCGTCGCAGCCGAACCCGGTGACGGGCCGGCCGTCGATCTCCAGCACCACTTCGAGGAGCTTCTCGGCGGACACCTTCTGCACGGCCGCCTCGTTCAGCGCCCAGTCGGTGTGCACGATGTCGCCGTTGCGGTGCACGACCACATCGACGGTCATGCGTTCCTCGACCTCGTACGCCTTGGTGACGACCCGGTCGACGACCTTGTCCAGGTCGTCGCGCTCGGCCTCCGCGAGGAAGCCGACCCGTCCGAGGTTGACGCCGAGCATCGGCACCCCGGAGGCACGGGCGAACTCGGCGCCGCGCAGCAGCGTTCCGTCACCGCCGAGGACGATGAGCAGCTCGCAGCCGTCGAGACACTGCGGGGTCGCCTCCTGGACCAGCTCCACCTCGTCCGGCAGCGGCAGGTCGGCCGCCTCGGCCGCCAGCACGCGTACGCCGATCCCGGAGCGCAGCAGCCCCTGGACCACCAGCTCGGCGCTGCGGATGGCTGCCGGCCGCCCGGTGTGGGCCAGCAGGAAAACAGTACGAGCTCGGGTCTGGGTCAACGCGGCCCCTCCGCCACTGCACGGTCAACGTCGGCCGGGTCGAGTTCGGGTGCCCCGGCACGCAGCCAAAGAAAGTACTCGACGTTGCCCGACGGTCCGGGCAACGGGCTTGCGGTCACACCTTTGACTCCGAGCCCCAGCTCGTGGGCTCGCCCCGCCACGCCGCGCACGGTCTCGGCGCGCAGCTCCGGGCTGCGCACGACACCGCCGCTGCCCAGCCGGTCCTTCCCCACCTCGAACTGTGGCTTGACCATCATCACCAGGTCGGCATCCGGCGCCGTGCACCGCGCGAGGGCGGGCAGCACCAGTCCGAGCGGGATGAAGGACAGATCCCCGACAACAAGGTCCACGGGCTCCCCATCGATCGCCTCCAACGTCAACTCGCGTACGTTCGTACGGTCCTTGACGGTGACGCGTTCATCGCTTTGGAGAGACCAGGCGAGTTGTCCGTAACCGACGTCCACGGCGACGACATGGGCGGCGCCCGCGCGCAGCAGGACGTCGGTGAAGCCTCCGGTGGAGGCGCCCGCGTCCAGCGCCCGTCGTCCCTCCACCTTCAGGCCCTCGGGCACGAAGACGGCGAGCGCTCCGGCGAGCTTGTGTCCGCCGCGCGAGACGTAGTCGGGGTCGTTCTCGTCCGTGCTGACCACGATCGCCGCGGCCGTCTCGACCTGCGTGGCGGACTTGGTCGCGAGGGTCTTGCCCACGCTGACCCGGCCCGCGGCGATCAGCTGTCCGGCGTGCTCGCGCGAGCGGGCGAGCTTCCTGCGGACCAGCTCGGCGTCGAGGCGGCGGCGTGCCACTCCTGCCACGTTCGGTTCAGCTCCTGCGGTCGTACGGCTTGGACGGGTGTCCCCTGAAGGGTCTCATCGAGGGCCGGCGGTCGGGTGACCGGAGGGAGCCGGAGCTCCCGGGCGGACGTCGAGCGCGGTGAGCGCGTCGCGCAGCCCCCGGTGCACATCCTCGTACACCTCGACGTGTCCGTCCGTGGCGAGGTGGTCGGCGTCGGCCAGCCGGTCGAGCTGTGCGTCGACGTCGGCGTTGCCCGAGGGGACGCGCGGGACGTTCAGCGGGGCCGGTGCGGCGGGGTCGTACGCGGGCTCCGGCTCCGCCTCGGCGGGCGGGCCGGGCTCCCCCGCGGTCACGGCCTCGGGGAGCTCGGCCCCGGGAACTGAGTCGTTCATGCCCCGACGCTACCGCGAAGCGCTGCGGTACCGTCGATCACGATGGCGACGATTGAGGAGTGCCGCACCGCACTCGACAGGCTTTCGGACAACATGGCGAGCGCCGAAGGGGACGTACGCACCGCTGCGGCCCTGGACCGCTCGCTGAGCTGCCGTATCACCGACCTGGACATCACCTTCGTCGGCCGCCTCAAGGGCGGCCGGATCGAGGTGCTCGACACACTCCAGGGGCCACCCCCCGAGCGGGCCCAGATCCGTCTGACCATGAACGGCGACGACCTGGTGTCGATGGTGAACGGCGAGCTGAACTTCGCGAAGGCCTGGGGCTCGGGCCGGGTGAAACTGGAGGCGGGCCTGCGCGACCTGTTCCGGCTCAGGACGCTTCTGTAGCCGCCGCGGCGGCGCGGAGCCTCGCCCGGCGTGCCGCGGGCACCACGAGCGGTGTTCCGGTCTCCGGGTCGTCGATGACCTGGCAGCGCAGCCCGAAGACCTCCTCGACCAGGTCGGCCGTGACGATGTCGTTCGGCGCGCCCTCGGCGATGACCTCGCCGCCGCGCAGGGCGATCAGGTGGGTGGCGTACCGGGCCGCGTGATTGAGGTCGTGCAGTACGGCGACCAGCGTGCGTCCCCGTGCCTCGTGGAGCTCGGCGCACAGGTCGAGGACGTCGATCTGGTGCTGGATGTCGAGATAGGTCGTCGGCTCGTCCAGAAGGAGCAGCGGGGTCTGCTGCGCGAGCGCCATCGCGATCCACACGCGCTGGCGCTGACCACCGGACAATTCGTCGACATAGCGATCGGCCAGCTCGGCGACGCCGGTCGAGGCCATCGACTCCTGGACCACTCGTTCGTCCTCGGCCGACCACTGGCGCAGCAGGCCCTGGTGCGGGTAACGGCCCCGGCCTACCAGGTCGCCGACGGTGATCCCGTCCGGCGCGATCGACGACTGCGGCAGCAGCCCGAGGGTCCGGGCCACCTTCTTCGCGGGCATCGACTGGATGACCTGTCCGTCGAGCAGCACCCGCCCCGCCGAGGGCTTCAGCATGCGCGAAAGGGCGCGCAGCAGCGTGGACTTCCCGCAGGCGTTCGGGCCGACGATCACCGTGAAGGAGTGGTCGGGGATCTCCACGGACAGCTTCTCCGCGATGACGCGCTGGTCGTAGCCGAGGGTGACGTTGTCGGCGGACAGGCGGTTCACAGTGCTCCTCTGAGTGTTCTCGTGCGCCTGGTCGTTCACACGCGCCGCGTTCTTCGGTCCGCCGGCAACCGGGTTCACCGAGCGGCCCACGATCGGGTTCACCGGGTCGCCCGCAACCGGGTTCGCCTGCCCGCCCGCAACCGGGTTCGCCTGCCCGGCCGCGATCGGGTTCACCGGACCCCTTCTCGTCGGGTGGGCCGGGCGGCTCGTCGTCGGGTGGGCCGGGCCGCTCATATCCGGCCCGCCTTGCGTTCGGTGACGAGCAGCCACAGCAGGTAGACGCCTCCGAGGACGCCGGTCACGACGCCGACGGGCAACTGGTCGGCGCCGAAGGCCCGCTGCGAGGCCCAGTCCGCGACGATGAGCAGGGTCGCGCCCATGCACATCGACGGCACCAGGTTCGGTCCCGGCGACCGGGTGAGCCGCCGGGCCAGCTGCGGCGCGGTCAGCGCCACGAACCCGACCGGCCCCGCGGCGGCAGTGGCGCCCGCGGTGAGCAGTACGGCGGCCAGCATCAGCAGCAGCCGCGTCCGCTCGACGCTCACTCCGAGGGCGTACGACACGTCGTCGCCCATCTCCATCATCCGCAGCCCACGCGCGTTGCCGAGGACGAGGGGGACGAGGACGACGCACATGATGAGCAGCGGCCGGACCTGCGCCCAGTCACGGCCGTTGAGGGAGCCGGTCATCCAGACGACGGCGCGGGCCGCGTCGACGATGTCGGCCTTGGTGAGGAGATAGCCGTTGACCGCCGTGACGATCGCGGAGACACCGATACCGACCAGGACCAGCCGATAACCGTGCACTCCCCGCTTCCACGCGAGCAGATAGATGGCGAGCCCGGTCACGAGTCCGCCGACGAGCGCCCCGAGGGCGACCTCGGTCGCGCTGCCCGAGTACAGCACGATCATGATGAGCGCGCCGGCCGTGGAACCCTGCCCGAGGCCGAGCACGTCCGGGCTGCCCAGTGGATTGCGGGAGATGGACTGGAAGAGCGCTCCGCCCAGCCCGAGCGAGGCCCCCACCAGCAGCCCGACGAGAACGCGCGGCAGTCGCAGGTCGTGGACGATGAACTCCTGGCTCGCGCTGCCGTCGCCGGCCAGGGTCTTGAGCACATCACCGGCCGGGATCGGGAAGTCGCCGGTGCCGATGAGCACCACGCTCGCCGCGGCCGCGGCCACGAGCAGCAGCAAGACGACGGCGAACGTCCGGATGTCGAGGCGGACGGACAGCCCGCCGCCCGTACGTACGGCCCGGAGCCGACGGAGCCGACGCACCGGAGATGCCGGGACGCGGTCGGGGTCGGGGTCGGGGTCGGGGTCGGCCTTTCGGATACGTGGGGTCGTCACAGCTGCGCCGTCCTCCGTCGCCGTACGAGAAAGATGAAGACCGGACCGCCCAGGACGGCGGTGACGATGCCGACCTGAAGCTCAGCCGGCCGGGCGACCATCCGGCCCAGGACATCGGCGCCGAGCAGCAGCACGGGCGACAGAACGGTGGCGTACGGCAGGATCCAGCGCAGGTCGGGCCCGGTGAAGGAGCGGACGACGTGCGGAACCATCAGCCCGACGAACACGATCGGCCCGCAGGCGGCGGTCGCGGCGCCGCACAGCACGGTCGCGGCGGCCATGGAGAGCGCGCGGGTGCGGTTCAGGTCGGCCCCGAGTGCTCGGGCGGTGTCGTCACCCATGGCCACCGCGTTCAGCGGCCGGGCGAGGGCCAGCGCGAGAAGCGTGCCCACGGCCAGGAACGGCAGTACCTGCTCGATCGTCGAGTCCGTCGCCGAGGCGAGTGAGCCGACCGTCCAGAAGCGCATCTTGCCGAGCGCGGCGTCATCCATGATCATCACGGCCTGCAGATAGCCGTACAGCGCGGCGCTGATGGCGGTTCCGGCCAGCGCGAGCCGCACCGGCGTCGCGCCCCGGCTGCCGCCCAGGAACCAGACCAGCGCCCCGACCGCGGCCGCCCCGCCGAAGGCGAACCAGACATAGCCGCTCAGCGATGTGACACCGAAATAGGTGATCGCGGTGACGACCGCTGCGGACGCGCCCGCGTTGATGCCGAGCAGACCGGGGTCGGCCAGCGGGTTGCGGGTGAGCGCCTGGAGGACGGCACCGGACAGCCCGAGCGCGGCTCCGACCAGCAATCCGAGCACGGTACGTGAGACGCGGTCACCGACCACGACGTCGGAGTAGGTCCCCGAGTCGTGGAACAGGCCGTGCCACACCTGGTCCAACGGCAGCGCTTTCGCGCCGATCGCGACGCTCGCCAGCGCGACCAGCAGCAGGACGCCCACGGAGACGAGGAGTCCAACGATCCGTATCGCCCGGCGGGTTGGGGGCGCGGGGGCGGTATCCGCGCACTGTTCAGGAGGACTGTCGACCAACACGAGGTTAGGTTAGCCTACCCTCGCATCGATCGTCGGTCCGCCCGCGCCCCGCCCCCGGGCTCCTAGAGACCCAGTCGCGCCAGCGCCTTCCCCCCGTCCAGCTCGCAACCGCCCTCTCCCGCGGCCGTCCACGCCGCGGCGCACAGGGCCCGCAGACCGTCGAGGGCCTCGCCCTCGCCCGTCAGCTCGAACTCCTCGCCGCCCGCCGTCGCCGTCCAGCCACCGCAGCGGAACCCCGCGCCCGCTTCGACGACCTCGGGCTGCCCGGTGAGCATTCCGCGCAGATCGGCGTCGACGTACGTCGGCCGGTGCTGCGGCGGCGCGGCGAGGAGCTGCGCGCCGTCCGTCACGCCGGTGAGGACGAGCAGTGAGTCCACCTCTCCGTTGAACGCGCCCTCGATGTCCGTGTCCAGCCGGTCACCGACCACCAGCGGCCGCTCGGCCCCGGTCCGCAGAATCGTCTCGCGGTGCATCGGGGGCAACGGCTTGCCCGCCACCTGCGGCTCGCCGCCCGTGGCGATGCGGACGACCTCCACCGCCGCGCCGTTCCCCGGCGCGATCCCGCGCGCGCCCGGAATCGTCAGATCCGTGTTGGAGGCGAACCAGGGCACCCCGCGCGCGATGGCGTAACACGCCTCCGCGAAGCGCGACCAGGTCAGATCGGGACCGCCGTACCCCTGTACGACCGCGACGGGCTCGTCCTCCGCCGAGTCGACCGGCTCCAGCCCACGCTCACGGAGGGCGACCCGCAGCCCCTCACCGCCGATGACCAGCACGCGCGCTCCCGCGGGCACCTGCTCGCTGATGAGCCTGGCCACAGCCTGCGCCGAGGTGATGACGTCCGAGGCCACCGTCGGTATGCCCAGCTCCGTGAGGTGCTCGGCGACCGCCTCCGGAGTGCGCAGCGCGTTGTTGGTGACGTACGCGAGGTGCATTCCGCCCGTGCGCGCCGTCCCGAGGGACTCGACGGCGTACGCGATGGCGCTGCCACCCGCGTAGACGACGCCGTCCAGATCCAGCAGCGCCGTGTCATACGCCTCGCTCAGTGCCTGGCCACTGCCTCCGGGCCGCGTCCTGACGGTCTGGCTCATTGAGCATCGCTCCTCGTTAGATCCCGTTGCCCCGATCATCGCGCATGCCACTGACACACTTACGATGCCCCAATGAACTATGCAGGTCCCGAGGAGGAAACACCGGCAGGGAGCGGCCTCGAACTCACCCCGTTCCGAGGCCTGCGCTACGACCCCGACCGGGTCGGCAGCCTGGCCGCCGTGACATCCCCGCCGTACGACGTGATCGTCCGGCCCGACGGACTGCTCGAACTCGAATCGGCCGACCCGTACAACATCGTCCGGCTGATCCTCCCGCAGGACGGCACCCCGGCCGCCCGCAACAGGCAGGCCGGCGACACGCTGCGCGACTGGCTGTCGGAGGGCGTTCTGGCAGCCGATCCCGAGCCGGGCCTCTACGTGTACGAGCAGCGCGACGGCGACCTGCTGCAACGGGGCGTGATCGGCAATCTGCGCCTGTCCGAGCCGGCCGACGGCGTCGTCCTCCCGCACGAGGACGTGATGCCGCACATCATCGCGGACCGCGCGGCCCTGATGCGCGCCACGTCCGCCAACCTCGAACCCCTGCTGCTGACCTATCGCGGCAACGGTTCCGGGTACGGCACGGCCGCCGTCATCGAACGCACCACCGCCCGACCGCCGCTGCTGTCCACCACTACGGAGGACGGCATCAGCCACCGCCTGTGGGCGGTCACGGATCCGGCCGGACTCTCGGAGATCCGGACAGATCTCGGCCGGCACCAGGCCCTGATCGCCGACGGTCATCACCGCTGGGCGACATATCTGCGTCTACGCGCGGAGCATCCCTCGCCGAGCCCCTGGGACTACGGTCTGGTCCTCCTGGTGGACACCGCGCGCTATCCGCTGCGCGTCCGGGCCATCCACCGCCTGCTGCACCGGCTGCCGGTCGCCGAGGCGCTGGCCGCTCTCGGTGACTCCTTCCGGGTAAGCCGGCTCGATGTGCCTCTCCCCGAAGCCCTGGAAACCCTCTCCTCGGCGGCCGCCGAGGGAAACGCCTTCCTCCTCGCCGGCGACGGCACCTTCCACCTCGTCGACCGCCCGTCACCGGAGCTCCTCGCCCGTACGATCCCGGCCGACCGCCCGGAGGCCTGGCGCACGCTGGACGCCACGGTCCTGCACGCCGTGCTCCTCGACCATGTGTGGGGCATCCCGGAGGACTCCCCCGCGCACATCGCGTACATCCACGACACGAGTGCCACGGTCGAGAAGGCGGAACGCGACGGAGGCACGGCCGTACTGATGCACCCGGTCCACGAGGAGGTCGTACGCGATCTCGCCCGTCAGGGGGTCACGATGCCGCGCAAGTCGACGTCCTTCGGCCCGAAGCCGGCGTCGGGACTGGTCCTGCGGGCGCTCGCTCCCTGACGGGCCCGAAGACACAGGTCCCTGAAACGCCACGTGGGCGGCGGCACACCTTCCGGTGTCCCGCCGCCCACGTGTCTTCGCGCCGCAGTTACCGGCGTCAGCTCTGAGGACGGTGAGGAGCGTCGTCCTCGCGCTCGTCCTCGCGCTCGTCCTCGTCGCTGTCGAGGTCGTCGTCCTCTTCCGCGTCCTCCAGGTCGTCGACGTCATCGATGCCATCGGCGTCGTCCGTGATCGAGTCCGTGGTCACGGACTCCATCACGTCGTCCTCGTCATCGTCCTCGTCGTCGTCCTGGTACTCGTCCTCGGCACGGACCTCTGTCCCGGTCTTGGACTCGGTCACCTGGCCGCGCTCGGCCTCGTCGTCGTCCTCGACGAGCGCGTCCACGAACTCGACGCCGTCCAGCTCGGCGAGCCGGTCGGAGGCATCCGTGCTGCCGTCCTTGTCGGACTCGACGGTCTTGGCGAACCACTCGCGTGCCTCGCCCTCACGCCCGGCGGCGAGGAGCGCGTCGGCGTAGGCGTACCGCAGCCGCGCGGTCCAGGGCTGCACGGAGTTCGAGGCGAGCTCCGGGCTCTGGAGAGTGACGATGGCGGCTTCCAGCTGATCCATGTCACGCCGGGCACCGGCCGCCACGAGCCGCATCTCGACCTGGCTCGCCTTGTCCAGCTTCTGCACCTCGGGCGCCCCGGCCATCTCCAGCGCCTTCTCGGGCCTGCCGAGACCACGCTCGCAGTCCGCCATCACGGGCCACAGCTCCACGCTGCCGGTCATACGGCGCGCGGCGCGGAACTCGGCGAGCGCCTCGCTGAACTTCTGGTTCGCGTACGCGGCGAACCCGGCCGCCTCGCGCACGGCGGCGACACGCGACGCCAGCCGCAGGGCGATCCGCGAGTACGCGTAAGCGCCCTCGGGGTCCTCGTCGATGAGCCGGGCAACCATCACCAGGTTGCGGGAGACATCCTCGGCAAGGCCCTTGGGCAGGCTCTGGAGCTCCTGCCGTACGTCCTTGTCGATCTCCTCGCCCGTGATGTCGTCCGGGATCGGCAGCCGCTTGATCGGCTCACGGTCCCGCTCCCGCTCGTCGCGGAAACGACCGCCACCACGCCGGTCGTCACCCCCGCGGTCGTCGCGCCCACGGAACCCACCGGGACGCCCGCCCCGGTCGTCGCCGCGCGGTCCACCGCGGCCGCGGTCGTCGCGTCCCCGGTCGTCACGGCCACGGTCGTCGCGTCCCCGGTCGTCACGGCCACGGAAGCCGCCGCCCCGGCTGTCGTCGCGACGGTCATCACGCCGGTCGTCACGTCGGAAGCCACCGCGGTCGTCATCGCGACGCGGGGTGCTGGGCCGATCGTCGCGACGGAACGGCGGACGGTCGCTGTCCCTGCGTTCGTCACGACGGAAGTCACCGCCGGCGCGGTTGTCGTCACGTCGGAAGCCGCCACGGTCGTCATCGCGACGCGGGGTGCTGGGCCGATCGTCACGACGATCGTCGCGACGGAAGCCGCCACGGTCATCGCCACGACGTTCGTCACGACGGAAGTCGCCGCCACCCCGGTTGTCGTCACGACGGAACCCGCCACCGCCACCACTACCGCCACCACGGTTGTCGTCACGACGGAAGCCACCGCGGTCGTCATCACGACGCGGGGTGCTGGGCCGATCGTCACGACGGAAGGGCGGGCGGTCCGTGTCACGGCGGGGACCACGGTCGTCACGCCGGTCGTCACGCCGGAAGTCACCACGATCGTCGCGACGGAAGCCACCGCCACCACTGCTACTGCCACCACGGTCGTCGCGACGGAAACCACCGCCGCCAGCCCCACCACGGTCGTCACGAGGGAAACCGCCACCGCTGCTACCGCCACCGCGATTGTCGTCACGGCGGAAGCCACCACCGCCGCTGCCACCACGGTCATCGCGACGGAAACCGCCACCACCGCTACCGCCACCACGGTTGTCATCGCGACGGAAACCGCCACCGCTGCTACCGCCACCGCGATTGTCGTCACGGCGGAAGCCACCACCGCCGCTG
>NZ_JBIAQF010000017.1:181145-181988 GCF_042888885.1 Streptomyces sp. NPDC002742
GCCACCACGGTCATCGCGACGGAACCCGCCGCCACCGCTACCGCCACCACGGTTGTCATCGCGACGGAAACCGCCACCACCGCTGCTACCGCCACCGCGATTGTCGTCACGGCGGAAGCCACCACCGCCGCTGCCACCACGGTCATCGCGACGGAACCCGCCGCCACCGCTACCGCCACCACGGTTGTCATCGCGACGGAAACCGCCACCACCGCTGCTACCGCCACCACGGTTGTCGTCACGGCGGAAGCCACCACGGTCGTCATCGCGACGCGGGCTGCTGGGCCGCTCGTCACGGTTGAAGGCAGGACGGTCCCCGTCGCGACGCGGACCGGACGCGCGGTCGTCGCGGCGCGGACCGCTCGGACGGTCGTCACGACGGAACGGCGGCCTGCCGCCCCGATCACCCTCGCGGCGGTCGTCACGGCCGCTACCGCCACCACGGTTGTCGTCGCGACGGAAGCCACCGCGGTCGCCACCACGGTCACCGCCACGGTCGTCACGCCGGCCTGAGCCGCCGCGGTCATTGTCTCGGCGCGGGCCCCCGCGGTAGTCACCGCGGTCACCACTGTCACGACGGCGCTGGTCGCGCTCCGGTCGCTCGTCGGGAGAGTTGGTGGACATGGGTGACTCCTGTCATCGGTACCGCAAGTCATTCTCGCGCAGCCGGGTACTCGGCGCGCTTCGGAAAAAAACAAAAAGGACCCCTGGTTCCAGCGAGTCGCTGGGACCAGGGGTCCTCCAAAGATTGTTCGGCGGCGTCCTACTCTCCCACAGGGTCCCCCCTGCAGTACCATCGGCGCTGTGAGGCTTAGCTTCCGGGTTCGGAATGTAACCGGGCGT
>NZ_JBIAQF010000018.1:0-179869 GCF_042888885.1 Streptomyces sp. NPDC002742
GCAACATCTTCAACGACGGCGCCTTCGAAGTCCTCAAGGACAGACAGCAGGCCGAGGAAGCCGTCATCCGCCTCGAACACGGCCGGCCCATCCGCCTCGGCACCGACGGCGCCCGCGGCGTGGTCCGCGACCAGCACACCGGCGACCTGAAGGTCGTCACCATCACACCCGAGAACGAGGCCGACATCCTGGTCCACGACGCCCACACCACGTCCCCGACCACCGCGTTCGCCCTCTCCCGGCTCGCCGACCCCGACACCCTGCACCACACACCCATCGGAGTCTTCCGCTCAATCGACCGGCCCGTCTACGACACCCAGATGGCCGACCAACTCGACACCGCCATCGAACAGAACGGCAAAGGCGACCTCGCCGCACTCCTCGCCGGCGGCGACACCTGGACCGTCGTCGGCTGACTCCGCGCACACGCGGTTTTCGGTCCGCACGCGGTTTGGGTCCGCACGCCGTTTCCGTCCGCACGCGGTTTTCGGTCCTCGGACAGTTCTCAGGAGGCCCGGGCCTTGAGCGCCCGGGCCTCGTCGTAGGCCCCCCGGGCCCGCTCGACGTCCGCCATGCGCTCATTGGTCCACAGCGCCAGCGACCGCACCTGCTCGGCGGCCTCGCGGCCCAGGTCGGTGAGGGAGTAGTCGACGCGCGGCGGGATGACCGGCTTGGCGTCACGATGGACGAGGCCGTCGCGTTCCAGCGTCTGCAGGGTCTGGGTGAGCATCTTCTCGCTGACCCCTTTCCCGACCCTGCCGATCGCCCGGCGCAGCTCGCTGAAGCGGTACGAACGCTCCAGGAGCTCGATCAGGACGAGGACGCCCCAGCGGCTGGTGACATGTTCCAGGACCAGGCGGTAGGGGCACATCGCCTCGCCGGCGTCGGCCCCGTCCGCTGCCTTGATACTTACGGCCATGCCAACACCTTAAATGAAGGTGGGTACCTTACTTCTAGGTTGGCACCTTACTTCAAGGTGGGTACTTTCCAACAGTTAGTGCAGCTCCTAGGGTGAGTGACATCCGCACCCCACAAGGAGATGTACGCCATGAGCATCGTCGTCACCGGAGCCACCGGACACCTCGGCCGTCACGTGGTCGAGCAGCTGCTGGAGAAGGTCCCCGCCGAGCGGATCACCGCCGTCGTGCGGGACGAGTCCAAGGCCGCCGACCTCGCGGCCCGCGGCGTTCGGCTCGCGGTCGCCGACTACAACACGCCTCAGACGTTCGACGGCCTGTTCGCGGCCGGTGACAAGGTGCTGCTGATCTCGGGCAACGAGTTCGACAAGGGCCGCGTCCAGCAGCACCGGGTCGTCATCGACGCGGCCAGGGCGGCCGGAGTCTCCCTGCTCGCCTACACCAGCGCTCCCGGCAGCCTGACGGCCGCTCTCGCCGACGACCACCGCGCCACCGAGGAGGTCCTGCTCGCCTCCGGACTGCCCTACACGCTGCTGCGCAACGGCTGGTACCACGAGAACTACACCGAGAACCTCGCCCCCGTGCTGGCACACGACGCCGTAGTCCAGGCCGCAGGCGAGGGCCGGATCGCCTCCGCCTCGCGCGCCGACTACGCGGCCGCCGCGGTCGCGGTGCTGACCGGCGAGGGGCACGAGAACAAGACGTACGAGCTGAGCGGCGACGAGGCGTGGAGCTTCGCCGAGTACGCCGCCGAGCTGAGCCGGCAGACCGGCAAGGAGATCGTCTACAACCCCGTCTCCCCCGAGGCATTCGCCGGCATCCTGACCGGGGCCGGGCTGCCCGAGGTCTTCGCCGGCATCCTCGCGGGCGTCGACGCCTCCATCGAGAAGGGCGAGCTGGCCGTCACCACCGGCGACCTGTCCCGCCTGGCCGGCCGGCCGACCACGCCGATCGCCGAGTCCGTCGCGGCGGCTCTGAAGGGCTGACGTCCCGGCAGGCGCCGGGCGGGGTGCCGGACACCCCCGCCTGTCATGACCGTATAGCGATACGGGCATGACAGGCGGGGGTGTCCGGCGCTACCTTCTTTCATGCTGCACGGAAGTTCCCCGACCGCACGGGAGCTCCGGAGCGCGGGGGGCGCGCCAGGCGTCCTCGATCGTGGGAGAAGGAGACGCCGGTGGCCGGGAAGCCGAGGGGCGAACACCGCACAGGTCTGCTGAACGGCTTCGCGGCGTACGGGATGTGGGGGCTCGTCCCCCTCTTCTGGCCGCTGCTGAAGCCCGCCGGAGCGGTCGAGATCCTCGCCCACCGGATGGTGTGGTCGCTGGGAGTGGTCGGGATCGTGCTGCTCGTGATGCGGCGCTGGGCCTGGGCGGGCGAGTTGCTGCGACAGCCGCGCAAACTGGGGCTGATCACGGTCGCGGCGGCGGTCATCACCGTCAACTGGGGCGTCTACATCTGGGCGGTCAACTCCGAGCACGTGGTCGAGGCCTCGCTCGGCTACTTCATAAACCCCCTGGTCACCATCGCGATGGGCGTGCTGCTCCTCAAGGAGCGGCTGCGGCCGGTGCAGTGGGCCGCCGTGGGCGTCGGCCTCACGGCCGTCCTCGTGCTCACGATCGGCTCCGGCCGTCCGCCGTGGATCTCCCTCTGCCTCGCCTTCTCCTTCGCCACGTACGGCCTGGTGAAGAAGAAGGTCAACCTCGGCGGCCTGGAGTCGCTCGCCGCCGAGACCGCGATCCAGTTCCTGCCGGCGCTGGCGTATCTCCTGTGGCTGAGCTCGCGCGGCGACGCGACGTTCGCCGCGCAGGGGCCGGGACACGCCGCGCTGCTCGCGGCGACCGGCGTGGTGACGGCTATCCCCCTGATCTGCTTCGGCGCCGCCGCGATCCGGGTGCCGCTGTCCACCCTCGGCCTGCTCCAGTACATGGCGCCCGTGTTCCAGTTCCTCCTCGGCATCTTCTACTTCCACGAGGCCATGCCGGCCGAGCGGTGGGCCGGGTTCGGGCTGGTGTGGCTCGCGCTGTCGCTCCTGACGTTCGACGCGCTGCGCGCCGCGCGGCGGGGTGTGCGGGCCATGAGGGAGTCGGCCCGCACGGCCGATTCCGCGACAGGGTCCACGGCCGGGTCCGCGACCACCGCTGAGGCCGTGGGCACCACCGCCGCGGTCGCGGGGGTCGCCGCCGAGGTCCCGGTGGCCGCCGCCATCGCCGCGGGTACCGCCGGGTCTGCCGGTTCGGCGGCCCGTCCGGCCGGCTCGCGCGCCACCTCGTGACCCGCGGACGGAAGTCACCCGGGTCGTAGCGGCAGGGCCGGCCTGCCCTCGTACGACACGAGGGCGGGTCCCGGCGATTCCGTTGCCCACCCGGTCGTGGAACGACTATGAGTGGCTGCATGACGCCGACTCCTGGGCCCACACCCGTCCCCGCACCGGTTCCCGCGCCCGTCCACTGGAAACTCGTCATCGACGCCGCCGATCCGCACGCGCAGGCCGACTTCTGGTCCGCCGCACTCGGTTACGCGGTCGAGGACAACAGCGCCTTCATCGAGCAGCTGCTGAGCCTCGGCGCCCTGCCGGCCGAGGCCACGGTCGACTTCCACGGCCGCCCGGCCTTCCGGGACCTGATCGCCGTACGGCATCCCGACGACCCGTACGACAAGGAACGCGGCACCGGCCTCGGGCGGCGCCTGCTCTTCCAACGGGTTCCCGAGCCCAAGACCGGCAAGAACCGGCTCCACCTCGACCTGCACCCCGGCGAGGGGCGGCGCGCCGAGGAGGTCGGCCGTCTGATCTCGCTGGGGGCGAGCGTGCTGCGGGAGATGAAGGAACCGGCGGGCGAGTGGGTCGTGATGACGGACCCCGAGGGAAACGAATTCTGCGTCCACTGACGCCCGGGCCGACGCTCGCCGACGCTCGCCCGGTTCCTCAGGTTCCGCTCGTCACTCGCCTTGGGCGCGGGGCGTCCAGGTATAAGGGTTGTCCAGCACGACATGGGCGCGTTCGGCGAGGCGGCCCATGCGAGTGCGGGCCGATTCGAGTTGTCCGAGGTCGTCGGCGGCGGGACCGTCGTCGGCCATGAGTTCGGTCCACACGCCGATCAGATCGCGCCCGAGGTGCAGGCCCTGGAGGGGGTCGCGAACGGCACGCCACGCGGTGGCCGCGCTCTGGACGTTGCCGTAGGCGGCCCGCGTGTCCCGGTGCCGTCGACGGACCCTCGCGAGATCCAGCGACAGGTGGAACGACCTGAGCGCGTCACCGGCCAGATAGGCGATGTAAGCGGTCAGCTCGCGCAGTCTCAGCACCTCGGGGTGTTCCTGGCCGAGCGAGTGCGCGGCCTCGGCGACGGCACGCTCCGCCATCCCCGCGGCCGCCTCGATACGGCCCGTCTTCACGGCCTCGTTGATCCGGGCGACGGGCTCCGCGAGGAACGCCGACGCGGCGTCCCGTTCCGGGGCCTGCTCCTGCGGACTCGGCGCGAGCACCGCCTCGGCGACGGCGTCGAAGCCGCGTACGGGAGCGGGCTTCGGCTCCGGTTCCGGCTCCGGAGGCAGCAGCGACAAGGCCTCCATCGCGGACGCCGGCTTCCGTTCGGAAGCGGCGGCCCTGTGCTCGGGGGCGGGCTGCGGCTCGGGGACGGGGACGGCCAGCGGGGCCGGCCCGAACTCCCCCGTCGGGGCGGGCGTCGCGGCGGCCGCCGACTCCGGCACCGCCCGCAGCACGTGCGTCGACGCGGCCCCGGGCAACGGCCTCGGTTCCGGTACCGCCCGCAGCACGAAGGTGGATGGCATGGGAGTACCGGGCACGGCGGGCTCAGCCATGGGCACCGGCTCCGGGCCGGAGGCGGGGGGCGCGGACTCGGGTGACGCTGCGGGCGGCGGGAACGCAGGTGCGGGCGCGGTCTCGGGTCTCGTCGCCGGGGTCGGCGGTGTCCCGCTCTCCGGTCCCGGAGTCGGCTGCGCATTCGGTTCCGTCACCGCCCGCAGGACGTAAGTCGACTTGTCACGGCGCGGAGCACCCGGTGTCTCCGCAGCCCGCGCCGACCCCTCGGCGGACACCGGGGCAGGCGGAAGCGGTGGAGCCGGCGGCTCCGGACGCCGCCGCTCCGGAGGCTGCGGGACCTCCCCGGCCGGGGGCTGGGGACGCTCCTGAACCGGGAAGTACGGGCGCTCCTCGACCCCGGAGCGCGGGTGCTCCTGAGCCGACCGCCTCGGGTCTTCCCCGCCCGGGTGCTGCGGGCGCTCCTGAACCGGGGGCTGCGGGCGGCGCTCCTGAGCCGGGGGCTCGGAGAAGTTGTGGGCCGGAGGCCGGAGGCGGTCCTCGGCCGGGGCGTGCCGGTGCTCCTGGGCCGGAAGGCGCGGGGGTCGGTCGGCTCGGTGCCCGTGCGGCTGCACGGGCGGCGCCACGTGTACCGGCTCCCCCGTGTAGCGGCTGGAGCCGTCGACGTGCACCTGGAGCGGTACGACGAAGCCGATGCGTTCGTCGTGGATGGTGGCGAGAACCGCGTGACCGGAGCCGAGGGCGAGGCGGTGGAGGTGGCTCAGGATCGCGCCCTGGACCGTCTCACCGGGCGCGGGCACGACCGGCACCCCGCCGACCGTGGCACCGCTCGGGGCCCCCGCGGCACCACGGACCGCAGGGCCAGCCGCGCCCGCCGACGCCGGTACGTGGACCTCGATCGGCGTCATCCCGGTGGTCGGCTGCCCCCCGGTACCGGCCGCCGAGCGCTGCCGCTTGAGTTCCCGCTTCTGTTCGCGGCTGAGTCGAGACATCGGTTCCCTCACGAAGGGGTGGTGGAGGACGGGGACGGGGACGAAGAGGGGGGCGGGGTCGAGGACATCAACCGAGCGCGGCACGGCATCGTGCGGACGGTAGTCGCACTTCGGGTCATGTCCGTACGCCACCTCCGCCCACACCTCCGATGCTTCCGTCCCGTCGAAGCCCGACGGGCTCGGCACCTGTGCGTCCGCGCCCAGCGGCCCCGCCCGACGGGAGGGGGTGCCTGGGTGCCTTCGGTGCCACGGGCGGCCCCGCGGAAGGAGACGAACTGCGCGCCCACCGCATCACGATGGTCCCGCAAGCCACGGCCCGTCAACGCCAGTACCCCGGTCACGGACACGACCGCCGACGCGGCGACCGCCCTGTCGCGCATTCCCACGAACTCCCGTGCGCATGCCCGTACAGACGCTCGTACGCGGCCCCGTACGAATTCCCGTACGGGCCTCCCGCCTGTTCCCGTACGCACCTCCGTGCCGGTACCCGTACCCGTCCGTGCCGTCCTCATCCTCTCCTCCCTCCTCACTTCAGTCCCGGCCAGGGTGCCGGGTCCACGTGCGTGCGGAGCGGCGTCACATTCCGGTCGTGTACACGTAGTCGAGTCTCTCGGCTCCCACCCGATTCCCGCGTCACCGCGGCGTCACAGGCTCGTCCCAGGAACCCACGTCCCGTTACCCGACCCGTCCCGGCGCCGGGAGGATCGGTGGACCGACGAGGGAAGAGAGCACCCAGCGACCCCGCTCGGTCTGCCCGACCCCGGCCCGCCCTCGGCGCCACCCTGGACGATTACATGCGCATGCATATACTGTTCACGTGTGTAATCGACGTCGTTCGTGGCGCGCATCCCAGGGGGAACCATGACCCGCCAATTCCTGTTCGTGCTCGGCAGCAGCCGCACCGGTGGCAACACCGAGCTGCTGGCCCGCAAGGCCGCCGAGCAGTTGCCCGCCGGTGTCGAGCAGCGCTGGCTGTCCCTGGCCGAGCATCCGCTCCCCGACTTCGTGGACCTGCGGCGGGACGGCGACCATGTACGTCCTCCCGCCACGGGCACCACCGCCATGCTGCTCGACGCCACGCTCGCGGCCACCGACATCGTGATCGCCTCGCCGCTGTACTGGTACTCGGTGTCCGGACCGACCAAGCGCTATCTGGACCACTGGTCGGGCTGGCTGCGCACGCCCGGTGTCGACTTCAAGGCCGCCCTGGCCGGGCGCACGCTCTGGGGCGTCACCGCGCTCGCGCACGAGGAGCCGGAGGTCGCCGACCCGCTGATCGGCACGCTGAACCACACGGCGGCGTACATGAAGATGCGCTTCGGCGGAGTCCTGCTCGGTAACGGCAGCGGGCGCGGCGATGTGCTGAACGACGCCGGTGCACTGACACGCGCGAAGACCTTCTTCGCGCAGGAACCACCGCTGGCCCGCTTCCCGTACGAGGTGTGAGGCGCTCGGCGTGCCGACGGTGATGTCACCGCCCGGGCGAACGCCTAGGCGGTGATGTCCTTCGCCGTGAACCGCGCCCAGGCCGCCGAGCCGAACACGGCGGCGTACAGCCCCTGGAGGCCGAGATCGCGGACCAGGTCGTCCCAGTAGACGGGGTCGCGCATGAGGTCGGCGAAGGACAGCCAGTAGTGGGAGAAGAAGTACGGCTGGAACGCGTGCAGCTGGGGGATCTGGTCGAGGATCTGGACGGTGATGACGAGGCCGACCGTGGTCGCCATGGCCGCGATGCCGCTGTTGGTGAGGGTGGAGACGAACAGGCCGAGCGCGGCGACACCGGTCAGTGAGGCGGCGACTACAAGCGCGATGAGCAGCGCACGGCCGAGCCCCTCGGCGAAACCGATGCGGGTCCCGGAGATGGTGGTCAACTCGCCCAGCGGGAACAGCAGGGCGCCCACCGCGAACGCCGAGACCGCCACCACCAGGGTTGCCACCAGGCAGAACGTCATCGTCGTCGCGTATTTGGTGAGCAGCAGCCGGGTGCGGCCGGCCGGCGCGACGAGGAGATAGCGCAGGGTGCCCGCGTTGGCCTCGCCGGCGATCGCGTCGCCCGCGATGACACCGATCGCCATCGGCAGGAAGAAGGGGAGCGTCACAGCCAGCGCGGTGAACACCAGGAACAGACCGTTGTTGGTGATCTGCGCGATGAACGCGGGTCCCTCACCCCCGCCACCGCCGGCGGTCGAGCCGCCTCTCGTCTCGACCCTGATGGCGATGCCGATGAGGATCGGCACGGCCGCGAGCACACCGAGCAGCGCGATCGTCCGCCAGCGCCGGAACGTGGTGACGAGTTCGTTGCGGAAGAGTCCGAGTGTCCACAGCGGGCTCGGCGTCCGTCCGGCCTTCGACTCCGCCGGCGCTCCCGCACGCGTCGTCGTCCGGCTCGGTCCTCGGTCTCCCGACCCCGCTGACGGTTTCGCGTTTGCCGCCGCCCCCGTCTCCGCCACCGTCCCGGTCTCCCCCTCCGTCTCGGTCGCGGTCCCTGTCTCCGTCTCCGCCACCGTCCCGGTCTCCCCCTCCGTCTCGGTCGCGGTCCCTGTCTCCGTCTCCGTCACCGTCTCGGTCCCTGTCGCCGTCGCCGTCTCCGACTTCGACGGACTCTCAGCCCGCGACATCGAAACCCTCCCCGGTCAGCGCCACGAAGGCGTCCTCCAGCGAGGCCCGTTCGACTCCGAAGCCGCGGACCCGGACGCCTGCCATGACCAACGCGGCGTTCAGTTCGGCGAGTTCGCGGTCCGGTTGCTCCGCCGTCACTCCCGTCTCGGTCACGGTGAGGTCGGCGACACCCTGCTCCTTGAGGATCCGCGCCGCGTCACCCGCGTCCGGGGTCGTCACCACCAGCCGACCCCGCGCTCCCGCCGCCAGGTCGGCCACCGGGCCCTGGGTGATGAGCCGCCCCTGGGCCATCACGGCCGCGTGTGTGCAGACCTGCTCGATCTCGTCGAGGAGGTGCGAGGAGAGGAAGACGGTCGTGCCGTCGGAGGCCAACTCCCTCACCAGCGAGCGGATCTCGCGCATGCCCTGAGGGTCGAGGCCGTTGGTCGGCTCGTCCAGGACGAGCAGCCGGCGGGGCTGGAGCAGCGCGGCCGCGAGTCCGAGCCGCTGCTTCATGCCCAGGGAGTACGCCTTCGCCTTCTTGCCCGCGGCGGCGGTCAGTCCGACCCGGTCGAGGGCGATCCCGACGCGTGTCCGCCGGGTGCGGGGATCGGCGGCCGGGTCGGCGGCGTCGTACCGGAGGAGGTTGTCCCGCCCGGAGAGGAAGCCGTAGAGAGCGGGGCCCTCGATCAGGGCCCCGACGTGCGGGAGCACGGCCCGCGTGGACCGGGGCATGCGCTGCCCCAGTACGCGTGCGGTGCCCGAGGTCGGCTCGATCAGGCCCATCAGCATGCGGATGGTGGTGGTCTTGCCCGAGCCGTTCGGACCGAGGAAGCCGAAGACGCTGCCCGCTGGGACGCTCAGGTCGAGGCCGTCGACGGCGAGCTGTCCGCCGCGGTACCGCTTGCTCAGCGCGCGGGTGGCGATCACCGCGTCCTCGACGGACACGGCATAGCCGCCGCCTCCCCGCGCGGACACGACACCGGTATCTCCCGGCTCCCCGGCGGGCGCCGTGCGGGCGCTCCCCGCCTGCTCGGCGGGGGCGCCCGCGGCCTGCGCCGGATCGGGCTCGACGGCGGACAGCTCCTCCATGGGCTCCCTCGGTTCGACTCGCCCGGGACCTACTGGGCCGCGTTGGCCGCCTTCATCAGAGCGGCCTTGGTGACGGCACCGGCGTACACCTTGCCGTCGTCGGTGATCAGCGCGTTGACCAGGCGGGTCGAGAAGACCGTGCCCGAGCCGAACTTGCCGGTGACGTGGTCGCCGAGGGAGTTCAGGAACCCGTCGACGTTGCTGTTGCCGGTCGAGCCCTTCGAGCCGGACGCGCCGGACGGCATGCCCTTGCCACCGGTGTTGAACACGACGATGGAGCTCCAGCCCTTGCCGATGGTCTTCGGACCGTCGAGACCCCGGGCCGTTCCCTCCTGACCCTTGGGCAGGGTCTTCTCCATGCGCTTCGGCTCGTCGCCCTTGGCGCCCTTCGACTCGTCGCCCTTCGCGCCCTTCCGTCCGTCGCCCTCGGTGACCTTCGCACCCTTGGGCGGGGTGAAGGCGAACGTCGACGCGGCCGGGCGGGAGAAGTCGACCTGGGTGAAGCCCGCGTCCACCACGGCGGCGCCACCGCTCGCCGGGGTCAGCGTGAACTTCAGCGGCAGCCCGGTCTTCGCGTCCACCGCGATGCTGATCGCGCCGACCGTGGAGCCGGACTGCCTGGGCTTGACGACCAGCTTGTAGGCGTCGCGGCCCGCCACCTGCGCGGTGCCGTCGACGGTCACGGAGGTCGTGTCGTCCACGGACTTGAGCGCCTCGTCGGCGAAGTCCTTGGGAGTGGCCGGGACATCCCGCGGCGCCTTCCCCTTGGCGCCCTCGTCGGCGCGCCCGGACTCGGCGGACGTCGTGTGGTAGACCTCGTTCGACTTGCTGTCGTACCCCCACACGTCCTTGCCGTTGTGGATGACGCTGTACTCGGCGGCGTTGTCCAGCAGGGAGACCTTGCCCTTGTCCGGGCCGTCGGCCGCGACGCGCAGCGTGTGCGTGCCCGAGGCCAGTTCGAGGAGCTTGGACTGCGGGTCGGCGGAGGAGCCGCCGTGGCCCCCGACGGCGCCGGACATGAGGCCGCTCTCCAGACCGCCCAGGTTGGGCAGTCCGAGATCGGTGCTGATCTTCACCGTGCCGGACAGCTGCTGGACGTCCGACTTGGCGATCTTCTCGATGAGTTGCTGTGCGGTGATCTTCGGCAGGTTGGGGTCCCCGGAGTCGGCGAGCGCCGGGACGAGCCCGATCGTCGCCGCCGCCACTCCCACCACCGCGACCGGAACGACGTACCGCGTGGCCTTGCGTCGTCCGGCGCGCAGGTCGTCGGCGTCGTCGGCCCCTGCGGCCCTCGCGCTGTCGTCGGATTCGTACGGTGCCATGTGTGCCTTACCTCCGTCGTCGGCGGCGGCCCTGCCCTCGTTCCGTGCTCCACCCCTAAGCCGCCATTCTCACCCGAACCGGTGAGGAGTGGTGTTCTCCATCTGACCAAATACACCGGATGGATGCGTCAACCCCCGGGCTCAACTCCGCGTAGTCCTGCGGTATGACGTGAGAGGGCGGCGCTTCCCCCGACCCGTAGGGGTCGTGCCGGGGAGGCACCGCCCTGGCCGCGCACCGGGCTGGATCCCTACCGCACCGGTCGCTCGTCTCAGCGCTGCACGAACACGTAGTCCGCCCGGTAGGGGACGCTCACGACCGCGCCCGGCGAGCAGGAACCGGCCGGGGCCACACCGCCCACGGTGTTCAGGCGCAGGATCTCCTGTGTGCCTGCGAGCAGGCCGTGATGCCTGCCGGACCGCGTGGCCCCGAGGTCGAGTTCGGGAATGTTCGTCGCGCCGTTCGGAGTCTTGGCGATCAGCGTGCCGGTGACCGCGCTGCGGTCGGGCGCGATCCACTGCGGGGTACCGGAGTCGGGCTTCACGAACGAGTGGGCGATGTGACCGCCGAGCAGGGCCGCGACGTCGCGCTGGGCGAAGGCGTAGCCACCGCCGTCGGTCGGCTTGCACTCGTAGATCTGCTCGCCCTTGACCACGGACGCCTGGAAGTTGTGCAGCGCGTTCCGGAAGTCGAAGGTGCCCGTGACCTTGTGGAGCTGACCGCGGACGGCCCCGCCCGGGAACTCGGTGGTGTGCAGGTTGGCGTAGAACGAACCGGGGTCGGTCTTCAGCGTGTCGAGCAGGGCGGCGTCATCGACCTCGACGGTCCCGACGACGCTGTGGCCCTTGATCCCGTCGAGCAGCCCGCCGAAGTCGATCTTGACGCCGCCGTTGGTGCCCTTGGCACCCTGGTGAATGTGGAGCGAGGTGGGCCTGCCGGTACCGCGCCAGGTCACGGCGACGGACACCTTGTTCCCCTTGACCTTGATGAACTCCAGCGCCGCACCGTCCTTGTCACCGACGGCGGGGCCGCCCTGGACAGGCACTTCACCGGCACCGCGCAGGCTCGCGGCGAGGATGGTGCCACCGCTGCCGCCCATGACTCCGTGCTGCGTGACGACGGTCCGGCCGTCGTGCCCGGAGTGGTCCGTGCCGGTGCTCCGGCTCGCGCCGGTGCTCCCACCGTGAGCGCCGCGGTCGGCGGCGACCGCCGGGATGACGGCGGCGGCGACACCGGCCGCGGCGGCCACCGCGACACCGGTCAGGATCAGGCTCTTGCGACGCGTCGTGAACGTGGCGTTCGATCCCATGATTCCGTTTTCTCCCCGTAACTCGGCCGACGCCCCCTGCGTCAGCTTCTGCGCAGGAGTACGGACCCGATCCGACCCTGGACTCATTCCAAGAGTGTGGCGCCGGTCACACAGCGCCATGTTGTCGGAACCGCTCAAATCCGGCGGAGATTCGAGTGAAAACCGGTGCGAATCCGTACTTACGGTTGGCAGCGATCGGGATCGCCCAGAACTCCAGGGCCAAAGGATCGAGGGATCACCATGCTCGCCATCAAGCACGTCACGGGATACGCCGCCACGGGCGCCGCCGTCCTGGCACTCACGCTCGCCGGATGCGGAGGGGGAGGCGGCGGAAGCGGCGGCGGGACCAGTTCGACACCGAGCGGCGGCTCCTCACAGAGCAGCGGCTCGGCTCAGAGCGGCACCACGGGATCGGCGACATCGACGCTGACCACCGCCAATGTCGCGAAACTGGGCACGGTCGTGACCGACGGCAAGGGATACGTCCTGTACCGCTTCGACGCGGACTCGGCCAATCCGACGAAGGTCAGCTGCTACAACACCTGCGCCACGGTCTGGCCGGCGGCCACGACCCAGGGGAGCGTGACCACGAAGGGCATCGACAAGAGCCTGGTCTCCACGGTGAAACGCACCGACGGCGGCACCCAGATCACTCTCGCCGGCTGGCCCCTCTACCGCTACTCCAAGGACGCCGAGCCGAAGGAGGCCTACGGCCAGGGCGTGGACGGAACGTGGTTCGCCGTGACGCCCAGCGGAGCGAAAATCACCACGCCCGCGTCGACAACTCCGACACCGACACCGACCTCCACGAACACGGGAGGAGGCGGAGGCTACTGACAGCCGCTTCGGCCGCACCGGTGCACCACCCGGCCGGTCCCAGACGGCCCGGCGCACCACCGACCGGTCTCAGACAACCGGGCGCACCACCGACCGGTCTCAGACGGCCGGGCGCACCACCGACCGTCTCAACCGGCCCGGTGCACCACGGCGTCCACGAGCTCGACCAGCGCCGCCTTCGCGTCGCACTCGCGCAGCGGGACCAGCGCGGCGCGCGCTTCCTCCGCGTAGCGAACGGTGTCCCGGCGCGCCTGCTCCAGCGCGGGGTGCTCCCGCAGCCGGGCCAGCGCCTCCGCGTGCCGCGCGTCGTCCGTCAGGTCGGAGTCCAGCAGCTCGCACAGCGCGATGTCCTCTGCGAGCCCCAGCCGCTCAGCGCGCTCACGCAGCCGCAGCACCGGCAGCGTGGCGATTCCCTCGCGCAGATCGGTGCCCGGCGTCTTTCCGGACTCGTGCGAGTCGGACGCGATGTCGAGGACGTCGTCCGCGAGCTGGAAGGCGACGCCCAGCCGCTCGCCGTACTGCGTCAGGACGTCCACGACCGTCTCGTCGGCCCCTGACATCATCGCGCCGAACCGGCACGCGACGGCGACCAGCGAACCGGTCTTGCCGCCGAGTACATCGAGGTAGTGATCGACCGGGTCGCGGCCGTCGCGCGGCCCCGCGGTCTCCAGGATCTGTCCGGTCACGAGCCGCTCGAACGCCTCGGCCTGGATCCGGACGGCCTCGGGCCCGAGGTCGGCCAGGATGTAGGAGGCGCGGGCGAAGAGGAAGTCGCCGGTGAGGACGGCCAGCGAGTTGCCCCAGCGGGCGTTGGCGCTGGCCACCCCGCGCCGGACCTCGGCCTCGTCCATCACGTCGTCGTGGTACAGCGTGGCCAGATGGGTCAGTTCGACGACGACGGCCGAGGGCACGACACCCGGCGCGTAGGGGTCACCGAACTGCGCGGCGAGCATCACGAGCAGCGGCCTGAACCGCTTCCCGCCGGCCCGCACGAGGTGCTGGGCGGCTTCGGTGATGAAGGGGACCTCGCTCTTGGTGGCTTCGAGCAAGCCCTCCTCGACAGCCGCCAATCCGGCCTGGACATCGGCTTCGAGAGCCTGGTCCCGCACGCTCAGCCCGAACGGCCCGACGACGGTCACGAGAGGTTCTCCTGTCTGCTGACGATCACATGGCGAACTCGGTCGATCATTCGGTCGATGACACGGTTTGTCGATGTGTCGCTGCCATCACTCAAGTCAGCGTATCCGGTCACGTTTCGATCACCACGAGCGCCCACCGTCCCCCGGCCGACTTCGCTCCGCCAGCAGGTATGCGGGAGTACACCCGGAAGGCACACGGGAAGCACCTGCGTGCCCCAATGGCGGGTACCCCGACTCACGGGCGCCACCCGATCACCGGCGCTATGTTCATGATCAGATGATGTGACCCTATATGTGCCGACGTGCGGCGAAACACCCGTCAGTAGTGACCTTGCCCCATAGTTCCGCCCGAGCCGCGCGCGTCCGGTTCCGCCCGACCCGCGTCCGTCCCGGACGTGCCGCTCCTTGACTCCCGGCCGCGCCGCACGACGCACACCGTCCACCGAGGTGACACTCATGCACATCCGTACGCCCTTCCCCTACGAGACCACTCATGAGGACGTCCTCGTCCCTCTCTCGGACGGCACCCGTCCGTACGCCCGGATCTGGCGTCCGCTGACCGAGGAGCCCGTCCCGGCGCTCCTGGAGTACCTCCCCTACCGCCTGACCGACTGGACCGCCCCGCGCGACCGGCAGCGCCATCCCTGGTACTCCGGCCACGGCTACGCCTCCGTCCGCGTGGACGTGCGCGGCCACGGCAACTCGGAGGGCACCCCGGGGGACGAGCACTCCGGGACCGAGCCGGCCGACGGGGTGGAGGTGGTCTCCTGGCTGGCTGGCCGCCCAGCCCTGGTGCACCGGCCGCGTCGGCATGTTCGGGATCTCGTGGGGCGGCTTCAGCTCCCTCCGCATCGCGGCCCGCGCGCCCGAGCCGCTCAAGGCGATCGTCACGGTCTGCTCGACCGACGACCGCTATGACAACGACGTGCACTACGCGGGAGGTTCCGTTCTCGCCGTCGACATGCACGCCTGGGCGGCCACCACGCTCGCCTTCGCCGCCCGCCCACCGGACCCGGTGCATGTGGGCGAGGTGATGTGGCGCGACATGTGGGTGAAGCGACTGGAGGCGGTCGCCCCCTCCGTACACACCTGGCTGACGCACCAGAACCGGGACGCGTACTGGCGCGACGACAGCGTCCGCGAGGACCACGGCGCCGTCCGCGCGGCGGTGCTCGCGGTCGGCGGCTGGCACGACCCGTACCGCGACACGGTGCTGCGCCTGGTGGAGAACCTGCCACCGGATCGCGTACGAGGTCCCATCGGTCCCTGGTCGCACCAGTACCCGGACCGGGGCCGGCCGCCCGGCCCGGCGATCGGCTTCCTCCAGGAGACGCTGCGCTGGTGGAACCACTGGCTCCGGGACGAGGAGACGGACGCGCTCTCCGTCCCCCTTCTGCGCTCGTACGTGATGGACGCGCACCCTCCGGCGACCGTCTACGGGGAGATTCCCGGCCGCTGGGTGGGCGACCCGGCCTGGCCCTCCCCCTCGGTGACCCCGGTCGCGTACGCGCTCCAGGGCGCCCCGGTGCCGGTACGGTCCCCGCAGCACACGGGGGTCGACGCGGGCCGCTTCTTCCCCTTCGGCAACGACGCCGACCTGCCGCCGGACCAGCGGGAGGAGGACGCCCGGTCGGCGTGCTTCGAGTTCGAGGTGGCGGAGGAGACCTGGGTGCTGGGCCGCCCTCGGGTCAATCTGCGGCTGACGTCCGCGTCACCCAGGGGCCAGGTGATCGCCCGGCTCTGCGACGTGGCCCCGGACGGAGCGTCCACGCTCGTCACCCGAGGTGTCCTGAACCTGTCGGCACGCCACGGCCGCGACCAGGCCGTTCCCTGGAAACCGGGCACTACGGAGAACGTGGTGTTCGACCTGAACAGCATCGGGTACGCGTTCCCCGCGGGCCACCGCCTCCGCCTGGGCGTCTCCTCCGCGTGCTGGCCCTGGGTCTGGCCCCAGCCGTGTTCCGAGGCGGGCTTCACCCTGGACCCCATCGGCAGCACCCTGGAACTCCCCGTACGGGCAAGGGAGTCGGACCCCTCGATCACCTTCGGGGAGCCGGAGGAGTCCGAACCCCTCGGCGTGACCGTCTCCGCGACCCTGGACGAGCCACCCCGCCCGGAACGCCTGGTCCTGCGTGACGTGGCGGCGGGCACCTGGCGCCTGGAGGTGGACCCTGGCCACGGCGGCACCCGTGTGTATCCCGACGGCCTCGAATGCACGGAGGACGGGCGGGAGACGTACACGATCGACGAGTCGGACCCACTGTCCGCCCGCACCCGCTCCACCTGGTCGATCCGCCCGCACCGCCCGGACCTGCCGTGGGACGCCCGCGTCGAGACGGTCTCCGCCATCAGCTGCGACGCGCGGGACTTCATCACGACCGACGAGGTCGTCTGCAAGGACGGCGACGAGGTCGTCTTCCACCGGACCTGGGAGAAGAGAATCCCGCGCACAGCCGGCTGACCGGACTGACCGGGCTCAAGGGGCTAACCGGACTGACCGGACTCACGGGGTTAACCGAACCGACCGGACCGGCGGGGCCGGCGGGGCTGGCGGGTTTGGCCGACAGGGGCTGCGGGGGCGGGAGTTCACCCCCGCACGGGCCCTCTGGGCACCGCGTGCCCCGGCGCCGATCCGCCCGGCGCCCGACACCGGCATATCGCCTGAGCGCCGAACACCGCTGCCACAGAAGGCACTTCACCCTGCCCACCCGGACTCGATCCGCACCCCGGACTCGGCCCCGCACCCGCCGCAGCTCGCCCCGATCACCCGGCCCGGCCCGCGTCCGGCCGGCGCCCCCGGCAGACACTCCAGCCTCCGACGGGCCGCGCCCCCGCCCTCGACGCGCCGCGCGCCCTGCCCCGGACGGGCCACGCGCCCCACGTGTCCCGCGCCACACATCTCGCCGCGCAAGGGGCCGCTCGGCGGCCGCCGAGGCTCGGCAACCCCCCTGCCACCGGAAGCGCAATGCCCGAATTACCCGTCATGCCGCCTTGATGACCCTTGGTCTCGTGAATTGAGTCACCAGCGAGCCGGTGTGCCGCCTCGCGTCGCCACCCGACCAACCCCTTCGCCAAAGGCAAGTTGAGGATCGAATTCCGGCACAATCGGACTTTTCCCCCTCGCCCTAACCAGGCTAAATCGATCTTCGCAGCCAAATCTGGCCTTGTTCCGGACATGTGCTCTCGCATACGTTCTCGTCGATCCCGGGCGGATTCGCCGAATCCTGCCGCCGCCCGGAAACCCACCCACCCACGCACGGCAGGAGCGGGGGAACCACAGGTAAGCCGCCGATCCGGACACACCGGACCGGCTAGGGGTGAAGCCGCGCTCACGACGCGGCCGGGCATCTCCCGCCCGAACCCGACAGCTCACCTCGCAGGCGTCGGAGAGGACATTTCGTCATGCCCGTAGGCAAGCACCGCCGTACGAAGACCAACGTCATCACTCGCGGCATGATCGCCGCCGGAACCGGTGGCATCGCCCTCGCCCTCCCGCTCGTGAGCGCGACCGGCGCCCAGGCCGCGACCCCGGCCCAGGCTCCCCAGCTCGCGAAGGCCGCCCACACCGCGGTGATCCCCAACGTGCAGCTCATCACCTACAAGGTGATCGCGGGCGACACCCTGTCCAAGGTGGCGCAGAAGCACCCCGAGAGCGGCGGCTGGAAGAAGCTGTACACGGCGAACCGCGCGGTCATCGGCGGCAACCCCGCCGTGATCCGTCCGGGCCTGAAGCTGACCGTGGGCACGAAGAAGCTCAAGTCGACGGTCGTGAGCACCACGGCGAAGGCGACCCCGGCCGTCGCCAAGTCCACGGTGGCCACCGCCACCCAGGCCTCCCTCACGACGTACGCCAACAACCTCGACGGCTGGATCAAGCAGTCCCTGGACGTCATGGGCAAGGCGGGCATTCCGGGCAGCTACAACGGCATCTACCGCAACGTGATGCGCGAGTCCTCCGGCAACCCCAACGCCATCAACAACTGGGACTCCAACGCCGCCGCGGGCATCCCCTCCAAGGGTCTGCTCCAGGTCATCGACCCCACGTTCCGGGCCTTCCACGTCCCCGGCACCTCGATGAACATCTACGACCCGGTCGCGAACATCACCGCTGCCTGCAACTACGCGGCCAAGACCTACGGCTCCATCGACAACGTCAACGGCGCCTACTGATCACACCCCGGTCCTCTCGGCTTCGCCCGCACCCGCCGGCGGCACCTTCTCGGTGCCGCCGGCGGGTGCGTCGCCGCTCCTAGAAGCCGAAGAGGCGCTCCAGGACCACCGCGATTCCGTCGTCCTCGTTCGACAGGGTGACCTCGTCGGCCACCGCCTTCAGTTCCGGGTGGGCGTTGGCCATCGCCACACCGCGCGCGGCCCAGTCGAACATCGGGATGTCGTTGGGCATGTCACCGAAGGCGAGAGTCGTGGCCGCGGTGAGTCCGAGGTGCGCGGCCGCGAGAGCGAGTCCAGTCGCCTTGGTCACCCCGCATGGCTGGAGTTCGACGGTGCCGGGCCCGGACATGGTGACCGTCGCCAGCGAACCGACCACTCCGCGTGCCGCACATGCCAACTCGTCGTCGGACAACGACGGGTGACGGAGCAGCACCTTGCTGATCGGCTCCGTCCAGAGGTCGTCCCGGCGTGGCACCCGCACCGCCGGCAGGGTCGGATGCGGCATCACATACCCCGGCTCGATGAGCGTCAGCCCGTCCACGCCGTCCTGGTCGACCGCCGCGTACAGCAGCCCGACCTCCGCCTCGATCTTGCCGAGCGCCGTCTCCGCCAGTTCCCTGTCCAGGGTCACCGACCACAGCATGCGGTCCGCCCCGGCGTCGTACAGCTGCGCCCCCTGCCCGCACACCGCCAGTCCCTCACCGCCGAGTTCATCGAGGAGCGGTCGCACGCGCGGTGCGGGGCGGCCCGTCACCACGAGATGCCGCGCACCTGCCTGGATCACCTTCGCCAACGCGGCGCGTGACCTGTCGGAGAGTGTGTCGTCGCCGCGCAGCAGCGTTCCGTCCAGGTCAGTGGCGATGAGTGAATATGCAGTCGGAGCGGCCATGATCCGAAGAATACGGATCGAACGACTCATCGGCCCGGCGTGAACCGGACGACGTCCGGTATCCCGTCAGCAACGCCGTTCACCGTACGGTGGTAAGCGCGTTACGACCGCTTCGGATCACGCAAGGTCAGCTTCCGCCCACACCGACTTTCCCGCACACGACCGACCACAACACCCCAACACAGCCTGGCGACAAGCCAACTCGGTGACGGACCAACTCGGTGACAGGCCGCCCCGATGGCAGGCCGGCCCACCGGCCGACTCGGTGACGGCACACACCGCTGCGGGAATCACCGAGGAGCATCGACAAGTCCGAGGAGAGACATGCCTGTTGAGTCCGCGGCCCGGCTTCCCGGCCCATCCGGCGCGGTGACCCCGTTCCGGCAACATCTGCGCACCGCCGCCGAAGCCGTGATCCGGCGCTTCCCCGACTCCCTGCGGTCCGAGATCTACGCCCTCTCCTTCCGGATCTGGCGGATCGACGGCGACGAGCGCCACCCGTACGTGGCCATCGGCTACAACACCGAAACCCAGTACGGGCAGGAGACCTATCCGGAGGACCCGGGCGAGGCCCGTTGGAACTACGCCCTGTGGCTGCTGGACGGTTTCGAGATGCTGGGCAACATCCCCGAAGACCCCGTCGGCAGCCCGTTGTACGTGGACGAGGTCAGCGAGCTGGGGATCTGGTTCGACGGCGACTACGGCTTCCTCGCGATGGATCTGCCGGAGGAACTGGAGGACGAACTGGACGCAAAGTCCGACCTTCTCCGGCTCCACTTCCACGACGCCGCCATCGACCTCGCCCGCCGCCTCCACGCGGATGGCGTCCTCACGGAGATCTTCGGACGCGCTCTCCCCGTCGTCGTCTTCGACATGGACGACCCCGGGTGGGAGATCGAGGCCACCGAAGCCGCCAACCCACCCGGGATCATCGCGGACTTCATGGCCTGGCAGCGGGGCGCCATCGACGAAAGCGAACCGACGGCCGGGGAGTTCTTCGCGGAGAAACCCTGAGGCCCGTAACGCCCGTCCTGGCGGCGGGACGGGCGCCCCGAGCCGTTCCCGCCCCGGCGGCCAGGCCCGAACCGCCCCCACCTCGACGGTCAGGCCCCGAACCCGACGCCCGAAGGCAACCAGCCCTCCGAGGGCCGGACCGCCCCGCCCACACCCATGCCCCACGCCGACGCCTATGCCCCATACCGACGCCTATGCCCCATGTCCATGCCGCACGGGGAGGGCCAAGCCGGAATTGCCGCGCCCGACGAGGTCAATTCGGACATTGCAAACTCTTTAGGCCCTGCCACAGCAGGTCACTGCCCCGTAACGTGTGCCCTGACCACATGAAACGCGTGGAACGCATGGATCACATGGCGAGTACGAATCCGAAAGCGAGGCACCAACCGATGCCCCCCTTCGATGTCCCCGAGGGCGATCCCTTCGGCCCGCACAACCTTCCGTACGGCGTGTTCTCCCTGGTGGGCGCGACCGGTGCCGCCGAGCGGCGCGTCGGCGTACGGCTCGGGGACCACGTCCTCGACGCGGGCGCCGCGGCCCGCGCGCTCGGCTCCCCGTACGCCGGGCTGCTCGCGCAGCCGACCCTCGACCCGCTGCTCGCCGCGGGCCGCACCGCCTGGTCCGATGTCCGGCGCGCGCTGACGGCCTGGGTGACCGTCCCGGCCCACCGGGAGACCCTCGCTCCCCATTTCCACCCGCTCTCCGACGTGACGCTGCACCTCCCGTTCACCGTCGCGGACTACGTCGACTTCTACGCCTCCGAGAACCACGCCCGGAACGTCGGCCAGATCTTCCGCCCCGACGCGGCCGACTCCCTCACGCCCAACTGGAAGCACCTGCCGATCGGCTATCACGGCCGCTCCGGCACGGTCGTGGTCTCCGGCACGGACGTCGTACGCCCGTCGGGCCAGCGCAAGGCCCCGGCGGACGCCGCCCCCGTCTTCGGCCCCTCGATCCGCCTGGACATCGAGGCGGAGGTCGGCTTCGTGGTCGGCACCCCTTCGGAACAGGGCCGGCCGGTGCGGCTTGGCGACTACCGAGACCACGTCTTCGGCGTCTGCCTCCTCAACGACTGGTCGGCGCGGGACATCCAGGCCTGGGAGTACGTTCCCCTGGGCCCCTTCCTCGGCAAGTCCTTCGCCACATCCGTGTCGGCGTGGATCACCCCGCTCGACGCCCTCGACGAGGCCCGCGTCGCTCCTCCCGCCCGCACGCACCCCCTTCTCCCGTATCTCGACGACGCCTCCGAGGACCCGGGCGGCTACGACCTCCGGATCTCCGTCGCCATCAACGGCCACGTCGTCTCCGAACCGCCCTTCTCCACCATGTACTGGACGGCCGCGCAGCAACTGGCCCACATGACGGTCAACGGCGCCTCCCTGCGCACCGGTGACCTCTACGGCTCCGGAACCGTCAGCGGCCCCTCCGAGGGCGAACGCGGCTCCCTGCTCGAACTCACCTGGAACGGGCGCGACGCGCTCGAACTCCCCGACGGCAAGCGCACGTTCCTGGAGGACGGCGACGAGGTCACTCTGACGGCCTGGGCCCCCGGGCCGGGCGGGACCCGGGTGGGCCTCGGCGAGGTCCGGGGCCGCATCACGCAGGCCGTCCCCCAGTAGTGATCCCCGGCAGGGGGCACCAGCGGTAACGAGGTCCGTGTCACGGTGGCCAGGTTCCTGGCCACCGTGCCCCCGGTGAGCGGAGCGGGGAGACCCCGACGGCTCGACCGCCTGGCGCCCTTGCCCGAACCGATCGGCCGGTGGCGGTACCGCCACTGCCGATCAGCCGCCCGCCGTCCCGCCCGGTACGAATCGGCCGCCCGCCGTCCCGCCCGGTACGAATCGGCCGCCCGCCGTCCCGCCCGGTACGAATCGGCCGCCCGCCGTCCGACCCGGTGCCGCTACATCCAGTCCTCGGGTTCCGGCTCCTGGTCCAGCTCGGGCCAGTCCGGGTCCGGTCCCGCGGCGACCGCCGGAACCGGTGCGGCCACGGGTCTGCCGACGGCCGGCGGCGCCGTGGGTGTGCCTGCGGCCGGCTGGGCCGCCGGTGTACCGCCGCCCAGCGAGGCGAGCACCCCGATGACCCCCTCCCCGTACGTCGCCAGCTTCTTCTCGCCCACCCCGCTGATGCCGCCGAGGTCCTTCACCGAGGTGGGCCACACCGTGGCGATCTCCCGCAGCGTGGCGTCGTGGAAGATCACGTACGCCGGGACGCCCTGCTCACGCGCCTGCTCGCCCCGCCAGGAACGCAACGCTTCGAACGCGGGGACGAGCTCGGCGGGCAGTTCGGCGGCCGCGGCCTTGGCCTTGCGTTCGCCCTTGGGTGCCGACGACCGGGACGCGGCCGGCTTCGGCGCCTCCTTGCGCATCGGCACATCTCGCTCCCGCCGCAGCACCGTTCCACTGGCGTCGGTCAGCACCAGGGTGCCGTATTCGCCCTCGACCGCGATCAGCCCCTGGGCCAGCATCTGCCGTACGACACCCCGCCATTCGGCCTCCGCCAGCTCCTCGCCGATACCGAAGACGGACAGCTGGTCGTGGTCGAACTGGATCACCTTGGCGGTCTTGCGCCCCAGCAGGATGTCGACGATCTGGCCCGCGCCGAACTTCTGCCCCCGCTCGCGCTGGAGCCGTACCACCGTGGACAGCAGCTTCTGTGCCGCGACCGTGCCGTCCCAGGTCTCCGGGGGTGTCAGACAGGTGTCGCAGTTGCCGCAGGCCGGGGTGTTCGGGTCCTGGCCGAAGTAGGCAAGGAGCTGGGAGCGCCGGCACTGGGCCGTCTCGCACAGGGCGAGCATCGAGTCCAGATGGGCGGCGGCCCGGCGTCTGAACGCCTCGTCGCCCTCCGAGCCCTGGATCATCTTGCGCTGCTGGACCACGTCCTGAAGGCCGTATGCCATCCAGGCCGTGGACGGGAGCCCGTCACGGCCGGCGCGACCCGTCTCCTGGTAGTAGCCCTCGACCGACTTCGGCAGGTCGAGGTGGGCGACGAACCGTACGTCCGGCTTGTCGATGCCCATGCCGAAGGCGATCGTGGCGACCACCACCAGGCCCTCCTCCCGCAGGAAGCGGGACTGGTGCGCGGCACGGGTGCCCGAGTCCAGGCCCGCGTGGTACGGCACCGCCTCGACGCCGTTGCGGGAGAGGAACTCGGCCGTCTTCTCCACCGAGTTGCGCGAGAGGCAGTACACGATGCCCGCGTCGCCCGCGTGCTCCTCGCGCAGGAAGGACAGCAGCTGCTTCTTCGGCTCGGCCTTGGGGACGATCCGGTACTGGATGTTGGGGCGGTCGAAGCTCGCCTCGAAGTGGCGGGCCGTGGGCATGCCCAGGCGCTGGGTGATCTCCTTGTGCGTAGCACGCGTGGCCGTGGCCGTCAGCGCGAGGCGCGGGACGTCCGGCCAGCGCTCGCCGAGCAGCGAGAGCGCCAGATAGTCGGGACGGAAGTCGTGACCCCACTGGGCCACGCAGTGCGCCTCGTCGATCGCGAAGACCGAGATCTTCCCACGGGACAGCAGGTCGAGCGTGCTGTCCAGACGCAGCCGCTCCGGGGCCAGATAGAGCAGGTCCAGCTCTCCGGCCAGGAACTCCGCCTCGGTCACGCGCCGCTCGTCGAAGTCCTGAGTGGAGTTCATGAACCCGGCGCGCACGCCCAGCGCCCGCAGCGCGTCGACCTGGTCCTGCATGAGCGCGATGAGCGGGGAGACCACGATGCCCGTACCCGGTCTGACCAGGGAGGGAATCTGGTAGCACAGGGATTTTCCGCCACCGGTCGGCATCAGGACGACGGCGTCACCGCCCGCCACCACGTGCTCGATGATCGCTTCCTGCTCACCGCGGAATGCGTCGTACCCGAAGACCCGGTGGAGGGTGGCCAGTGCCTCACTCTCGCCCAGCGTCTCCGTCGCGTCCGCTTCGGTCATCACACCCGTCCCGCCCATCGTTCCGTCCCCCGTACGTCGCGCCTCGACCACTGCGTCCACGATAGGGGTCCGCACCGACAGTCCGAGAGTTGTCCACAGGCTGCGAGGGACCGGCTTCCCTACGTACCGGGGTGCGGCGCGCGTCTCACTCCCCTGCACGGCGCGCCCCGCGCGTTTTCAACCCGTTGGCCCCGCCCGCATGGCGGCGCTCGGTGGCCGAGGGCCATGCTGCTCGGGCGGGAGGAGGGGGCCCGCAGCCGACGGACCCGCGCCGTCCGTACGCCTCTCTCGCGTCTCTAGGAGCCTTCGCATGTCCCAGCGCCCTCTCAGGACCGCCATCACCCTCATGACAGCCGCTGCCGCCTCGCTCGCCCTGTCCGCCGTGCCCGCCCCGGCCTCGGACGGCCCGGCCGGCCGGAAGGAAATCCGGGACCTGGTCACGGCGTACATGGCCAGCGTCAAGTACCGCGACGAGAAGGTCGCCCTCGCCGACGGATACGTCCCCCATCAGTGCTCCACGGATCCCGCGGGACACGGCAGCATGGGCTACCACTACTTCAACGAGTCCCGCTACGGCTCGCTCGACCCGGCGAAGCCCGCGGCCCTCCTCTTCGAGGACGGGAAGGACGGGAAGCGCAAACTGGCGGGGGTGGAGTGGATCGTGCTGGACTCGGACCAGAACATGAAGACCACCAAGGACCGGCCCTCGATGTTCGGCGGTCAGAAGTTCGATGGTCCGATGCCGGGTCACTACCCCGGTATGCCTGTCCACTACGACCTGCACGTCTGGCTCTGGAAGCACAACCCCAGCGGCCTGTTCAACCGCTGGAACCCCAGGGTGAAGTGCCCGGCCGCCCCGGCGCAGTCCCACTCGTCCGGCACAACCCACTCCGAATCGTCGGGCAAGGCCCCATCCGCGGCGCAGGGCAAGGCTCCCTCCGCGGCGCCGGGCAAGGCTCCTTCTGGGGCGTCGGGCAAGGCTCCCTCCGGCTCGTCGGCCGCCGCCCACACCGCCCACTGAGAACGGCTCGGGCCCGCTCCCTTCGAAGGGAGCGGGCCCGAGCCGCGCAAGGTCCCGCTCAGCGCACGAAGACCCCGGCCTGGCTCGCCAGGTTCAGGAAGTACTGCGGCGCCACACCCAGCACCAGCGTGACCGCCACGCCCACCGCGATGGCCGTCGTGGTCAGCGGCGACGGCACGGCGACCGTCGGCCCCTCGGGCTTCGGCTCGCTGAAGAACATCAGCACGATCACGCGGATGTAGAAGAACGCCGCGATCGCCGACGAGATCACACCGACGACGACCAGTGCGCCCGCGCCGCCCTCGGCCGCCGCCTTGAACACGGCGAACTTTCCGGCGAAGCCCGAGGTGAGCGGGATACCAGCGAAGGCCAGCAGGAAGACCGCGAACACCGCGGCCACCAGGGGTGACCTGCGTCCGAGACCCGCCCACTTGGACAGGTGCGTGGCCTCGCCGCCCGCGTCCCGCACGAGCGTGACGACGGCGAAGGCGCCGATCGTGACGAACGAGTACGCGCCCAGGTAGAAGAGGACCGACGAGACACCGTCCGGCGAGGTCGCGATGACACCCGCGAGGATGAATCCGGCGTGCGCGATCGACGAGTACGCCAGGAGCCGCTTGATGTCCGTCTGGGTGATCGCCACGATCGCACCGCCCAGCATGGTGACGATGGCCACGGCCCACATGACCGGCCGCCAGTCCCAGCGCAGGCCCGGCAGGACGACGTACAGCAGGCGCAGCAGCGCGCCGAACGCGGCCACCTTCGTCGCCGCCGCCATGAAGCCGGTGACCGGGGTCGGCGCACCCTGGTAGACGTCCGGTGTCCACATGTGGAAGGGCACCGCGCCGACCTTGAAGAGCAGGCCCATGACGACCAGGGCCATACCGATGAGCAGCAGTACGTCGTTGCCCATGGTGCCGGCGAGCGCCGGGTCGACGTTCGTGACCGTGCCGTCGACGACGTGCGCGATCGTCGCGTACGACACCGAGCCCGCGTAGCCGTACAGCAGGGCGATGCCGAAGAGCGTGAACGCGGAGGCGAAGGCACCGAGCAGGAAGTACTTGACCGCCGCCTCCTGCGACATGAGCCGCTTGCGGCGGGCCACGGCGCACAGGAGGTACAGCGGGAGGGAGAAGACCTCCAGCGCGATGAACAGGGTCAGCAGGTCGTTGGCCGACGGGAAGACCAGCATGCCGCTGATCGCGAAGAGCAGCAGCGGGAACACCTCGGTGGTGGTGAACCCGGCCTTCACGGCGGCCTTCTCGCTGTCGCTGCCGGGCACGGACGCGGCCTGTGCGGCGAAGGAGTCGACCCGGTTCCCGTGCGCCTCGGGGTCGAGGCGCCGCTCGGCGAAGGTGAAGACGCCGAGGATGCCGGCCAGCAGGATCGTGCCCTGGAGGAACAGGGACGGTCCGTCGACCGCGATCGCGCCCATCGCCGCGATGTGCGCCTTTGTCGTGCCGTATCCGCCCGCCGCGAGCGCGACGACCGCGGCGAAAGCCGCGGCCAGTGCCACGACGGCGACGAACACCTGCGTGTAGTAACGCGACTTGCGCGGCACGAAGGCCTCGACCAGAACTCCGATGACCGCCGCGCCGATGACGATCAAGGTGGGCGACAATTGCCCATATTCGATCTTCGGCGCGTTGATCTTGGAGATCGGCTCGGCCGCGGTTGCCGCCGTTGTCCACAGACTGTGGACGGCTGATGCGCTCACTTGGCCGCCTCCACCGCGGGCTGGGGGTCCGTCTTGTGTACATCTGACATGGTCTGCTTGACCGCCGGGTTGACGATGTCGGTGACCGGCTTCGGGAAGACGCCCAGGAAGATCAGAAGAGCGATCAACGGAGCGACCACCAGGAGCTCGCGCACCCTGAGGTCCGGCATCTCGGCCACCTCGGCCTTGACCGGGCCCGTCATCGTCCGCTGGTAGAGGACGAGGGTGTAGAGCGCGGCGAGGACGATGCCGAAGGTGGCGACGATGCCGACGGCCGGGTAGCGCTCGAACGCGCCCACCAGGACCAGGAATTCACTCACGAAGGGCGCGAGGCCGGGAAGCGACAGCGTCGCGAGGCCGCCGATGAGGAAGGTGCCCGCGAGCACCGGGGCGACCTTCTGCACCCCTCCGTAGTCGGCGATCAGACGCGAGCCGCGCCGCGAGATCAGGAAGCCCGCCACCAGCATCAGGGCGGCGGTCGAGATCCCGTGGTTGACCATGTAGAGCGTGGCGCCCGACTGGCCCTGACTGGTCATCGCGAAGATGCCCAGGATGATGAACCCGAAGTGCGAGATCGACGCGTAGGCGACCAGTCGCTTGATGTCCCGCTGTCCGACCGCGAGCAGCGCCCCGTAGATGATGCTGATCAGTGCCAGGACGAGGATCACGGGCGTCGCCCACTTGCTCGCCTCCGGGAAGAGCTGGAGGCAGAAGCGGAGCATCGCGAAGGTGCCGACCTTGTCGACGACCGCCGTGATCAGCACGGCGACCGGCGCGGTGGCCTCACCCATCGCGTTGGGCAGCCAGGTGTGCAGCGGCCACAGGGGCGCCTTCACCGCGAAGGCGAAGAAGAAGCCGAGGAAGAGCCACCGCTCGGTGCTGGTCGCCATGTGCAGCGACCCGTTGGCCCGGGCCTGGACGATCTCCTGCAGGGAGAAGCTTCCGGCCACCACGTAGAGGCCGATGACGGCGGCCAGCATGATCAGGCCGCCGACCAGGTTGTAGAGGAGGAACTTCACCGCGGCGTACGAGCGCTGGGTCGCCGCCACCTCGTCCCCGTGCTCGTGGGCACGGTCCCCGAAGCCGCCGATCAGGAAGTACATCGGGATCAGCATGGCTTCGAAGAAGATGTAGAAGAGGAAGACGTCCGTGGCCTCGAAGGAGATGATCACCATCGCCTCGACGGCCAGGATCAGGGCGAAGAAACCCTGGGTCGGACGCCAGCGCCTGCTTCCGGTCTCGTGCGGGTCGGCGTCGTGCCAGCCCGCCAGGATCACGAACGGCATCAGCAGAGCGGTGAGCGCGACGAGCACCACCCCGATCCCGTCCACGCCCAGTTGGTAACTCACCCCGAAGTCCGGGATCCAGGCGTGGGATTCGGTGAGCTGGTAACGGTCGCCGCCGGGGTCGAAACGCACCAGGGTGACCGCGGCGAGCACCAGGGTACCGAGGGAGACCAGCAGCGCCAGCCACTTGGCGGCGACGCGCCGCGCGGCCGGCACGGCGGCCGTGGCGATCGCCCCGAGGGCCGGGAGCGCCGCCGTCGCTGTCAGCAGAGGAAAGGACATCGGTATCAGACCGCCCTCATCAGCAGGGTCGCGGCGACGATGATCGCCGCACCGCCGAACATCGAGACCGCGTAACTGCGCGCATAGCCGTTCTGCAGCTTGCGCAGCCGCCCGGAGAGGCCGCCCACCGAGGCGGCCGTCCCGTTGACGACTCCGTCGACCAAGGTGTGGTCGACGTACACCAGGGAGCGGGTGAGGTGCTCACCGCCGCGCACCAGCACGACATGGTTGAAGTCGTCCTGGTACAGGTCGCGTCGGGCCGCCCGGGTGAGCAGGGAGCCGCGCGGGGCGACAACCGGTACGGAGCTGCGGCCGTACTGGAGGTAGGCGATGCCGGCGCCGACGACCAGCAGAACCATGGTCGCCAGGGTGACCGTGAGCGCGCTCACGGGCGAGTCGCCCTCCGAGTGCCCGGTGACCGGCTCCAGCCAGTTCAGGAAGCGGTCGCCGATGCTGAAGTAGGCGCCCGCGAACACCGACCCGAAGGCCAGCACGATCATCGGGATCGTCATGGACCGGGGCGACTCGTGCGGGTGCGGCTCATGGCCGTCCGCGTCGGGCTGCCAGCGCTTCTCCCCGAAGAAGGTCATGATCATCACGCGTGTCATGTAGTACGCGGTGATCGCCGCGCCCAGCAGGGTCACGCTGCCGAGGATCCAGCCCTCGGTGCCGCCCTTGGCGAAGGCAGCTTCGATGATCTTGTCCTTGGAGAAGAAGCCGGACAGGCCCGGGAATCCGATGATCGCGAGATAGCCGAGACCGAAGGTCACGAACGTGATCGGCATGTACTTCCTGAGGCCGCCGAACTTCCTCATGTCGACCTCGTCGTTCATGCCGTGCATGACCGAACCGGCGCCGAGGAAGAGACCGGCCTTGAAGAAGCCGTGCGTCACCAGGTGCATGATCGCCCAGACGTAGCCGATGGGGCCGAGGCCCGCCGCCAGCACCATGTAGCCGATCTGCGACATGGTCGAGCCGGCCAGCGCCTTCTTGATGTCGTCCTTCGCGCAACCGACGATCGCACCGAACAGGAGCGTGACCCCGCCCACGACGGTGACGACGAGCTGGGCGTCCGGCGCCGCGTTGAAGACGGCGGCCGAGCGCACGATCAGGTACACACCCGCGGTCACCATGGTGGCGGCGTGGATGAGGGCCGAGACCGGGGTCGGGCCCTCCATCGCGTCCCCGAGCCAGGACTGCAGCGGCACCTGGGCGGATTTGCCGCAGGCCGCGAGCAGCAGCATCAGGGCGATGGCCGTGAGCTTGCCCTGGGTGGCGTCCCCGGCCACTCCGGGGTGCCCTTCGGAGCCGAGCAGGGGGCCGAAGGCGAAGGTCCCGAACGTCGTGAACATCAGCATGATGGCGATGGACAGACCCATGTCGCCGACGCGGTTGACCAGGAAGGCCTTCTTGGCGGCGGTGGCCGCGCTGGGCTTGTGCTGCCAGAAGCCGATCAGCAGGTACGAGGCGAGACCGACGCCCTCCCAGCCGACGTACAGCAGAAGGTAGTTGTCGGCGAGGACGAGCAGCAGCATCGCCGCCAGGAACAGGTTCAGATAGCCGAAGAAGCGGCGGCGGCGCTCGTCGTGCTCCATGTACCCGATCGAGTACAGGTGGATCAGCGAGCCGACGCCGGTGATCAGCAGGACGAACGTCATCGACAGCTGGTCGAGCTGGAAGCCGACGTCCGCCCGGAAGTCTCCGACGGCGATCCAGCTGTACAGATGCTGCGTGAAGGTCCGGTCCTCAGGACCCTTCCCCAGCATGTCGGCGAAGAGCACGGCGGCGATCACGAAGGAGGCGGCCGCGAACGCGGTGCCGATCCACTGTCCGACGGCGTCGAGCCGCCGTCCGCCGCACAGCAGGACGACCGCTCCGAGCAGAGGCGCCGCTACCAGCAGCGCAATCAGGTTCTCCACGATTCAGCGACCCCTTACAGCTTCATCAGGCTGGCGTCGTCGACCGAGGCCGAGTGGCGGGAACGGAACAGCGACACGATGATCGCGAGCCCGACCACGACCTCCGCGGCGGCGACGACCATCGTGAAGAAGGCGATGATCTGGCCGTCGAGATTGCCGTGCATCCGGGAGAAGGCCACGAAGGTGAGGTTGCAGGCGTTGAGCATCAGCTCGATGCACATGAACACCACGATCGCGTTCCTTCTGATCAGCACACCGGTGGCGCCGATCGTGAACAACAGGGCGGCGAGATAGAGGTAGTTGACCGGATTCACTTGGACGCCTCCTCCGGCTTCGTGCGCTCCAGGCGCTCCTCGGCGCGCTGCTCCAGCGCCTTGAGATCGTTCAGCGCCTGGGCCGACACGTCACGGATCTGCCCGCGGTCGCGCAGCGTCTTGCTGACGGTCAGCTCGGACGGAGTGCCGTCCGGAAGCAGGCCCGCGATGTCCACCGCGTTGTGCCGGGCGTAGACACCCGGTGCCGGCAGCGGTGGTACGTGCTTGCCCTCGCGTACGCGCTGCTCGGACAGCTCGCGCTGGGTCTTGGGCCGCTCGGTGCGCTCGCGGTGCGTCAGCACCATGGCGCCGACGGCGGCCGTGATGAGCAGGGCGCCGGTGATCTCGAAGGCGAACACGTACTTCGTGAAGATGAGGGCGGCGAGGCCCTCCACGTTGCCGTTCGCGTTCGCCTTGGCCAGGCCGTCGAAGTCCTTGATCGACGCGTTGCCGATTCCGGCGAACAGCAGGACTCCGAAGCCGACTCCGCAGACCAGGGCCAGCCAGCGCTGCCCCTTGATGGTCTCCTTCAGCGAGTCCGCCGCGGTGACACCGACGAGCATGACGACGAAGAGGAAGAGCATCATGATCGCGCCGGTGTAGACGACGATCTGGACGATGCCCAGGAAGTACGCGCCGTTGGCGAGGTAGAACACCGCCAGGATGATCATGGTCCCGGCGAGGCACAGCGCGCTGTGCACGGCCTTCCGCATGAAGACGGTGCACAGGGCGCCGATCACCGCGACGGTACCGAGGACCCAGAACTGGAATGCCTCTCCGGTGGAGGTGGAGTACGCGGCCAGGTCGGTCATGCCTTCTCCCCCTCTCCGGCCGCCGCGCCCGACGGACTCGCCGAGGGGCGCGACTCACCCTTGGAGACGGCCACCTGGCGCTCGGTGCCGGGCGCCGCCTCGGTCACCAGGCCCAGGTAGTAGTCCTGCTCGTCCGTGCCCGGGAAGATCGAGTGCGGTGTCTCGACCATTCCTTCCTCGAGTCCGGCGAGCAGCTGCTCCTTGGTGTAGATCAGGTTGGCGCGGCTGCTGTCGGCGAGCTCGAACTCGTTCGTCATCGTCAGCGCGCGCGTGGGGCACGCCTCGATGCACAGGCCGCACAGGATGCAGCGGGCGTAGTTGATCTGGTAGACGCGGCCGTAGCGCTCGCCCGGGGAGTAGCGCTCCTCCTCGGTGTTGTCCGCGCCTTCCACATAGATGGCGTCCGCGGGGCAGGCCCAGGCGCACAGCTCGCAGCCGACGCACTTCTCCAGGCCGTCGGGATGGCGGTTGAGCTGGTGCCGGCCGTGGAACCGCGGCGCGGTGGTCTTCTGCTGCTCCGGGTACTGCTCGGTCAGCCGCTTCTTGAACATGGCCTTGAAGGTCACGCCGAAACCGGCGACGGGGTTCTGGAAACCCGGTTTGGTCTCCTTCGGCTCCTCAGCCATCGGACCCCTCCTTTCCGTCACGAGATCCGGTAACCGGTCCATCACTCGCAGTATCGGACCCGCCACTGACAACCAGCTCCCGCTCGTGGCGCGGACGGCGCCGCGGTACTGGCGGCAGCTCCTGGCCGGGCAGCGGGGGCACGGGGAATCCACCGGCCATCGGGTCGAAGGCGGCGGGCTCGGCGGGTGTCTCCTGAGCCCCCTGCTTGTCGCGGAAGATGTCCGCCACGAACGACAGCAACAGGAGGACGAGGACGCCTCCGCCGACGTACAGGGCGATGTTCGCGAAGGCGACGTGCTCGTTGCGCAGCGTCCGTACCGTCGCGACGAGCATCAGCCAGACCACGGAAACCGGGATGAGTACCTTCCAGCCGAGCTTCATCAGCTGGTCGTAGCGGACGCGCGGCAGCGTGCCGCGCAGCCAGATGAAGAAGAACAGCAGAAGCTGCACCTTCACCACGAACCAGAGCATCGGCCACCAGCCGTGGTTGGCGCCCTCCCAGAAGCTGCTGATCGGCCACGGGGCCCGCCAGCCGCCCAGGAAGAGCGTCGTCGCCACGGCCGAGACCGTCACCATGTTCACGTACTCGGCGAGCATGAACAGCGCGAACTTGATCGACGAGTACTCGGTGTTGAAGCCGCCGACGAGGTCGCCCTCGGACTCCGGCATGTCGAAGGGGGCCCGGTTGGTCTCGCCGATCATCGTCACGATGTAGATGAGGAACGAGACCGGCAGCAGGACGATGTACCAGCGGTCGTGCTGCTGCTCGACGATCGTCGAGGTCGACATCGACCCGGAGTAGAGGAACACCGAGGCGAACGCGGCACCCATGGCGATCTCGTACGAGATCATCTGCGCGCAGGACCGCAGACCGCCCAGCAGCGGATAGGTGGATCCGGAACTCCAGCCGGCGAGCACGATCCCGTAGATGCCCACCGAGGCCACCGCGAGGATGTAGAGCATCGCGATCGGCAGGTCGGTGAGCTGCATGGTGGTGCGCTGGCCGAAGATCGAGACCTCGTCGTCCGCGGGCCCGAAGGGGATCACCGCGATCGCCATGAAGGCCGGGATTGCCGCGACGATCGGCGCGAGGACGTAGACCACCTTGTCCGCGCGCTTGACGATGAGGTCTTCCTTGAGCATCAGCTTCACGCCGTCGGCGAGCGACTGGAGCATTCCCCAGGGCCCGTGCCGGTTGGGGCCGATGCGCAACTGCATCCAGGCGACGACCTTGCGCTCCCACACGATGGAGAAGAGCACGGTCACCATCAGGAAGGCGAAGCAGAACACCGCCTTGACGACGACCAGCCACCAGGGGTCATGGCCGAACATCGAGAGGTCTTCAGCTGAGAGGTACGGCGTCATGCCTCCACCTCCTTGGGGGCCTCGGCGGCGATCGTCGCCGGGCCGATGCGGACGAGTGCGCCGGGCAGCGCCCCGGTGTCGGAGGCGACGCCCCCACCGGTCGAGTTCAGCGGGAGCCAGACCACGCGGTCGGGCATCTCGGTGATCAGCAGCGGGAGTTCGGCCACTCCGGCGGGACCCGTCACGGCGAGGGCGTCGCCGTCCTTGACCCCGGCCTCGGCGGCCGTGGCGGCCGACACGCGCGCGTGCGCGGCGTGCCGGGTCCCCGCGAGCGCTTCGTCGCCCTCCTGGAGACGCCCCCGGTCGAGCAGCAGCCGGTGCCCGGCCAACACGGCCTCGCCGGCGGCCGGACGGGGCAACTGCACCCCGGTCTCCAGGGGTTCGGTGGCCCGCGGACCGTCCCAGGCGCCGAGCCGGTCGAGTTCCGCGCGCGTGGTGCGCAGATCCGGCAGCCCCAGGTGTACGTCCATCGCGTCGGCCAGCATCTGCAGGACGCGCGCGTCGGTGGGTGCCAGGCGCCGGGTCATCTGGTCGGGCTTGAGGGCCGCCTCGAAGGAGCGGACCCGGCCTTCCCAGTTGAGGAAGCTTCCGGCCTTCTCGGCGACCGCGGCGACCGGCAGGACGACGTCCGCGTGCTCGGTGACCTCACTGGGCCGCAGTTCGAGCGACACCAGGAAGCCCACCTCGGACAGTGCCGCACGCGCGCGTGCGGGGTCGGGAAGGTCGGCGACCTCCACGCCCGCGACCACCAGGGCCCGCAGTTCGCCGCCGGCGGCCGCCTCCACGATCTGGCCGGTGTCCCGGCCGTAGCGGTGCGGGAGTTCGGAGACGCCCCAGGCGACCGCGACCTCGTCCCGCGCGCGCGGGTCGGTGGCCGGGCGTCCGCCGGGCAGCAGCGAGGGAAGCGCGCCCGCCTCGATCGCGCCGCGCTCCCCGGCCCGGCGCGGGATCCACACCAGCCGGGCGCCGGTGGCGGTGGCGGCCCGCACGGCGGCGGTCAGCCCGCCCGCCACGGCGGCCAGCCGCTCACCGACGGCGATCACCGCGCCCTCGGCGCGCAGCGCCTCGGCCGCCTTGGCCCCGTCGCCCTCCAGGCCGACGCCGCTCGCGAGCGCGTCCAGCCATTCGGTCTCGGTACCGGGCGCGGCCGGAAGCAGTGTGCCGCCCGCCTTCTCCAGGCCGCGTGTGGCGTGTGTGGCGAGGGAGAAGGTCTTCTGCCCGTGCCCGCGCCATGCCTTGCGCAGCCGCAGGAAGACGCCGGGCGCCTCCTCCTCCGACTCGAAGCCCGCCAGCAGAACCGCGGGCGCCTTCTCCAGAGAGGTGTACGTGACGCCCGTACTGTCGAGGTCCCGGCCGCGTCCGGCGACCCGGGCGGCCAGGAAGTCGGCCTCCTCGGAGCTGTGCACGCGCGCGCGGAAGTCGATGTCGTTCGTGTCGAGGGCCACGCGCGCGAACTTGCTGTACGCGTAGGCGTCCTCGACCGTGAGCCGGCCGCCGGTGAGGACTCCGGCCCTGCCGCGGGCCGCCGTCAGTCCCTGAGCGGCGGCCTCCAGGGCCTCCGGCCAGGAAGCGGGCTCGAGGACGCCCTCCGCGTTGCGCACCAGGGGCGTGTCGAGGCGGTCGCGCTGCTGCGCGTACCGGAACCCGAACCGCCCCTTGTCACAGAGCCATTCCTCGTTGACCTCGGGGTCCGGAGCCGCGAGGCGCCGCATCACCTTGCCGCGCCGGTGGTCGGTGCGCGTCGCGCAGCCGCCGGAGCAGTGTTCGCACACGGAGTGCGAGGAGATGAGGTCGAAGGGGCGCGAGCGGAAGCGATACGCCGCCGACGTGAGCGCGCCCACCGGGCAGATCTGGATCGTGTTCCCGGAGAAGTACGACTCGAACTTGTCGCCGTCACCGGTGCCGACCTGCTGGAGCGCGCCCCGCTCGATCAGCTCGATCATGGGGTCGCCCGCGATCTGGTTGGAGAAGCGGGTGCAGCGGGCGCACAGGACGCACCGCTCGCGGTCCAGCAGCACCTGTGTGGAGATGGGGACGGGCTTCTCGTACGTCCGCTTCTTGCCCTCGAACCGGGAATCGGCCTGGCCGTGCGACATCGCCTGGTTCTGCAGGGGGCACTCGCCGCCCTTGTCGCAGACCGGGCAGTCCAGCGGGTGGTTGATGAGCAACAGCTCCATCACACCGTGCTGTGCCTTCTCGGCGACCGGCGAGGTGAGTTGAGTCTTGACGACCATCCCGTCCGTACAGGTGATCGTGCAGGACGCCATGGGCTTGCGCTGGCCCTCGACCTCGACGATGCACTGGCGGCAGGCGCCGGCCGGGTCGAGGAGCGGGTGGTCGCAGAACCGGGGGATCTCGATGCCGAGTTGTTCGGCGGCCCGGATGACGAGGGTGCCCTTGGGCACGCTCATCTCGATGCCGTCGATCGTCAGCGAGACGAGATCCTCCGGCGGGACCGCCGCTTCCCCGCCTCCGGAGGGAGCGCTGGTGGTCACTGTCATGCGTTCACCTCCGTGTGCTTGTCCGCCCAGGCCGTGGACCTGGCCGGGTCGAAGGGGCAGCCGCGGCCCGTGATGTGCTGCTCGTACTCCTCGCGGAAGTACTTGAGCGAGGAGAAGATCGGCGAGGCGGCACCGTCGCCGAGGGCGCAGAAGGACTTGCCGTTGATGTTGTCTGCGATGTCGTTGAGCTTGTCGAGGTCGGACATTGCGCCCTTGCCGGCCTCGATGTCCCGCAGCAACTGCACGAGCCAGTACGTCCCCTCACGGCAGGGCGTGCACTTGCCGCAGGACTCGTGGGCGTAGAACTCGGTCCAGCGGGTGACGGCGCGGACGACACAGGTCGTCTCGTCGAAGCACTGGAGTGCTTTCGTGCCGAGCATGGAACCCGCGGCGCCCACTCCTTCGTAATCAAGGGGGACGTCGAGATGCTCGTCGGTGAACATCGGGGTCGAGGAGCCGCCCGGCGTCCAGAACTTCAGCCGGTGACCGGGACGCATCCCGCCGCTCATGCCGAGGAGTTGACGCAGCGTGATGCCGAGCGGTGCCTCGTACTGGCCGGGACTGGCGACATGGCCGCTGAGTGAGTAGAGCGTGAAGCCCGGAGACTTCTCGCTTCCCATCGACCTGAACCATTCCTTGCCATTTTGGAGAATTGCGGGAACTGACGCGATCGACTCGACGTTATTTACAACAGTTGGACACGCATAGAGGCCCGCGACAGCGGGGAAAGGGGGACGGAGCCGCGGTTGACCACGGCGGCCTTCGAGCGAGTCGAGCAGCGCGGTCTCCTCACCGCAGATGTACGCGCCGGCGCCCGCGTGCACGGTGAGCTGGAGGTCGAGTCCGCTGCCCAGGATGTTCTCGCCGAGGTAGCCCGCCGCGTAGGCCTCACGTACGGCCTCGTGCAACCGCCGCAGTACGGGGACCACTTCACCGCGGAGATAGATGAAGGCATGCGAAGACCGGATGGCATAGCACGCGATCACAATGCCCTCGATGAGGCTGTGCGGGTTCGCGAAGAGGAGCGGGATGTCCTTGCAGGTTCCCGGTTCCGATTCGTCGGCGTTGACAACTAGATAGTGAGGTTTGCCATCTCCCTGCGGAATGAACTGCCATTTCATTCCGGTCGGGAAGCCGGCACCGCCACGGCCACGCAGTCCGGAGTCCTTGACGTAGGCGATCAGGTCGTCCGGCGACATGGCGAGTGCCTTGCGCAGGCCCTCGTACCCCTCGTGCCTTCGGTAGACGTCCAGCGACCAGGACCTGTCCTCGTCCCAGAAGGCCGACAGCACGGGTGCGAGCAGCTTTTCGGGACTTGTCTCGTTGATCTCGGCTGCCAAGGTCATCACTCCCCCTCCTCTGCCACGGGACCCGCCGGGTGGGACGGGTCGGAGGCCGACGTGTCCTGCGGCGCGTCGTGCGAGCTCGGGTGCTCGGCGGGCCGCTGGTTCTGAGGTGCCCCTCCGCCTCGCGGGTGCACCACGCGCGCGGGGGCGCTCTCCCCCTTGGCCAGGCGCAGTCCCACCAGTGAGGCGTGGCCCGCGCTCCCGCCGGCTTCCACCGCGCCCTCGCGCTCGTCGGGGAAGCCCGCGAGGATCCGGGCGGTGTCCTTGAAGGTGCACAGCCGGGCACCTCGGGTCGGGTCGACGTCCTCTCCCGCGCGCAGGTCGTCGACGAGACGCTTGGCCGAGTCCACGGTCTGGTTGTCGAAGAACTCCCAGTTGACCATCACGACCGGCGCGAAGTCGCAGGCCGCGTTGCACTCGATGTGCTCCAGGGTGACCTTGCCGTCACCGGTGGTCTCTCCGTTGCCGACCCCCAGGTGATCCTGGAGGGCCTCGAAGATGGCGTCGCCGCCCATGACGGCACACAGGGTGTTGGTGCAGACACCCACCTGATAGTCACCGCTCGGCTTGCGCCGGTACATCGAGTAGAAGGTCGCGACCGCGGTGACCTCGGCCGTCGTCAGACCCAGTACCTCCGCGCAGAACCGCTGTCCCGTGCGCGTGACGTGGCCCTCCTGCGACTGCACGAGATGCAGCAACGGAAGGAGCGCCGAGCGGGAGTCGGGGTAGCGGGCGATGATCTCGCGCGCGTCCGCCTCCAGCCGGGCCCGGACATCGGCCGGGTAGTCGGGCGCGGGCAGTTGGGGCATGCCCAGGCTGACGCCCTCGGGGGTGGTGGTCACCGGTCGACGCCTCCCATCACGGGGTCGATGGACGCGACAGCGACGATGACGTCGGCGACCTGGCCGCCTTCGCACATCGCCGCCATGGCCTGCAGGTTGGTGAAGGACGGGTCCCGGAAGTGGACCCGGTAGGGACGGGTGCCTCCGTCGGAGACGACGTGCACCCCTAGCTCGCCCTTGGGCGACTCGACCGCCGCGTACGCCTGTCCCGGCGGCACGCGGAAGCCCTCGGTCACCAGCTTGAAGTGGTGGATCAAGGCCTCCATGGAGGTGCCCATGATCTTCTTGATGTGGTCGAGCGAGTTGCCGAGACCGTCGGGGCCGAGCGCGAGCTGGGCGGGCCAGGCGATCTTCTTGTCGGCGACCATGACCGGCCCGGGCTGCAGCCGGTCCAGACACTGCTCGATGATCCGCAGCGACTGGCGCATCTCCTCCAGGCGGATCAGGAAGCGCCCGTAGGAGTCGCAGGTGTCGGCGGTCGGGACCTCGAAGTCATAGGTCTCGTAGCCGCAGTACGGCTGCGTCTTGCGCAGGTCGTGCGGCAGGCCCGCCGAGCGCAGGACCGGGCCGGTGGCACCGAGCGCCATGCAGCCGGCCAGGTCGAGGTAGCCGACGTCCTGCATACGGGCCTTGAAGATGGGGTTCCCGGTGGCGAGCTTGTCGTACTCGGGAAGGTTCTTCGTCATCTTCTTCACGAACTCGCGGATCTGGTCCACGGCGCCCGGGGGCAGGTCCTGGGCGAGTCCGCCGGGGCGGATGTACGCGTGGTTCATCCGCAGGCCGGTGATCAGCTCGTAGATGTCGAGGATGAGCTCACGGTCACGGAAGCCGTAGATCATGATCGTGGTGGCGCCCAGCTCCATGCCTCCGGTGGCGATGCACACCAGATGGGAGGAGAGTCGGTTCAGCTCCATGAGGAGCACGCGGATGATCGTGGCGCGGTCCGTGATCTCGTCCGTGATGCCGAGGAGCTTCTCGACGGCGAGGCAGTACGCGGTCTCGTTGAAGAACGGCGTCAGGTAGTCCATGCGCGTCACGAACGTGGTGCCCTGGGTCCACGTGCGGAACTCGAGGTTCTTCTCGATACCGGTGTGGAGGTAGCCGATACCGCAGCGGGCCTCGGTGACCGTCTCGCCGTCGATCTCCAGGATGAGCCGGAGCACGCCGTGGGTGGACGGGTGCTGAGGACCCATGTTGACGATGATGCGCTCGTCGTCGGACTTGGCCGCCGACTGGGCGATCTCGTCCCAGTCGCCGCCGGTGACCGTATATACGGTGCCCTCGGTCGTCTCGCGGGCCGAGGCGGCTGACGCCCCGGAAGGGGTCTGCGTGCTCATGAGTACGACCTCCGCTGGTCCGGAGCCGGGATCTGGGCGCCCTTGTACTCGACGGGGATGCCGCCGAGGGGGTAGTCCTTGCGCTGCGGGTGGCCCTGCCAGTCGTCCGGCATCATGATCCGCGTCAGTGCCGGGTGACCGTCGAAGATCAGCCCGAAGAAGTCGTACGTCTCGCGCTCGTGCCAGTCGTTCGTCGGATAGACGGAGACGAGCGAGGGGACGTGCGGGTCCGCGTCGGGGGCGCTGACCTCCAGGCGGATCAGCCGGTTGTGGGTGATCGAGCGCAGGTGGTAGACGGCGTGCAGCTCGCGGCCCTTGTCGTGCGGGTAGTGGACGCCGGAGACGCCCGTGCACAGCTCGAACCGTAGGGCCGGGTCGTCACGCAGGGTCTGGGCGACGACGAGCAGGTACTCGCGTTCGACGTGGAACGTGATCTCGTCACGGTCGACGACCGTCTTGTCGATCACGTTCTCCGGGACGAGTCCCTGCTCCTCCAGGGCGCCCTCCAGTTCGTCGGCCACCTCGTCGAACCAGCCGCCGTAGGGGCGGGCGGCCGCGCCGGGGAGCCGGATCGAGCGGACCAGGCCGCCGTAGCCGGAGGTGTCGCCGCCGTTCTCGGCGCCGAACATGCCGCGCTGGACGCGGATCTCCTCGCCCTTGTCGCCCCGCTGACCGGGAAGGTTGGAGGCGCCGAGGTCCTTCTCGGGGTTGACCCCGTTGCCGTTCGCGTCGCTCACCGCAGCAGGCCCTTCATCTCGATGATGGGAAGCGCCTTGAGCGCCGCTTCCTCCGCCTCGCGGGCCGCGTCCTCGGCGTTCACGCCGAGCTTGGAGCTCTGGATCTTCTGGTGGAGCTTGAGAATCGCGTCCATCAGCATCTCGGGCCGCGGCGGACATCCGGGCAAATAGATGTCGACCGGGACGATGTGGTCGACGCCCTGCACAATGGCGTAGTTGTTGAACATTCCGCCCGATGACGCACAAACCCCCATGGAGATCACCCACTTGGGATTGGGCATCTGGTCGTAGACCTGTCGAAGCACCGGCGCCATCTTCTGGCTCACCCGGCCGGCCACGATCATCAGGTCGGCCTGGCGGGGCGACCCGCGGAAGACCTCCATACCGAAGCGCGCCAGGTCGTAACGCCCGGCGCCGGTCGTCATCATCTCGATGGCACAGCAGGCGAGTCCGAACGTCGCGGGGAAGACGGACGCCTTGCGCACCCAGCCCGCGGCCTGCTCGACGGTGGTCAGCAGGAATCCGCTCGGCAGCTTTTCTTCGAGTCCCATGTCTTAAAGGCCCCTCAGTCCCATTCCAGGCCGCCGCGCCGCCATACGTACGCGTACGCCACGAAGACGGTGAGCACGAAGAGCAGCATCTCCACGAGCCCGAAAACACCCAGGGCGTCGAAGGTGACGGCCCAGGGGTAGAGGAAGACGATCTCGATGTCGAAGACGATGAAGAGCATCGCCGTCAGGTAGTACTTGATGGGAAAACGCCCGCCGCCGACCGGCGTGGGGGTCGGCTCGATGCCGCACTCGTACGCGTCGAGCTTGGCGCGGTTGTACCGCTTCGGACCGATCAGCGTGGCCATGACCACGGAGAAGATCGCAAAGCCTGCCCCGAGGGCTCCCAGTACGAGGATCGGCGCATACGCGTTCACGCTCCTCGCTCCTCTCAGTCGGCACTGACTGGTGGCGGTTTCGGCGAGCCTGCACCCCTGCCTCGCCAGCACCGCGAACCCCGCCCGTCCCGGCGAAGATCACGGACATGTGAAGCAGGTCACAAGCCCAACTGCCTCGCATCTTATGCCCGCCGGTCTGTGATCTGCGACACGGGGTATTGCACAAGCTTTGTGATCTCCACCACCTGACGAACGATCATGAAGTCGGATGAGCAGTGATCTTCACACGCGAAGCGTCAGGTCGATCACCAGATGTGACATTTTCGCTCATCACCGCAGGCCCGGAGGGGCGTCTCAATATCAAGAGACTTCCGTTGCATGCAAATTGGTGTTGGACACGCCCCCTTGATAGAGGACCGCGTTCACACTTCAGAGGGGATCCACGGACGGATGTGGACACGTGCACGCGTTCACGAGCGAGAGCGACCGGGAGCCGGCCGGGGTTCACGCGCGGGACGCGACCGCCCGAGTGACCGTTCCGTGACCTGCGCCACATCTACCTACGGGTCAGATAAACCGGGCTTGGCCATCGGCTTCAACCGGTGGTAGGTGGCGGGCAATTCGGACGTAATGCTGAAAGGCCATGATCACGGGCTTGGTGGACGGTGTCCGCAATGCCCGTTACGGCGTCAATAAAGAGTGACGCGCGACGAATTCGGCCGCCGATTGAACAACTGTGGCGCACCACACGTTTCTTGAAGGTATGAGGGAGCCCCTGGTACCGCTAGTACCCATGTCCCACACCGCACACATACGAAGCCACCGGAAGCCCCGCCGCAACGCCCCGTCGCTCGCGATGCGCGCCGGAGTTGCCGGTGGCGTCCTCAGCACCCTGGCAGTGGCCGGGGCAGCGGGTTCGGCGAACGCCGCCGAGCCCGTGACGCAGACCCTGGAACTGCCGACCCTGACGGCCGATCTGGCCACCCAGGTCGCGCAGTCCGCGGACGCCACCCAGCAGGCCGCGGCCAACTACGAGCTGCAGGCGGAGCGCGACGCGGCCGCCGCCAAGGCCGCCAAGCAGGCCAAGGCCGACCTGGTCGACGCCAAGAAGAAGGCGGAGACCAAGCAGAAGGCCGAAGCCGCGCGCAAGGCCGCGGCGGCCGAGGCCGTCTCGCGTTCCTCGGCGCGGACCGTCCTGTCCGCAGGCGCCTCCACGTCCACGAACGTCGCGGCCCCGGCCAGCGGCAGCGTCGCGACCGTGATCGCGTTCCTCAAGGCGCAGGTCGGCGACGCGTACGTCATGGGCGGCACCGGACCCAACGCGTGGGACTGTTCCGGCCTGGTGCAGGCGGCGTTCAAGCAGGTCGGCGTCGACCTGCCGCGCGTCTCGCAGGACCAGTCGGTGTCCGGTACGCCGGTTTCGCTGTCCAATGTCCAGGTCGGCGACATCCTGTACTGGGGTTCGGCGGGTTCGGCGTACCACGTCGGTGTGTACATCGGTAACGGGCAGTACCTGGACGCGGCCAACCCCGGCAAGGGTGTCGTGATCCAGGACCTTTCGGGCTACCCGGCGACGGGCGCGGTGCGCGTGCTCTGAGCCACGGGTGTCTTCCGGAGGGCCGCTTCCTGTGCGGGGAGCGGTCCTTCGGGCTGTCCGGGAGCCGGCTCTCCGGCGGCCGGCCCGAAGGCGGTGCTACGGGCAGTTGCGGCAGGCCGTGCGACGGCGTGCCGGAGGGCGAACCCCCTCGCCTTCGAGGGGACGGGGTACTTCGCGCGCTGTCTGGAGCACGAGAGCGACCGTCTCGACGGACAGGTCCACCTGGACCTGCTCTCCCGGCGGGGTCGCGAGGACGCCCTGCGGCAGGTGGCCGAGCGGCGCGAGCGGGTGGTGGCCCGTCGCGCCGCCAAGGAGTCGGAGCTGTCCCGGTGACCGCTCGGGCGGCCCGTACGGTCAGGCCTTCGGGGCCACCTTCGAGAGGCCGTTGATGATGCGGTCCATCGCGTCGCCGCCCGTCGGATCGGTGAGGTTCGCGAGCATCTTCAGCGTGAACTTCATCAGCATCGGGTGGCTCAGGCCGCGCTGGGTGGCGATCTTCATGACCTTCGGGTTGCCGATGAGCTTCACGAAGGCGCGGCCGAGGGTGTAGTAGCCGCCGTAGGTGTCCTTGAGGACGCGCGGGTATCGCTGGAGGGCCAGTTCGCGCTGGCCCGGGGTGGCGCGCGCGTGGGCCTGGACGATGACGTCGGCGGCGATCTGCCCGGACTCCATGGCGTAGGCGATGCCCTCGCCGTTGAAGGGGTTCACCAGGCCGCCGGCGTCACCCACCAGCAGCAGGCCCTTGGTGTAGTGCGGCTGACGGTTGAAGGCCATCGGGAGGGCCGCGCCGCGGATCGGGCCGGTCATGTTCTCGGGGGTGTAGCCCCAGTCCTCCGGCATCGAGGCGCACCAGGCCTTCAGGACCTCGCGCCAGTCCAGCTCCTTGAAGGAGTCGGAGGTGTTGAGGACACCGAGGCCGACGTTCGAGGTGCCGTCGCCCATGCCGAAGATCCACCCGTAGCCGGGCAGCAGACGGTCCTCGGCACCCCGGCGGTCCCACAGCTCCAGCCACGACTCCAGGTAGTCGTCCTCGTGACGCGGCGAGGTGAAGTACGTACGGACCGCGACGCCCATCGGGCGGTCCTCGCGGCGGTGCAGGCCCATCGCGAGGGAGAGGCGGGTGGAGTTGCCGTCGGCCGCCACCACCAGGGGGGCATGGAAGGTCACCTCCCGCTTCTCCTTGGAGTCGGCGTCGCCCAGTTTCGCGTGCACGCCGGTGATACGGCCGGTGCGGTCGTCGACGATCGGGGCGCCGACGTTGCAGCGCTCGTACAGCCGCGCGCCCGCCTTCTGCGCCTGCCGCGCCAGCTGCTCGTCGAAGTCGTCCCGCTTGCGCACGAGTCCGTAGTCGGGGAAGGAGGCGAGATCCGGCCAGTCGAGCTGGAGGCGTACGCCGCCGCCGATGATGCGCAGGCCCTTGTTCCGGAGCCAGCCGGCCTCCTCGGAGATGTCGATGCCCATGGACACCAACTGCTTGGTGGCGCGCGGGGTCAGGCCGTCACCGCAGACCTTCTCGCGCGGGAAGGCCGTCTTCTCCAGGAGCAGGACGTCGAGTCCCGCCTTCGCCAGGTAGTACGCGGTGGTGGAACCGGCTGGCCCGGCCCCGACGACGATGACGTCGGCGGTGTTTTCGGAGAGGGGTTGGGGCTCGGTCACGGCGGGGTCTCCCCAAGACTCGAAATCAACGTGCCGACGGGCACTGGACATGGGCAGTCTATGCAGCGGTACTGATCACCAGGCTGAAGGGCTGCCCCGTGAACCGAGCTCTCCCCGAAGTACGACTGCGCGTCCCCACCGACGAGGACGCTCTCGCCTGGCACAGGGTCTTCGACGACCCGGAGGTCATGGAGTTCCTCGGGGGCCGCGCGGCCGAGCGGTCCGCGTACGAGGAACTCACGGCGCGCCAGCGGCGGCACGACGCGGAGCACGGGTTCTGCCTGTGGACGGTGGTCGGCCCCGGGGACGAGGTACTGGGCTTCACGGGCGCGCAGCCGTGGCCGCACGCCTGGGGTCCGGCCGGGCAGATCGAGATCGGCTGGCGGCTGGGGCGGGCGCACTGGGGCAAGGGATACGTCACGGCGGCCGCGCGGACCGCCCTGGCGCGGGTCCGCGCCGCGGGCGTCACGGACGTCGTCGCGGTGGTCAACGCGGGCAACGCCCGTTCCATCGCGGTGACGAAGCGGCTCGGCATGGAGCTCGCGGAGCGGTTCACGCTGCCCTCGTCGGCGCAGGAGGGCCACAGCTACCGGCTGGCCCTCTGACGGCGTCCCGCAGGTCTCCTCACGGCTTCCGGAAGGGCACGGGCGAGGCTTACCCTTCCGGTACCGCTGGGGGTGACGTCCGTGCGCAAAACACCCAAGACACCCGAAGTGCGCGTACCGCGGCTCGTCGGTCTGATGGCCGTGGACGCGCGTGAGACGGCAGAGGCGCGAGGTGTGCTGCTCGCCGCGCCCGACCGGCCCGACTTCCATCGGACGGTCGTCGACTACGTCGTACGGCAATTTCCGCAGCCCGGGGCCGAAGTGCCGCGCGGAGCCGTCGTCACCGTGTGGTTCGACCTCGGGGACGCGGAGGGCGGCGCCGGAGTGCGTGAACCCCGGCCGCCCCGGCCGCCGTCGGGCGGGCTGCGCCGTGAACTCGACCGGCCAGGCGACGCGTTCGAGGTCCTCGGGTAGCCGGTAGGGCGCTCTTCCCGGCATTTGGGCGGGCCGGGCGGTCAGGCCTGCTTGTAGCCCCGGTGGAGGGCCACGATGCCGCCCGTCAGGTTGCGCCAGGCCACCTTCGACCAGCCGGCCTTCCGCAGCCGCTCGGCCAGTTCCGGCTGGGTCGGCCAGGCGCGGATGGACTCGGCGAGATAGACGTACGCGTCGGGGTTGGACGAGGCGGCACGGGCGACCGGGGGCAGCGCGCGCATCAGGTACTCGGTGTAGACCGTGCGGAACGGCGCCCAGGTCGGGTGCGAGAACTCGCAGATCACGACACGCCCTCCGGGCTTCGTCACGCGGTACAGCTCGCGGAGCGCGGTGTCGGTGTCCTGGACGTTGCGCAGCCCGAAGGAGATCGTGACGGCGTCGAACGTGTCGTCCTTGAAGGGCAGCCTGGTCGCGTCACCGGCCGTCAGCGGCAGCCAGGGGTGATTCCGCTTGCCTACGCGGAGCATCCCGAGGGAGAAGTCGCAGGGGACGACGTAGGCGCCGGTGCGGGCGAAGGGGAGCGACGAGGTCGCGGTTCCGGCCGCCAGGTCGAGAATCTTCTGTGCGGGGCGCGCGTCGACCGCCTTCGCGACCTCCTTGCGCCATACCCGGTCCTGTCCGAGCGACAGCAGGTCGTTCGTCAGGTCGTACCGTTCCGCCACGTCGTCGAACATCGAGGCGACTTCGTGCGGCTGCTTGTCCAGGGATGCGCGGGTCACGGTCCCATTGTGGCAGTACGGGCCGGGCGACTCTCCGGCGCCCGGCCGCGGATTCGGGCGCGGTCGCGGGCACCCGCCCGGGGTCCGGTTCCTCGCGCAGGTCAAAGGCCGCCTTCCGCGTACGAGGAAGAGCGCCGCACCCCTCCGCGTGAACCGTCGGCAGGGCGCGGCGCCGTCCGGCGGCCCGGGTGTCCGCCCCGGCCGACGGCCCGGGTGTCCGCCCCCGGCCGCGTGGGCGAGGCTCTCCCCCGGCCGCGTGGGCGAGGCTCTCCCCCGGCCGCGTGGGCGAGGCTCTCCCCCCGCACTCGGGGCCGACGTCACGGCAGGAGCCTGGGCTTCTTTCTGGCGGCCACGTCCTCGACCCAGCCGAACAGGGGGATCGCGGTCCAGATCAGCGCCCAGCCGATCGCGAACATGAACCACTGGCTCTCCAGGGGCAGCCATTTCTCGAAGGCCGGCACCTTCCAGAACTGGTCGATCAGCGGGACGGCCAGGATCAGCGCGATCTCGTGCCAGAGATAGATCGTCACCGCACGCCCGTTGAAGATCGTCACCGTGCGGTCGAGCCGCCTGAAGCGGGCGAGCCAGGCGAAGTCGACGTCGTAGTACGCCTTGAAGTACATCAGCGGCGTCACGAAGCCGGCCGACCAGAAGGCCTGTGCGAGGGGGACCTCGTCGAGGTCGTAGGTGCCGAACTCCGCCTGGTGCGCGAGGGCGTACCAGGCGCCGTACGCGAGGGCCCCCAGCGAGGCGAGGACCACCGCGGCCGGCTTCAGGCGCTGGAGCACCCCCTCGCGGTGCGCGAAGCCGACGAGCCAGCAGAAGAGATAGGTGGCGAGGTCGGTGAGGGCGCTGCCGGGGCGGCCGTCCGGCGGCTGCCACCCGTACTGGAAGACCACGACCGGGACGAGCGAGAGCAGCAGGACCGGAATCGGGGCCTTGCGGAAGATCTTCAGGAGCAGGGGGGAGAGCAGTACGAACCAGAGGTACGTCCGCAGGTACCAGAGGATCTCCCAGGCCTGCACGCCCCACTGGTTGCCCGGCGGGTCGCCGACCGGGACGATCCAGAACACGATCTGCCAGCCCGGCATCCAGCCGTGGATCATCATCGCCATCACGACGAACAGGCCCCAGAACCAGAACGGCGGCAGCAGTCGTCGCATCCGGCTTCTGACCACCTTGAGCGCCGGGCGTTCCAGGGACCTGGCCATCAGCGTCCCGGCGAGCGCGAACATCACTCCCATCGAGGGGAAGACCAGGCCGGCCCAGGCCCATCCGAAGGTGTGGTAGGTGACGACGCGGACCAGGGCGACGGCGCGGAGGGCGTCGAAGTAGCGGTCTCGGCCCCCTGCCCTCACCTTCGACGGCGACTCCTCCGAGGGCTCCTCGGGAGAGTCCTCAGGAAGGTTCGCGGGCAGGGACTCGGGACAGTCACCAGCAGGGTTTCCGGGACCGTACCGCCATTGCTCCTCGTAGGGCACCGGCTCGGCGTACCGGACCGACTCCTCCTGCCGGAGGACCGGCTCCTGGTGCAGGACCGGTTGCCGGTACGGCACCGGCTGCTCGGACTGCTGTCCGTACGGCACCGGCTGCTCGGGCTGCTGTCCGTACGGCATCTGCTGCTCGTAGGGCGGTCCGTACGGCACCGGTTGCCCGGGCTGCTGCCCGTACCCGTACGCGGGGCCGTACCCGTACCCGTACCCGGGGTCGTGTCCGTCGTCGTACACCCGCTGTCCCGGTTGTTCCGCGCCCCAGGTCATCTAGCTCACTCCTGCCGGGGTTCCGACCTCGCCCGTGCGTTTGAGCTTCTGCCAGCGGAGGCGGCCGCCGGTCAGGGCCGTGACGCAGGAGTGGATCAGGACCAGGTACATCATCTGGCGGTAGGCGAGTTGCTGCAGCGGCAGCATCGCGAGGTAGCGGTACTTCTCCCGGTCGAGCCGGAACGCGTAGGCCGCGCAGATCAGTTGGACCGCGAGGACGGCCAGCCAGGCGAGGAGCGCGGCCCGGAAGTCCACGAAGAGCATCGAGTAGACGGTGAACACGTCGATGAGCGGCGCGAACACCGGCGTGACGATCTGGAAGAGAACCACCAGCGGCATGCCCACGCGGCCGAAGCGACCAGAAGGACCCTTGTCCGTCAGGGACTTGCGGTGCTTCCACAGCGCCTGCATGGTGCCGTAGCTCCAGCGGTAGCGCTGCGACCACAGCTGTTTGAACGAACCGGGCGCCTCCGTCCAGGCCTTGGCGTGCTCCTGATAGACGACCCGCCGACCCGCGCGGTGCATGGCGATGGTGATGTCGGTGTCCTCGGCGAGCGTGTCCTCGCTCATGCCTCCGACCTCCAGCACCGCTTGCCGGCGGAACGCGCCGATCGCGCCGGGGATGGTGGGCATGCAGCGCAGCAGGTCGTACATGCGCCGGTCGAGGTTGAAGCCCATCACGTACTCGATGTGCTGCCAGGCGCCGATCATGGTGTCGCGGTTGCCGACCTTGGCGTTGCCCGCGACCGCCCCGATCTCCGGGTCGGCGAAGGGCTGCACGAGCTGGTGCACGGCGTCGGGCTCGAAGACGGTGTCGCCGTCCATCATCACGACGATGTCGTGACGGGCGTTACGGACACCGTTGTTGAGCGCGGCGGGCTTGCCCGCATTCTCCTGCCGGATGACGCGGACGTTCGGCATGCCGAGCGACTCGGCGATCTCGGACGTGTTGTCCTCGGAACCGTCGTCGACCACGATGATCTCGATCGGATGCGTGCTCCTCGCCAGCGACCTCAGCGTGTTGGCGATGCATTCCTTCTCGTTGTACGCGGGCACGATCACGGTCACCGGCCGGGTGACCGTCGGCCCCCAGCTGAACTTGCCGCCCCGGCCGCGTCCGCGGTTGCGCTGCCGGTGGTGGCGGCGGGCGAGGACCAGCATCATGGCGAACCGGCCCATGACGGCGACGCCGACGACCACGAGGAACCAGGACAGCGCCGGTACGACCCACTCCGCGACCGCCACGGCGTAGACGAGCGCCTTGCCCTCGTAGAGGGTCGCGCCGGTTGCCTTGCGCTGGGCGGCCTGGGCGGCGCCGACGGCGGTACCGCCCGCCACCGAACGGGAGCCCGACTGCCGCCCGTTCAGCTGCCCACCGCTCGCCTGACTGCCGCTCGCCTGCTGACCGAGAGGACGGTTCGAACCGGTGGCCGTTCCGGTGCCGCCCCGGATCGCGGCCCGGTCCAGTTCGGCTTGGGCACCGCTGACGGTGGTGAAGGTATAGCCCTTCGCCTTCATCTTCTTGATGTACGAGCCGAGTGCCGCGACCGTCTGCGAGCGGTCGCCGCCCGCGTCGTGCATGAGGACGATGGCGCCCTGGTCCTTCTTCGGAGTCGCCCATTGGACGATCTTCGAGACGCCCGGCTTCTTCCAGTCGTCGCTGTCGGTGTCGACGAAGACGCTGGTGTAGCCGAGGCTGCCGAGCTCCTTGTAGACGGGCCAGCTGTAGTTGTCGACGGCGCTGATCTCCGACGAGTACGGGGCGCGGAACAGCGTGGTGGTGACCCCGGCCGCGCCGGCGAGGGCCAACTGCGTCTGCTTCAGCTCGCGTTGGAGGCGTGCTGCGCTCTGGTAGGAGAGGTCGACATGGGTGAAGGTGTGGATGCCGACCTCGTTGCCCTGGTCCACCAGGGTCTTCACCACGTCCGGGTAGCGGGAGATCATCGAGCCGACCATGAAGAAGGTGGCCTGGACGTCGTTCTCCTTGAGGACCTTGAGGACTTCGGGCGTCCAGTTCGCTGTCGGCCCGTCGTCGAAGGTCAGCACGATGGTCTTCTTCGGCACGGACTGCGTCTTCGCGGCGCCGGCGGCGAAGGTCAGGATGGGCCCGCCGTCGAGGATCTTCTCAGGGACCTTGTCGTAGGCCGCGCCGTCGCGGACCCGGGCGTCATTGCCGATCTCGGAGCGCAGATAGCCGTCGAGCAGCATCACGCTGACGAGTGCCAACAGGAGCAGCAGGGCGAGGATGACACGGGGTTTCTGCAGCGCCGCGGCCTTCCCGGCGGCCCGCTCCATCCTGGAGGGGGCGCGCCGACGGCCGCGGGCGGGCGTCGTCGTGGTCATGGGAGTGGGTGCGCCCCCGTCAGTTGGCGCCGGTGGACGCGGACGCCCCGGCGGTTGTCGTGGAAGCGGAGGAGGGCGCGGTCCCGGTTGGCGGACCGGACGGCGGGGTGCCGGTGGGCGCTCCGCTCGGGGCGCCGCCGGGTGCGCCGCTGGGGCCTGGGCCGCCCTGCCGGATGCCGTAGCCGCCGCCGGGCGCGGAGCCGGCCCGGCCGCCGTCGAAATGGAGCAGCGAGGACGGCGTCAGCGAGGTGCCCCAGCCCATGAAGGCCATGCCGAGCACGACGGCGTAGCCGAGGCAGACGACGCCGACGAGCATGCCGATTCTGCTCAGCAGACGGGCGCGGCGCCCGGAGTTGTCAACGAACACGGGGCCGTCCACGGCCCCGCTGCCGCGTTTGCGGCGGCGGCCACGCGTCTGGACACGGTTTTCGATGGCGGACTCGGATTGCATTCCGCAGACGGTAGGACGGGTTTATGTGTCAAGAACTCTGCTTACCTTGTGAGCGGCCCATGAGGGGCGCCTCAGGCTGTATTTTCTCTATGAGAATCAAAGAATGTCAGCGCAGCCCAGAACTGATGGATATGGACGTTATGAACTATTTCAAAGTCCAAACCGCCCCGTATGTCGGCATTTTCTCTTCCCGCTCCCATGCCTGATCTTCATTCGGCATTCCGGTCCGGGTGTGACACATTTCCAGTCGGGGAACGACTGTTTGTTTCCGCCCTGAGACAGAAATCACGAGAAACCATGAGAGCGGGTGCGTGCACAATGCGGGGTTTCCTGAGGCCGGCCGCGGGTGTCGTCTGTCTGGTGGCACTGGGCTGCGCCGGGTGCTCCTCGGGCGGCGACGCCTCGCGCACGACGTCCGCGCGGCCCGGCGGGACGACGGCCGCCGCGGCGTCCCCGAACGCGGGCGCGGCCAAGTCGTCGGACACCTCGTACGCCCCGTACGTGAGCGCCACGACCGCCGCCGAGACCGACTCGGCGGGCTCGCCGAGCACCTACAACCTGGCCTTCGTGATCTCCGACGGCAACGGCTGCACGCCGAAGTGGGACGGGGGGTACGCGATCGGCGACCCTGCCGTGAAGTCCCGGATATCGGCGCTCAAGAAGTCCGGCGCGAGTGTGCGGGTGTCGTTCGGCGGCGCGTCCGGCAAGGAGCTGGCGTCGATGTGCGACAGCGCGAGCGCCCTCGCTGCGGCCTACGGCACGGCACTGGACACCGCAGGCTCCACGCAGGCGGACTTCGACATCGAGGGCGCCCAGTTGAGCGACTCCGGCTCGGTCGCGCGGCGCTCCGAGGCCATCGCGCTGCTCCAGAAGAAGCGCCCCGGCCTGACCGTCGCCTTCACCCTGCCCGTGATGCCCTCCGGCATCGACGCCGACGGCCTGGCTCTCCTGGAGTCCGCCAACGACCACTCCGTGGACGTCTCCACCGTCAACATCATGACCATGAACTACGGCAGTTCGTACGCCGACGACATGGGCGACTACGCGATCACGTCCGCGGAGGCGGCCCACGGTCAGCTGAAGAAGGTGTTCGGGCTGTCGGACTCCGACGCCTGGCAGGGGCTCGCGCTCACCTCGATGATCGGCGTCAACGACGTGGCCGACGAGACGTTCGGCCTCTCGGACGCGGCGCAGGTACGGGCGTTCGCCGAGAAGAAGGGCGTCGCCTGGGTGTCGATGTGGTCGACGTTCCGGGACCGTCAGTGCGAGAAGGGCAGCGCGACGGCGGGCGACGCGTCGACCGACTGCAGTGGTGTGAAGCAGAGTTCGGGGGCGTTCGCGAAGGTGTTCGCCGGCTGAGCCGACGACACGTGCCCACGTGCCGTGATCAGCGGCTCCGGTACACCAGCCGCCCGCCGATCACGGTCGCCACGCACGTTCCCGCACCGCGCCGGACCAGTTCGGCGTGGTCCTCGACGTCGAACACGGCGAACCGGGCGGGACCGCCGGGTACGAGTCCCGGCAGCAGGATCAGCGGGGTCGGGGACAGCGCCGCCGGACCCGCGAGCCGGTCCGGCCGCCGCCCCACCGCGAGACCGACTCTGCGCACCGCGTCGACCACGACTCGCGACCGCAACTCCCCGGCCACCGCCACCGTGCCGTGCGCCAGCATCCGCTGGATCCCGCGCCGAGCGCTCGCGCCGACGCGCGCCGGATCGGCGCGGAAGATCCGCTTGGCCCGTTCCCCGCCGATGGGCTCGGTGCCGAAGCCGTCGGCCTCGCGCGGGTCCGGGTGGTACACGGCTTCCAGGAGTTCCGGACCGTACGGGTTGAGCAGCCCCGGCGTCAGGATGCCGGGCCAGCGCCGCACCTTCGCGTCCGGACGGTCGGCGGCCAGTTCCTCGTAGGGGCCGACGGCGGCGACGGCTGCCCCGTCGACCAGGACCGAGATCCCGGTCGACTGCTCGGCTACGTGAAGTGTCAGCACGGCGCGACTAGTTCGAGGCCAGCAGCTTCAGCTCGGGGTGCGCCGTGCCGCCCTCGATCGCCGTCGAGGAGATGTGCGACATGACGCGCTCGTCCACCGGGTCGTTCGCCGGGTCGTCGTGGACGACGATGTGCTCGTACGTCGTGGTCCGCTGGGCGGGGACGCGGCCCGCCTTGCGGATCAGGTCGATGATCTCCATGCGGTTGGAGCGGTGCTTGGCGCCGGCGGAGGAGACGACGTTCTCCTCCAGCATGATCGAGCCGAGGTCGTCCGCGCCGTAGTGCAGGGAGAGCTGGCCGACCTCCTTGCCGGTGGTCAGCCAGGAGCCCTGGATGTGGGCGACGTTGTCGAGGAAGAGGCGGGCGATCGCGATCATCCGCAGGTACTCGAAGAGCGTCGCCTGCGTACGGCCCTTCAGGTGGTTGTTCTCGGGCTGGTAGGTGTACGGGATGAAGGCGCGGAAGCCGCCCGTCCGGTCCTGTACGTCACGGATCATCCGCAGGTGCTCGATGCGCTCGGCGTTGGTCTCGCCGGTGCCCATCAGCATGGTGGACGTCGACTCGACGCCCAGCCCGTGCGCGATCTCCATGATCTCCAGCCAGCGCTCGCCGCTCTCCTTGAGCGGGGCGATCGCCTTGCGCGGGCGCGCGGGGAGCAGCTCGGCGCCGGCTCCGGCGAACGAGTCGAGACCGGCACCGTGGATCCGCCGGATGGCCTCCTCGACGCTCACGTCGGAGATCCGGGCCATGTGCTCGATCTCGGAGGCGCCGAGGGAGTGGATGACCAGCTCGGGGTACGCGCCCTTGATCGCGGCGAAGTGCTTCTCGTAGTACTCGACGCCGTAGTCCGGGTGGTGCCCGCCCTGGAACATGATCTGCGTCCCGCCGAGCTCGACGGTCTCCGCGCAGCGGCGCAGGATGTCGTCGAGGTCGCGCGTCCAGCCCTTGGCGGTGTCCTTGGGTGCGGCGTAGAAGGCGCAGAACTTGCACGCCGTGACGCACACGTTCGTGTAGTTGATGTTGCGCTCGATGATGTACGTCGCGATGTGCTCGGTACCCGCGTACCTGCGGCGGCGTACTGCGTCGGCGGCGGCGCCGAGCGCGTGCAGCGGGGCGTCGCGGTAGAGGTCGAGCGCCTCTTCCGGGGTGATCCGCCCACCCTCGGCGGCACGGTCGAGGACGGACTGAAGGTCGGCCTTCTCGGTCACCGGGAGCGTCCCTTTCGTAAGGGTTGTGGACAGACTCAACCACCCTACGCCAGCCCACCGGGCCACCCGACGTCAGGCCGCGTAAGCCCGCCGAGCCGGCCCACGTCAGGCCGCGTAGGCCCCGATCAGAAGCCCCACGTACGCGCCCGCGATCAGGAACGGGCCGAACGGGATCGACGTCTTGCGCCCCGCGCGCCGCGCGACCACCAGCACCGCCCCGTAGAACCCGCCGAACAGGAACCCGGCGAAGGTCCCCAGGATCACCACGCTCCACCCGTACCAGCCGAGCACCGCGCCCAGCCCGAGGGCCAGTTTCACATCGCCGAAGCCCATGCCGTTCGGGTTGACGAGGAAGAGCACGAAGTACCCGCCCCCGAGCGCGAGCGCCCCGAAGAGCGCCGTCAGCCATTCACCCGCGTGCTCGGGCAGGGCGGCGGCCACCCCGAGCAGCGCGAGCGCCGCCGCCGCGAGCGGCAGGGTGAGCGCGTCCGGCAGCCGCTGCACCCGGAAGTCGACCACGGCGAGCAGGACGCCGAGCGGCGCGAGCAGCAGCCAGACGCCCAGCTCCGGGCGCGTACCGGTCGCGAGGGCGAGCCCGGCGCAGAGCAGGGCGGTGACCGGCGATACGAGGAGAACGCCGGGGCCGTACCGGGTTCCGCCCGGTGAACGAGCGAGCCCCAGCCACCCGCGCGCGGCCCCGGTGATCGGCTGCCCTTCGGGACAGCGGTCCCGCCACGGCTCGTCGGGCTCGACGGCGAAGCGGTACGCGGGCCGGGGCACCAGAAGCCCCGCCGCCGCGCCCCAGAGCACGGCGACGACGGTGAGCCAGAGGTCGAGATCCACGCGTTCCCCCCAGGAACATCCGTTACGCCGGGCGTCATCCCACCGAGGCCGCACCGCTTCGCCAGGTCGGCAGCAGTTCGTCGAGCAGCGCCTCCGTCCGGGGCGGCAGCCCGCGCGCCCCGCTGCGGGCGACCAGATCGGCGGCGAGCCGCTTCAACAGGTCGCTGTCCCCCGTCGCGTGCGTCGCGCGCAGCAGCTCGTTCCAGAGCCGCTCGTCCGCCGGCGCCGAGTTCATCGCCGCGTTCAGCGCCTCGATCGCCTTCTGCGCCCGGTCCTTCTCCAGATGGAACGCGGAGAGAGCGAGGCCGATGTCAGCTACGAGCAGGGGCAGTTGGGCGTCGATGATCTCGTGGGTGAGCCAGCCGTAGCGCCCTTGCGGGCGGTCTGCGAGCAGCGGACCGCGGACGAGGACGAGCGCGTCGGTGAGCAACCGCCCGCGCACCACACGGCTGTTGACACCCTTGCCCTGCGTCGCCTCGTGGTAGAGGGAGCGCAGCACGTCCAGGTCGGAGACGACGGACTTGGCGAGCGTGAGCCGCCCGGTCGCGTCCGCGCCGAGCCGCGGAGTGCCGTCGGGGTCGTTGCCGAGCCAGCCGCGCAACCGTTCGACGAGCGCGTCGCGCACGTCCTCGGTGACGCCGCGCGGCCACAGCGCGGAGGACAGCACGCGCGGGTGCACCCCTTCGCGGTGCAGCAGGAGCAGCGCCAGCGCCTCGTGCAGCAGCGCGCTGCGTTCGCCGTCGGGCGTCTCCAGGCCGATGATCTCGTACGGGCCCACGAGCCGCGCGTACACGGCGGGCCGCCCCTGTTCACTGACGTCGACGAGGAACGGCGGCGAGTCCGTCGGCCCGTCGGGACCGCCCTCGGGGTCGGCCTCGACGAAGAGTTCCACGACCGCCCGCTGCTGCGCGACGGGCAGCAGCTGCGCGTCGAGTTCGAGGCCGAGCAGCGGCGCGAGCAGCTTGCCCTCGCGGGTGATCTCCATCTCCCAGGCGGCGCCGGGCAGTTCGCCGGACTCGGTGCCGACGAGATAGCCGATCCCCAACCGACCGGCGTCGGCGGCCAGTTCGGCGAGTTTGAGTGCGTCCTCGGTGGACGGTTCGGTGGCCAGGAGCACGAGATGCGGGGCCCAACGGGTGTGCTGGGCGGGCCCGGTGCGGCCGGTGAGCACCGAGTCGTGTCCGGCGGCACCCAGCGCGCCGCGGCGCTGCCGTGTCTCCGCCTCCATGGCCTCGACGAGCGCTTCGACGTCGTCGAGGTGGCGCAGCCGGCTGGGCGCGAGCGGCGTCAGGTCCTCGCCGAAGCCGACGAGCGTGATCGTCATACGGTCCGACCAGCCGTTGGTGGCCAGCTCGGCGGCCACGGAGGCGAAGACGCCCGCACGGTCGCTCGCGCTTCCGCTCAGCGAGACGATGCCGGGCACGGACTCCAGATTGAGCAGCAGCCGCGAGTCGTCCATGGTGCCGAGGCTGACGAGGCCCGGATAGGGGGCCGCGGTGTCGACCTCCTCGTACCGCTCGGCGTCCGCCCGTGCCAGCATCCAGAACGTCTGGTCCTGGCCGAGCCGCCACGGCGCGGGCGGCTTTCCGGCGGGCTGGGCGAGCTGGAGGTGCAGATCGCCGTTGCCCCCGAGCCAGGCCGCGTAGACGGTCGGCAGCGGGCGGGACTCCGCGGCGAGGGTGGCCGCGAGTCCGCGCAGGGACAGATCGAGGAGGCGTACGCCCTCGGGGTCGGCGCCGACGAGCAGCGCGTCCTGGGCGTCCGCGGCGGACCCGGTCGGAACCGGCGGCTCCATGCCGCGCCGCCCGCCGACCGCGCCGAGCGCCGACTGCCACAGGGCCTGGCGGCGGCGTCGGCCGAGGGCACCGAGGAGGCCCGCGGCGAGCAGGGGCGCGCCGACGAGGGCCTCGGGCAGCCCGAACCCGCTCTCCGCGGAGACCCGCGAACTCTGCCCGTCGCCCTGGTGCCGCTGGTTCTGTTCGCCCTGGTTCTGTTCGCCCTGGTTCTGTTCGCCCTGTGCGTCGCGCGCGTCCGACGCGGCTTCGGAGGAGGCGGGTTCCCGCTGCCGGCTGTCGTCGCCGCCGCGGTCGTCGCCGACCCGCTGCTGGGGCACGTGAATGTGCGCGGTGTCCCGGTCACCCTGGTCGTTCTGCCGGTTGGCGCCGCCGGCCTGCTTGCCGCCGGCCTGCCGGTGATCGCCGGTCCCGGAGTAGTCGTGGATCTGCTGCTGGACCTGCTGCGGGATCCCGGGCGCCGCGTCCGGCATCTCGACGAGCTCGCCGCCGTGGGCGTCGCCGGGCATCTCCATGATCCAGCCGGGCCGGATGAGGCTGGCCTCGGACAGCCTGGACCCGTCGGGTTGCGTACGGTCCTTGTTGAGCTGGTAGATCTCCTTGTACCGGCGCCCGTCACCGAGGTGCCGCTGCGCGATCTCCCAGAGCGAGTCGTGGTGCCGGCCCTCGGGGGGCTGGATCCGGTAGTACTTCGTGTCCCCGTGCTGGGCGGACGCGCCGCCGTCCGCCTGGGACGCCGCTTGGCTCGCGGCGTTGGCGGCCTGTTCCGCGACCGCTGCGGCGACGCCCGCCGCGGCCTGCTCCCGCTGCTGCCCGAACAGCCCGCCGGGGGTCTGCTGCGCGGCGGCGACGGGACCGCGCTGGTTGCCCTCCAGGCTCTGGCCGAGCTGCGAGAGGCCCGGCGTGAGGCTCGCGGCGGCGGCGCCGACGAGCAGGAGCGCCGCGACGAGCTGACGGGCCAGCAACTGGCTCGGACCGGCGCCCGGTACGCGGTTCGGCAGCCCGACGCCCGACAGCGCGGCCTTCATCTCGACCAGCACGCAGGCGGTGAACTGCGCCCACGCGAACCACACGATGACCGTCAGCACGTGGATGAACGTGCCGACGGTGATCTCCTGCTGGAGCCAGTCCCACGAGGGGACTCCGTGCGGCAGCGGCCACCCCACGGCGACGACCAGCGCGCCCGGCACGCCGACGAGCAGTACCAGCAGGGCGACGAACGCTCCGAACGCCTTCACGAAGTCCCCGAACGTCCGACGACGCCGGGGCAGGGGCTGCGGCGTCCGATTCCTCGGACCCGGCGAGCCGCCCGTCGAACTGGAAGTGGTGCGTCGCGCCATGGCGGATGTCCTGGGGTCGTGGGTCGATTGGGGAGAGCGTGAGTTCGGGGGTGGACCGAGCCTACTGAGAGTTTAAGGAGGGTGTCGAAGGACGGGCAGGGGGCAAGGCCCACACTCCGCCCGTTTCATCACCATCCGCCCGGCACACCCGAGTTGCAGCCGCGCTTCGAGGCCCTCTCACCCCCGTTCGGGCCCTCACCCCTTCACGACACCCACAAGACGCCCCCTACGGACCCCGCGTCATCGGCCTGTTGACGGCGTGACGGCCTCCGACAGGCGACTGCCGCCTTTTACCCACCGTTGAATTCGGCTGTACGCAGACCGAACCGGGCTCCCATAGAGTCGAAAGACTGGCATGGACACGGAGCGGCGCAGGGGCGGAGACGCCCGTCGAACCACGGGGCATCAAGGGATTCCTTCCGCATGGCAATCGAATACGACCTCGACATCGCGACGCGGTCGCCCGCATCCGAGGTCGCGTCCCGGCTCGCCGAGATCGGCAGGGACTCCGGCGTGTTCGACGAATCGATCACGGGTGCGCCGCTGACGGAGAAGGGCGTGTTCGCGTACACCCGTCGAGGGACCTGCGTCACCGTGATCCAGCAGCGACAGCCCCGGCCGTGGGACCCCATCGTCACGAAATTCGGGTTCACTCCCACGGTCGGCGTCGGGTTCCGCATGGGCAGGGGAACGGACACTTCGAACCAGCAGGACGACATGATCCGCTTGATGACGCCCCTGCTGGATCGTGTCGAGGGCGACGCCGTGCTGCACTACCAGTTCGAGGTCATCTGGCTGCTCCGGAAGAACGGCGACCTGAGCCTCGACGAGCGGGACGATCTCTGGCGGCCGGAACGGCTGGCCCTCGTGACCCGGCCCTGTCGCCGGGAGACCCACACCATGGATACGGATTGAGTCCTCACGCCACGGCCAGGTCGCACCAGACGTACTTGCCGATGTCGCCGCCCCGCCGCAGCGGATGCCGGCCCCAGTCGTCGGCACAGGCCCGGACCAGGAAGAGACCCCGGCCCGCCTCCTCCGTGTCGGGAACCACCTCCGAGACGTACGACGGCGGCAGCGGGCTCGCGCCCCAGGCGCCGATCCGCAGCACCCCGTCCCGCCGGTTCAGGCGCATGGCCGCGGGCCCCTTCGCATGCCGTACGGCATTGGAGACCAGCTCCGCCGCCAGCAGCTCGGCGACGTCCGCGAGACGGATCAGGCCGTGCAGGGTGAGGATCAGGCGGACGGTCCGACGACAGACGGTGACCGCCCGGGTGTCCTGCGGGATGTGCAGGGTGCAGTTCCAGGGCTCGGTTTCAGGCATGCGTGAACTCCGTTCATGGCATGAGGAGTTGATCGAGTCCGACGAAACCGGGCGGTGGCATTGTCACAGCCGTCACGGCAGGACGGAGTGGTGCGCTTCCGGGGCCCCGGCATGTCACATAGTGACGTTCGCGTCACCGACGGTAGACCTATTTATTTAGATTTCACAAGACGGTCGCGTAATCTGCCCCCGAACGAGTCACGTTCACGGGCACGCCGAGAGGGGAAGCCGATGGCATTGAGGCGTGACGCAACGGCACGTCAGATGCGCCTGGCGGCCGAGCTGCGCCGACTCCGCGAAGCGGCCGGGCTCGCATCGCGCGAAGCGGCCACACTGCTCGGAGTAAGTCCCGCGCAGATCAGCCAGATCGAAGCCGGCCTCGCGGGCGTGAGCGAGAAACGGCTACGCCGACTTGCGGCACAGTACGTCTGCACGAACGAAGCGTTCGTGGAAGCCTTGGTCGCCATGGCCACCGACCGGACACGTGGGTGGTGGGAGCCGTACCGCGGCTTGCTGCCCACACCGTTTCTCGACCTCGCCGAACTGGAGCACCACGCGGCATTCCTGCGGGACGTTCAGTTCCTCTACATCCCCGGCCTTCTCCAGACGGAACAGTACGCCCGCGCGGTCTTCTCGTATCGCGTGCCTGAACTCCCCCCAGAAGAGGTCCAGTTGCGTGTGGGGCACCGCATGCAGCGCAAAGCGCTGCTCGAAGGCCCCACGCCCAAGAAGTACGACGGCGTCGTCCACGAGGCGGCACTGCGCATCATGGTCGGCGACCGTGCCACCTCGAAGGCCCAACTCGCTCACGTGCTGGGCCTCTCCGAAGCCGAGCACATCACCGTGCGCGTCATCCCCTTCGACCTGGAAGGGTTCGGTGGCGCCACGAGCGCCATGACCTACGCGGGAGGACCGGTGCCCAAGCTGGACACCGTCGTGCGCGACGCCCCCCAGGGCGCCGCATTCATCGACTCCGAAGCCCAGCTCAACGCCTACCGCACGCTCTTCCATAAGGTCGAGGAAGTGTCGCTGGACGCCGACCGGTCTCGCGACTTCATCCACAGGTTGACGAAGGAGCTGTGAGAGGTACCCATGAGCACCCCTGACAACTGGCAGAAGTCGTCCTACTCGGGGCCGGGCGACGGCGACTCCTGCGTCGAGCTCGCCTCCACCCCCGCCACCCTCCACCTCCGCGAATCCGACGCTCCCGGAACCGTCCTCACCACCACCCCCGCCCCCGTCAGTCACCTGCTCCGAGCCATACGCACCGGAACGGTCACCGCGCCTCGCGCGTAACAACCCTTCTACGCAGCCCGGTTCGGTGTCCACGGCCAGGACCGCGCTCTCGGGTCCAGCGGCGTGGACAACGCCGCGGGCAGGTTTCCCGGCCGGGCGCCGGGCGACGAAGTTCCCACACCTGGAGTCACCCACTGATGCGCGTCGACGTCGACGACCCCGAACTGGACATGGGAATCGACCGGTCGCTGACCTATCGGGGCCAGCTGTTCACCGGAGAGACCATCGAGAGGGATCCCCGGACGGGACAGGTGGTCGCCATGACCACCTGTGCCGAAGGCCTGGAGGACGGCCCCGTCCGCGAGTGGTACGCGGACGGAGCGGACAGATCGGAAGGTCAGTGCCGACGAGGAATTCCGTACGGCCGCTGGCGGAACTGGCACCAGAACGGTCGGCCGGCCCTCGAAAAGGAATATGGCCCACGCGGAACGGTGAGATCGATCAAGAAGTGGTCGGAGAGCGGCGAACTCACCGACGACCGGACCTTCGACGCCTGAGGCCGACCACGGCTTCGACTCCTCCCCTCCTCCTCCCCTCCTCGCTTCCCGCCGAGCCGGCCACCGTCAGGAGACCCATGGACGACATCAATCACTGCCGGATCTGCGGTGATCCGGCTCCTCCGATCGAGGGCTTCTGTGAAGAGATCATCGGATACCGACTGGTCCGGGACCTGTGGGCCGCCTCACCGTCCTTCCTCGACGCCAATCTCCACTTCTCGTGCCTTGAGCAATCGGACGAACGTGGCCGGTTCCACGCGGAGTTCGTGCACCTCGTTCAGGCCGGACACGAAGAGATCCCCGGACTGGAGGCATCGCACCCGCCGTTGACGAGGATGGGCCTGAGCATGCGCCCTGTCTTCTCGGGAGACGAGTGCGACATTTTCCAGAGCCGGATGTCCGATCGCTGGATGCTCGTGAAGAAGACCGGTCCATGGATCGGCTTCGGTCTCCCCCAGCTCCAGGCCATCCGCTCGGGCTCCGATCCGGTCTCGTCCTCCGACGTGACCCGTTATCGGCTTCCCGTCGATCTCGGGGACGAGGTCGGCGCGTACAACCTTTCCGAGCTGCTGGAGTCCCTCGGAGTCGCGCACAGGTACGGCGACGCGACCGAGCCGGCCCGAGTGGAATACCGCTTCGTCGACTACTACCCGCCGAAAAGGATCCTCGATTACGTGGCCGTGACGCGCCTTCCCCTGCCCGCGGAAGCCGTCGCTTTCCTCGCCGCCCACGCGAAGACGTACAAGCCCGTCACCTTCGACGAAGAGGACGTGTGATACGCCCCGGTCCCGGGAACCACCGACCAGGTCGTTCTCGTCTCCGGAGCCGGCCCGGTGCCTTACCAGGCCGAGGCATTCCATGACATCTTCGACGCGGTGAACGGCACGTTCCGGGTCGTCCGACCGGGACTTCAGGACTCAAGGAGGGGGAACGGCATGGGTGGTGGCGGCAAGAGCGACCTCGCGCTCCCGCTGAGCGAACTCGAGGACTACGGCGGGCGGCTGCGGGACATCAAGACCCGGCTGAACCACACCAAGAAGCTCTTCGAGTCGTACAAGGACGACCTCGGCGACCACACCGTCTACGACGCACTGGACGACTTCGAGTCCGGCTGGGAGGACGGCCGTGAGGACATCGGTCAGGCCCTCGACGCCCTCGCGGAGATGTCCGACGCCGTCGTCCGCGAGTTCAGGAAGCTCGATGACCAGCTGGCCCAGCAGGTGCGGGACGGAGTGAAACAGGAGGACGGCAACGGGAGCCAGGGCGGGCCGAAGTAGCCGGCCCACGCGAAGGCGTACGTTCCCCGTCAACATCGACGACGAGGATGAATGATGGAGTACACCCATAGTGAAGGCCCTTGGGCCGAGACCGCCGTGAGGCTGGTCGTCCGCAAGCCGGACCTGGACGCGGATTTCGTCTCCCGGGCGATCCCCCTGCCTCCGACGTCGGTTCGGCATCCGGGAAGCGACCACCGGAATCCGCCGACGTCTGAAGACGGCCTCTGGGTACTCCAGGTTCACGACCGGATGCCGGGAGGGATCAGCGATCAGCTCCGAACCCTCCTGGAGACGCTGGAACCCCACTCGTCCGCACTGACCCGGCTGGCCGACCAGGGATACGACGTCCACGTCGCCCTCTCCGGCTTCGTGGGCCGTGGTGCCACGTTCGTTCTGCCCCCCGAGCTCGTCCGAAGGGCGGCGGCGCTCGGCGTTCCCGTCACTGTCACAACCAGCGTCAGCGACCGGTGAGGACCCACTGTGGAACTGTCGAATTCGTGGGGCGCCCCCCGAGCGACCCTGCTCATCACCGGACGGAACCTGAACCCGCGGGAGGTCACGGATGAGCTGGGCGTCGTTCCCACCTTCTCCAGGGAGGCGACGGCCGTTTCGTCGTTTCGCCCCGGCGAGGGATGCTGGGCGGTCCAGGTGACCGGTGAACCTCACCGGGGCTTCGACGCACCGATCGACGAACTCGTCTCCCCTGTCCTGAAAGAGGTTCAGGACCTCCGCCGCCGGGGACACGCCGTTCGGCTGGACCTGAGCGGCCGTGTACGCAGTGGGTCCCGAACGGTCCTCTCCCCTCACGCACTCGCACGTGCCGCCCAGCTGGAGCTGCCCGTGTCCCTCACGACGGACGCCGATCCCCCCACGCGGTCCGAGGACGTCCTGGACTGGCTGCCGGCCGCGGACGGATCACACCGAGCCACCTCTGACACTCCCGAGGAGCTCGGATGATCCGAACCGTAGGGTTCTTCTCCGAACTCGACCCCGGGTGGGGCCTGCCCCTTCATGGATTCATGCGGGATTCCGTGAATCCGACCGGAGAACCGGACGAGGCGAAGATCATCGCCTATCTCGGGAACGGCGCGGCGATCTGGAGTGAAATGAGCGCGGGGCCCGACGTCCTGGACCCGGAAGCACCCGTCCGGACCGGCATCGGCTCGCTCTACACGGACGGAACCTGGCTGTGGCGCCAGGATCTCTCCCACTATCTCGGCAAGTACCACGTTTCCCTGCCTCAGGATTTCGTCTCGCACGTCCGGAGCGCCCGTCATCAGGTTCCGGAAGTGTCGGAAAGGCGATTGACGGAAATCCTGGAGCAGGATCTCGGGCTGGGCGCGGACTGACGATCCCAGGCGGGCCGAGGAAGCGAAGGACGGCGAGGAGCAGTGGCCCACAGGGGGCCGGGCGGGCGAGGCCAAGCAGCAACCGGCGCCGGGGCCATCACGTCGGTTTCGTCGGCGGGGCCGCTCCGGCGCTCCGGCGCTCCGGCGCTCCGGCGCTCCGGGTCAGCCCACCTCGTTCCGGGCCACCGCGCTGCCGTTAACGACCACGTCGCCGCCGTAGAACATGCCGGTGAAGACGGGGGAATACGTCAACTGGACCTCGACCTCGACCTGTTCGGCGTCGGCGGTCACACAGTGGGTGGCGGCGATGTCGGCACCGGACATGCCCATCTCGCGGGCGAACGCCTTCACGCGGGCGCCGCAGTTCTGGAAGTTGATGGGCGCCGGGCCGTTCTGGTTCTCGTAGAGGGACTCGAGGTCGATGTCCTGGGCGGCGTAGCGGGCCGCCTGTTCGGCGATGTCGGCGGCGCGTTCCCGCTTGGAGATGGACATGCCGCCGTCGATGACGAAGGCCGCGAGCGACAGGAAGACGAGCGCGAAGATGATGACCGCTCCGGCGCCCGAGCCCCGGTCGTCCAGGCGTGCGCGGCGCGCGGCGACCCAGCCGCGTACCGCGGAGGGCATCCTCATGCCGTCCTCCGGAACGGGTCGAGCGGCGAACTGAAGCTGGCCCGAAGGGTGGTGGGCACATCGAGGCCGATCGCCGCGAGGCCGCGCACCTCGCAGCTCACCTCGACGGTGAACAGCGTGTCCGGTACGAAGCCCGCGCTGGTCTGCGTCACGGTCACCGGGCCCGTGCAGATGTCTCCGAGGTCGGCCTCGGCGGCCCTCCTCGCCTCGGTGATGGCCGTCGCGTGGTCCTTCTGGATCGAGCCGGCCCGCGCGGCGTCCCGGGCGGCGCCGTCCAACGCTCCACGTCCGTCGACCAGTTGCCCGAAGGCCACCAGGACCAGAATGAAGAGGATCATCACCGGGGCGAGGATGACCACCTCGATGGTGGACAGCCCCCGGTCGCTCCGGCGGCCGGACACGCGATGCCGGAGGACGGTGAACAGGGTTTCCCCTCCCATCAGTTCTCCTCCTTCACGAACCGCTCCACCGGGCCCGAGGACCGCGCGTGCACCCGCAGGTCCAGGCCCGGGAAGACCGCGGGAACCTTCGCCGTGATCTCGACGCCCACCGTGTTCGGCTCCGGCTGGAGCATCTTCACGTCCGGGGACAGCACCAGCTTCGGGCCGAGCTGCCGGATGTAGCTGTCGACGACGTCGCCTGCCTCGCCGCGCCACGCGCCGGGCTGCGCGTCGGCGGTGGCGCGGGCCTTGCGGGCGCCCGCCTGGGCCGCCGCCTGGGCCACATGGTCCGCGAAGAAGTACAGCGCGAACTGCACCGTCGCGAAGATCATGAAGAAGAGCACCGGAGTGAGCAGCACGAACTCGATCGCGGTCATGCCGGAGTCACCGCGGGCGGAGGCTGCCTCCGTCCTGCGGCGCACCCAGCGACGTACCCCTCGATGTTCGCGCACCCGTATCTCCGAACGAACTCAGCAGGTCTTTTTGTCGGTGGTGCCCGTGATGCACGTGCCGACCTTCGTCGCACTGGTGTCCAGCGCCGCGCTGATGATCCCGGCGACCACGCCGACGATCGCGACGACGACGGCGGAGATGATGACCCACTCCACCGCGGAGGCACCCCGGTCGAGTTCGCCGGAGCGGGCGCGCTGCACCCGGCCCTGGAGGTAGGTGATCAAGAAGTCCACCCCCGGGATCCCGGTGCTGAAGTTCCGTCCGTTCATGGTGAGTTGTCCTCTCGAAGGATAGTGGCGGTCGATTGATGACGTTTCGGGCACCGGGGACGATCAGACCTGGAACACGCGCATCGCCGCCGGGAAGATCAGGAAGACCAGGAAGCCCGCGCACAGCAGCAGTTGGGCGACCAGCATCGACTGCGACTTCTCGCCCGCGCTGCCCTCGATCTCGGAGAGTTCCCGGTGGCGCATGGTCTCGGCGCGCGAGGCGAGCGACTCGCGCACCTTGGCGCCGTCGTCGGCGACCAGCGCCAGGGAGGCCGACAGGTCCTTGAGCTCCTCGACGCCGAGTTCCTCGCCGAGCGAGCCGAGCGCCTGCCACTGGCTGATGCCGGTGATACGGGCGTCGTTGAGCGCGTTGCGGATGCGCTGCGTGGCCCAGCCGTCGGAGATCTCGGCGGCGGCCATCAGCGCCTCGGGCAGACCGCGTCCGCCGGCCAGGCTCATCGACACCAGGTCCAGATAGGCGCCGATCACGCGCCGCAGGTCGCGCCGCTTGTCCACCGCGTCCCGGCGCACCTCCAGATCGGGGAGGAAGAAGAAGACGATCGCGAAGAACAGCGCGAGCCAGACCGGGATGATGGGGCTGCGGCCGACGCCGAGCGTCCAGACGACGGCGAAGAGGAGCGGGCCGAAGAAGACACCGGCCGCCGCCAGCAGCACCTTCGTCGCCAGGAATCTCTCCCAGCTCCGGTCCAGGACAGCCAGATCGGCGCGGAGCGAGCGCTGTTCCCAGCCCTGCTGGAGATAGAGCTCGGCGACACGGGAACCCACTTGGGCGCGCAGGCTGCCGAACCGCCCGGTGTCCTGCTGCCCGCGGTGCGCGGACTCGTACGCAGCCCCGCGCGCCCGCATCGCGTCGATGCGGGCGACCTGCGCGACCGCGCTGCGCTTCGACGGCATGAGCGCGCGGACGAACGCGTAGACACCCAGGCCCAGGACGGCGCCGATCAGGATCGGCATGGTCAGGTTCATCGCTGTACCGCCTCATCCCCGGGAACCGGTGTACGCGGGCGCACGAAACGCACGGACGACTCGTCCCGTACCAGGAACCGCTCCGGCGTCTCGATCGTGGACAGCTTGCGCAGCCACCAGAACCCGAGCCCGAACAGGCCGCAGACACCGGCGAGCACGAGCTGTCCGACCGCGGTTCCGTACGGCTCGACGAACTGACGGTTGAAGATCGACAGCCCGAGGACGAAGGCGATGGACACCGCGACGACGATCTGCACGGAGCGGCGGGTCGAGGCGCGCTGGGCCATCACGCGCTGCCGCATGTCGACCTCCTCGCGCGCCGACTTGGCCAGCGCGCCGAGCACTTGGCGCAGGCCGGGACCGCGCAGACGTGCGTTGAGGATGAGCGCGGCGACGATGATGTCCGCGGACGCGTCGTCGATCTCGTCGGCCAGCTGCTGCAGGGCGTCGGGCAGCGGTGTCCGGGAACGCAGCCGGTCCACCATCGCGTCGAGATGCGGCCGCAGTACGGGGGCGGAGGCGCGCGCCGCGGCGGGGATGGCCTGCTCCAGGCCGACCGCGCCCGCGATGGTGTCGCGCAGCGACTCGGTCCAGGACGCCAGTGCCTCCACCCGGCGCATCGCGGCCCGCTCCTCCGAGGCGCCGCCGAAGAGCTTGTCCCACAGGAAGACGAGGACGGCGGTCGCGATACCGGCGACCGCCCAGCGGGTGAGAAGGAGGACGACGAGACCGGCGATGGCGGCGATCGAGCCGCGCTGTCCGGCGAAGCGGACGAGCTCACTCGCCCGCCGGCTCGCCTTCTGCTTCTCGTGCTCGGGCTTGGCGGGCAGTCCGCGTACGGCGACGGCGAACAGCGCGAGGCCGCCGCCGACGGCGATCCCGCACACCAGCGCGTACAGCACGGGCAGGGAGAACAGGCCTCCCATGGAGCCGAGCGAGTCGAGCGCCGCGAGTGACGTCCTGCCCGGCGTCGTACCTGATGCCGTGTTCGGGATCAGGTACGACGCCGTCCCGGACGTCATGCCCGATGCCGTCCCGGATGTCATGTGCTGGGTCATCGTCATCACCAATTCCCGCTGCCGGGCAGCCGGTAGCCCTGCGCGACGAGTTCGTCGAGGCAGGCGATGGGCGCGTGCGGGACGATCCGGCCGTCCGGGGTCTCGGCGAACACCTCGCTGGACAGCACCCGTCCGTCGACGCCGTTGACCTCGCGCACGGAGGTCACCATGCGCTGGAGGCGACCGCCGGACTCGTAGTCGTTGCGCCGCTGGATGAAGACCACGAAGTTCACCGCGCCCGCGATGAGCATCTGACTGGCCTCGATGGGCAGTCGCTCGGTCGCCTGGAGCGCGTACGTGGAAATACGGTTGAAGACCTCGCTGGAACTGTTCGCGTGGATCGTGGAGAGCGAGCCGTCGTTGCCCTGCGACATCGCGTTGAGCATCGTCACGATCTCGTCGCCGAGGACCTCGCCGACGATGACACGGGAGGGGTTCATACGCAGCGAGCGGCGGACCAACTCGGCCATGGTGATGGCACCTTGGTCCTCCGAGTTGGGCAGGCGCTCCTCGAAGGCCACCACGTTCGGGTGCAGATCGGCGAAGGCGTCGAGGCCGAGTTCCAGGGCGCGTTCGACGGTGATGAGCCGCTCGTACGGCGGGATCTCGTTGGCCAGCGCGCGCAGCAGCGTCGTCTTGCCCGCGTTGGTGGCCCCCGCGATCATGATGTTCTTGCGGGCCCGGACGGCGCAGGCGAGGAAGTGGGCGACCTCTGGGGTCAGCGTGCCGTTGCCGACCAGGTCGGACATGAAGACCTTGCCCATGCGCGCGCGGCGGATCGACAGGGCCGGCCGGCGGGTCACGTCCATGACGGCGGAGAGCCGGGAGCCGTCCGGCAGCCGGAGGTCGAGCTGCGGGTTGGCGGAGTCGAAGGGCCGGGACGACAGACCCGAGTACGCGCCGAGGACCTGGATCAGCTCGATGAGTTCCTCGTCGGTCTCGGCGACGGAGTCCCCCTTCGTCTCCCGGCCGTCGGCGTAGCCGATGAAGACCTGGTCGTACCCGTTGATGTCGATGTTCTCGACTTCCGGGTCGTCCAGCAGCGGCTGGAGCCGGCCGACGCCGAAGAGCGCGGCGTGCACGGCGGCCGCGTACTGCTCCTCGGTCTCCGCGTCGAGCGGGGTCCGGCCGAGGTTGATCTCGGTGCGGGCGTGGTCCTCGAGTATCTGGGCGATGACGGCGCGGGCGTAGTGCCGCTCGTCCTCGCTGGACATCGGGGTGACGCCACGGACCTGGTCCTCACGGCGCTGCTCGGAGATGCGGTCACCGGCGTCCTGCCGGAACCGCTTGACCAACTGGTGGTCGACGGCGGTCATCGGCCGACCCCGGCAGCGGGCTGCCCGGGCGCCCCTTGGGGTCCGTCGGCGGGTACGGACCAGGTGGCGCCGTACTGCTGGTACAGGTCCGCGGTCACCTTGCGGGCCGAACGGATGAGCAGCGACTTGTCGAGGCGTCCGCGTCTGCGTCCGGCCAGCTGGTCGGCGCCCGCGGGGTCGTCGGCGAGCGTGCCCACCACGCGGGCACCGGTCTGGGCCGCCACCAGCATGTCGTTGACCTGGTGGACGAGTTTGGCGGAGTCACCCGGGTCGGCGACGAGGACGACGCCGATGAACGGGGTGGCGAGTCCGGCGGCGCCGCGCGGGCCGCCGTGCAGCTTGGCGGAGAGGGCGGCCGCACGGTCCCGGACCCGCGCGATGGCCTCGGGCTCGGTGCGGGAGAGCAGGAGCACCAGGGCGGCGTGCGGGAAGAGTTCGAGTGCCGGGGTGTCTCCGCTGATCCGTCCGCAGTCGGCGATGACGTCGGCGGGCGCGTTCGGGGAGTCGGCGAGCTGCGCGAACGCCCGGCCCAGGGTGGGCCAGAGTCCGGCGAGACCGGCGGCCTGCTCGGCGATCCCGAGCCCGACGAGGACTTCGAGTCCGCCGCTCAACGGCTGTACGTGATCCCAGAGTTGGTCGGGCACGAGACCGCGCCGGGCGGTCGCCGCGATCGACAGCATGCCGGTGTTGGGGTTCAGCGGGCCGCCGTGGGCCGCCGCGCTGCGGTACACGAGGTCGCCGCCGGCCGGGTCGGTCTCGGCGAGCAGGACCCTGCGGGGCCAGACCGCCGAGAGCGCCACCGCGGCGGTGGTGACTCCGGGGGAACCCTTGTCTGCGGCGAGGGCGATGAGCGCCATGTCCGTCTACTCACTCGCCTCTAGTTGCCGGGGACGATGACGAGGGCGACCTGACCGGCCGACGCGGCATCGGTGACGGACGCGGCCTGACCGCTGTCCACCATGAGGGTGACCGGCAGGTTGGTGCTGCTGATCGTGCTGTCCGTCTGGTCCCGGACGTAACTGACCTTCGCCCGCTCGACGAGGGGAGCGCTGCCCGCGCTGGACGAGCTCGAATTCGAGGAACTCGAACTCGACGACCCGTGGCTGCCGCTGGATCCGCTGTCGCCGACGCGGTAGACGGCCACCGTGTCACCGGACTTGATGCCCGCGGGGTACTGGCCCTCCTTGAGGGACACGCCCACGGAGGCCTTGCCGGCCGGAACGGTGGCGCCTTCGGCGAACATCTCGCCGATGACGATGGTCCCCTTGTAGATCGGGGACCTGGCCTTGAGCTTCTTGAGTTCCTCGATCTGGCTCGACTTGACGTAGTGGATGGAGGGGTCGGCCGCCACCAGCACGGAGGTCGTGTGATCGCCCACGGAGTCACCGGCCTGGATGTCACTGGTGACCTTCACGACCTCGACACGGTCCCCGGCACGAAGCACCAGCATGGTGGCGCCGAGCGCGCCGACGAGGATGAGGAGCACGGCGAGAGCGGCCAGCGCGGGTTTGCGCTCGCGAGGCGGCATGGGGAGACGCTCACCCATCACCGGGTGAGCCGAGGTGGCGGGACGGTTGTTTCCCGCCCCCGTACGCTCTTGGATCCTCACGCGACCGCTCCCCGTACACCCAAGAAAATGTCTGTCAATTCACGCGCCAAGTAGGACACTTCACCCCCGCGCCCCCTTACGGGACGTACCGTGCGACCTGGCCGGACGGCCGGCGCTGGAGCGAGCGTCAAGCCATGGCACCGTATCAGCCGCGCATAAGCCCCTCAAGGCGCGTCAAGGCCCCTGAAGCGCACCCGACTCGACGTTATCGACGCGCAACGGAAGGCGTCCGGTTCCCTGTTGGGCCCGGCAATCAGCCGACCCGCCGGACTGTGCGGCAGCGAATCCCTGACGTGCCCATTACGTACGGTCCGTCACCGCTTGCGCACGATGCCTGCACGAGGTGCTTACGGGTGGGACGGGAGGGGCGTGATCTTTCAGCCACACGGGGGACCCCTAACGACGAGGACGAGCCGAGCAGTACGGGTACCCCGAGTTCACCACCGCCGCGTTCCCCCGGAAGGGACACTTCGGTCCGGTGGTGCGCATCGGTTCCCGATTCCGTCCGTGCCCCGGAGCCTCGCATCAGGCGTTCAGGACCTCTGCCGCGAAGTCCAGCAGGCCGTCGAGACCGATGCGGCGGGCGTCAGCCCCTCCGCCGGAAAGGATCCAATCCCCGTCCCACTCCACCCGGAACGTCTGTCCTCGGAAGTTCTCGAACTCGACAAAACTTCCGGGAGCACCGTTGAGCAGCCCGAGTTCACGGTACAGAGTTCCCGGTACGACCAGAACACCGTCCGGTCCGTCGGTCCCGCCCCTGGTCACCGTGTTGTCGAACCGCACTCGGAGGAACGGGGCCGGCGAGCGCCGAAGGTCGGCCGGCGCGAGGAACCGAACGAAGCTCTCCCGGGCGTCTTCCAACGAATAGCTGCCGGGCGGCGCAAATTCGCATTGATATCCCGGAAATATCGCCCAGGTCATTTCCTGCAGCCCCGGTTGCCGCACTTCATGATATCGATGCACCCCGGGGCGCGCGACACCAAAGACGTCGAACCCGGTGCCCGGATGGCGAAATCCGGGAACAGCGACAAGAAAAGCGTCTTCCGAGGCGATTTGAAATTCTGACGCCCGCGCCGCCACGAGGAGAGATCTGACCAACCCCTCCTCATAGGAATCACGCGCGTTCACCTGGAACAGAAGCCGGCGGTCCTCACTGAGCGCCGCGGCGAAGTCGAGCCCCGGCGCGGGCGACCAATGCCAGGCGTCCGACAATCCAGGAAACTCCTCGACACCTGGAAAACCTGAAACGATGACAGCCGGATCCATTGAGCTCTCCCCGTGGTCAAGGGCTTCGGAAGGGGGTGGGTCCGCGCCACCCTGACGCGGGCGGCTACTGGTCCGCGAAGCGGAACGTCGACGTGACGGCGTCGAAGATGTCGAAGAAGGAGTCGGCGAGGTCGAGGACCTGGCTGCTGCCGGCGACGAGGGCGACCTTGCCCTCCTGGCCGGGCACGGGGATGAACGTCTGCATGAGGACGGCTCGGATCGTGCGCTGGAGGCTGTCGCCGGGGACGACGATGTCCTCGACGCCGTACGTCCGCGCGGCGGGACCGACGCCGGGTATCTCGACGGTGGTCACCTTGCGCCAGGCGTCGCCCTCCTTCTTCGCCTCCCGCACGGCGAGTTGGCCCGCGATGACCTGAGGATCGGTGGAGAGGGGCTCACCGGTCCCCGAGCGACCGCCGACGATCGAGACGGTGACCGAGCCGGTGATCGGGGTGTCACCGCCGAAGGACTCCGCCATGCAGCCGCAGTACAGGGCACCGGACTTCCAGGCGTCGGCCGCGGCCTTGCGCAGGAAGCCGGTGTAGGTGTCGCGGTACTGGGCCAACTCCGGTCGCCGGTCGATCCGTTCGCTCACCATGCGCCGGATCGAGTCGTCCCGCGACTCCGGCCGCACGTCGAACTCCCACCACGACTCCGGCACCTTGATGCGAAATCCGCCGCGCTCGACGGTGAGCGTTTCCATGTAGCGGGCCATGGCTCGTCCCCCGGGTTCGTATCTCATCCATCCGTTCGACCGAACCGGTCTGTTCGACCTGCTCGGCCCGGGTCAGCCTACGAGGTCGGTGCACACCGGGGATGCGTGGCGTGGCGGCACGGGAGCCGTGGGATGACTTGCCGTAGCTCGCGCGAAGGCGCACAGGCGTGGTCCGTACGGAAGTTGTCTGCGTTGGCCGCCCGCCGCACGGCGAACGGCGCGGAGAGAAGGGCCCGTTGATGTGATCGACGGCATGCCCGGAACGGATCTGAACAGAGAAGGATCTGCTTTGATCCGCCTTCCTCCCAGAACATCCACATTTCCAGCGAGGTCCCTCCTGGCGAAACCAAGAGCCCCACGGATACCGTCATTGCCCTTGACCGACCTCGCTCAACCGATGTCTCACGGGGAGTCCACTGTGAAGCGCCGCTCTTTGCCCGTTGCTGCCGCGTTCGCCGCGACAACAGCCCTGCTGCTGACTGCTTGCGGCGGCGGGGGCGACAGCCCGAAGGGGAACGACAAGATCGCGGGGGCCGACACCGGAGACACGAAGACGTCGGCTTCGCCGAGTGCGACAGGTCCGGCCAATCGCCCCAGGATCACCCTTCCGAGTGATCTGAGCGACAGGTTCGAGAACTGGCGGACCGGCGACGCCGCGAAGGACGCGGTCCTCGCCGACGTCGAGCGGAGGGTCGATGCGACCAACTACGCCATCGCTGAAGGCAACGCCGACCTGCCCGCCCTCGGCTTCTACTACAGCGACAACGCCCTGGCCGATGCCCGGGACTGGGTCACGTCCATCGTGAAGGACGGCTACTCGATCACCGGCGTCAACCGCTACTACAACGCGAAGGTCGATGTCTTCGACTCCGCCTCGGCGGGCGTCGTGTACTGCGAGGACCAGTCCAAGGCCTTCGCGAAGGACCGGAAGTCGAGCAAGATCCTCAAGACAGGCGTGACCGACAAGTCGTACGTCCTCTACGCGACGCGACTCGAGAAGGACAAGCAAGGCGTCTGGCAGACGACGAAACTCACGTCACAGAGGGGGCACAAGTCGTGCACGCCGTAGCAACCTGCGGGCGATTTCTCGCGATCGGCGCTGTCGCGGGGGTGATCGCGCTGGCACCGGGAACCGCCTCGGCCGACTGGCCCCCGAGTGCGGGCACTCAGGGTGACACCAAACAGAGCGGCCATTCCGACGCCGGAACCCTTATCTCGAAAGTGACGTACTCCGGCTCCGTTCGCCCTCGGGGCAGCAAGAACGGCACCGTTCAGCCCGTGGGCAACTGGACCCCGCCGGCCTGCTGGTACGAGCCTCGCTCTGTCGCCGAGTTCAAGAAGTACGTCGAGACGATGTACGAGGAGACGATCAATGCCCCCGGCCAGGCCAACTACGCGAAAACCGCGGTCGGGCAGTTCCGGGACATCTACACGGACGGTAAGTACAAGGACTACAACGGGGACAAGGCCGACGAGGGGAATTGGTGGGTCGCCGTCCAGAATCCCGACCGCCTCGACGATCCCGCGAGCATGGAATGCGGCGAACTGCCCTTCTGGGTCGCGAACAACGACGATCCCGGCGTCCCCCAGGCCGTCACGCCTAGGATCCTCGCCGAAGCCGCGTACAACGCGATTCGGCTCCCCGACACCAAAGTCACCCTCGCCCCCGAAAACATCACCAAGGTCAACCTCCCCACCTGGGCCTGGCTCGACAAGGCCACGTTCAAGGACGTGTCCGTCACCGCGGCGCTCGACGTCGCCGGGCTCGACATCTCGGCGACGACCACCGCGAAGCCCGTCTCGCTCAAGCTGGAGCCGGGGACGAGCGACGCCGAGACCTATCCGGCCTCGGGCGAATGCCGGTTGAACGACGACGACTCGATCGGTGCGCCGTACGCCAAGGGCAAGGCCGGCCAGACACCACCGTGCGGGATCAAGTACCTGCGCTCGTCGGGTGATGGGATGTACAGACTCAGGGCGACCATCACCTGGGCCGTCAACTGGACCGGCACCGGAGGAGCGGGCGGCGGCCTTCCCGACGGCACCTTCGGAACGACCCAGGACATCACCGTCCAGGAGATCCAGTCCGTCAACCGATGACAACGTCCGCCTGAGGCGCGCGCCCGGTGGGCCGAGCGGCTCGGCCGGGGAACCGGTGTCGCAGGCAAGGTGCTCCGCAAGGGAATCAGCGTCGGGCTCCGACGCGGCGCTCCACAGCGGCGGGTCCACGGGTCCGGCGACCGTCTCCACCAATCCGCCACCGCGCGCCGCACACCGCACACCGCACACCGAGGTTCGACACTGATGACGATCTGGCAACCCGACCCGAACGAGACCCTGATCGCACGGTCCGCGGTGAGCTTCGCCACGGGCGCCGCCACTCCCGTGGCGGGCATGCGCTGGTTCCGGGACACCGGACGGACGGACATCCAGGACGAGCTGCCCGGCTGGCCCGAAGGCCCCCGCTTCACCGTCCGCGGCAAGACCGAACGCCGGTTGCGCTCCGGAGCGAAGTTCGGAGCGAGCGTGCTGCTCGTGGCGACGCTGGGCGTCCTCGAATCCCTGGCCGGCTCGGGCAGCACGGGTACCGTCGCGACACTCGGGGCTCCGGAGGATCCGGAGAACGAGGTCGAGGACTTCCCGGTCATGTGGGCGGCGCCCGGTGCCCTCGCCCGTTCACTCCCCTGGCAGCTCGATCCGGCGCGCCGGCCCGAGACGGACCGGACGCATCTGGCCGTCACGGACCGGCGCGTCCTCGTCCTGGGGCTGCTGAACGACGTGGACAACCCCTTCGACGAGGTCCTCTGGGAGACCGAACGGTCGCACGTCGCGGCCGCCACCCGCAAAGAGTTCAGCCGGTACGACACGGACTTCACGATCACCTTCACCGACGGATCCTGGTGCCGGCTGGCGGGGCGGGACACCAACTGCCGCGACGACATCACCCGCGCGCTGGAGAACCCCCTTCCGTTGATGGACCCGGACGACCTCACACCGGGCCAGCACCAAGCCGTACGGGAGCTCCTCGAAGGCAAGGAGCCCGGCGGAACCCTGCTGATCCACCGGCGCCCGAGCGGCAGCGTCTACGTCACCTACCGGCTCCACGACCGCGTCGATCCCACGTACGGAATCGGCAGTGCCGCCTTCAAGTTGATGGACGCGGACGGGCAGAACGCCCGGTTCCGAAAGGGCGATATCTGACCCGAAGTCGCGGCGGCACAGGAAACGCGGTGACGGTCGGCGGCCGGCTCAGCGGGCCGACGTCACCGTGATCGTCTCCGCGAGGCTGTCCGTCAGGGCGCACAGGGTGTCGGTGTGCGCGAGGGCGCGCCAGGAGGTGAGCAGGACGAGGCCCCATTTCTTGTCCGGGCAGATGCCGTAGGCGCAGGTCTCCAGGATGGTGCCCGTTCCGTCCCGGTCGGGTTCCTGGACGTACGCGTGCCGGACGCGGACCGCCGGACCGGCCGGCAGGGTGCGCCGCTCCGCCTCGGGCGGACGGAACGAGAGGTCCGTAGGCATCGCGAGATAGCGGTGGAGCAGGTCGACGGTGACGGCCGGGTACGTCTCGTCGGCGACGAGCGGGGACAGCTCGATGCGGGCCAGCTCCCCCAGCCGGGGTTCGGGGACGTACGAGAGCGCGACGATCGGCACACGGCCGCGCGCGTCGGCCGCCGCCTCGCCCAGTTCGACGGCGAGCGCCTCGATCAGCCTCGCGTCGTCGTCCCGGCCCGCGCGGAGACGGGCCGCGTCCACGGCCCAGGCGTCCAGGTCGACCGGGCCGTGCACGGGGAGGGGGACGGCGGCCTCGGGCGCCTGCATGTGGACGGTGGACTCGGAGTACTCGGGCATCAGGCCATCCACTGGAGTGTGCGGGCGATCGAATCGAAGAGTGTCACCAGCGCGTCCGCCAACGGCTCCACCGGGGTGGAGAAGGAGAGCAGCAGACGCTGGTCGCTGTTCGGTACGGCGAGGTGGACATCCAGGTGGGTGACGGTCAGCCTGTTGCCGTCCGGGTCGTCGGGTGCGGGACGGCGACGGTAGAAGTGGCGTACGGCCGGGCCCGCGGGCAGGTCGATCGTGGTGACGTCGGCGCCGCGGGCCGCCAGCGACACGGCCGTGTCGGACAGGTCCCCGTGGGCGGCGCCGGGCGGGGGCCGAAGGAGGGTCACGACCAGTCCGGCGGACACCGGGACCTGACCGACGACCTGGTTGACGAGGTACATCTCCACCCCGCCGTTCGCGTGCGCGGCCTCGGCCTGTTCCCGGATCCGTTCCGCCAGCGCCGCTTTGAGCTGCGGGGTCGCCCGCGTCCTGCGCAGACCGCGGTTGACGAGTTTGTCGATGCGGTGGGGCCAGCGGCCGGGGTCGAGGACGACGCGCTCCCAGCCCTCGGGGACGGCCAGACGGTAGTCGGAGGGAGGTGGCGGCGCTGGTGCCGGTGCATGAGCCGGAGCATGAACCGGTGCATGAGCCGGTGCCGGGCCCGGCTCCGCTTCGGGGGCCGCGCTGTTGTCCGATGGTCCGCTCATCCCGCTCATCCCGCTCCCCCATCCGTCCGCTCCCCGCGGGGCCGGTCGGTCCGCGGCCTCCGCCCCAGGGCCACGGCGCCCGCCGGAGCCAGAATCAGAACGGCGGTCGCGCCGAGGGCGACGAATCCGCCGAGCGTGCCCCCGATGTCGGCCTTCGTGCCGAGGAAGGGCCGGTAGTGGCCCGCCGTGTCGACGACGGCCGTGTCCTTCAGGCCGACCCGGTCGGCACAGTTCTCCCGGTTGCCGAGCACCTGGCGGACGGAACCGTCCCGCAGCCGGACCCGGCAGTACGTCTCCCTGGTCCCATGGGTCCACTGATGGAGCGGTTCGGCGATCGTCACCGGCTGCTCGGCCCCGCGGAGCCTCAAGTACCACTGCTGAGTGCCGAAGGAGCCGGCGAGCACCAGGACGACGTACGCCGTCACCGTGATCCACCGCAGCGCGAGCCCGCCGCGGGACTCACGGGTCCTGAAGGCCGCGAACAGGACGCCCGCCCCGCAGACCGCTCCCACCAGCAGCGCCGTCTCGTGCAGTGCGAGGGTGGAGAGTTCGGTCAGGACCACGCCGGTGACGGCCGCCACGAACAGCAGCGCCCACGGCCGTACGGCGACGCGCTCCGCCGGTCCCTCGTCGTCGCCGGGACGGCGTGGGTCCGGCTCGGTGGTGAACTCGGAGAGGACACCGCGCACTTGCCGCATCCCACCGTCGCGGGCGGCCATCCGGCGCAGTTCCGGCAGGCCCATGCCGATCTGTTCCAGCGTCCGCCGCCCGTCCTCGGGCAGCCGCGCGAACAGGTCGTCGACGGACGCCTCTTCCTCGTTCACCACTTGGTCCTCTGTTCCGCGGAGCGGCCCGCGTTGCCCGTTCCTCGAGAGTTTTCGCCGCCGTCCGACTCAGCCACCCGCGTGCCACGTCCAGTTGTAGAACGGGATGCCACCGGCACCGACGCCGGGAATCTCCTTCAGTCCGCTCAGGAGGTTCGGTCCCGTGGCCTTCGACTCCCCAGCGCCGACCGGGGCCAGGTTGGACCAGCCGAGCCCGAGCGGCAGGGTCTGGCTGCCGATGTAGAGGGCCTTGCCCAATCCCGCCATGGTCTTGAACGAAGACCCCGAGATCTGCGCCAGCTTGGGCGCGCCCTCCGCGAGAAGGCTCTCCTCGCCGGGCAGTTGACCGGCGGCCACCCGAATGTCGTCCACGTACGCCTTGACGTCCAGCGACTCCTTGACCACCGACCGCATGCGCGGCAGGAGTTCGGCCGGCCCCTCGGCCAGCGCCTTGCCGATCTGGCCCGGCTTGACCCCGTTGAGCGCTTCGGCGAGGCCGCGGGCCGCCGCGGGGTTCAGCCCCGCCTCCCGCGCCAGGCCCACGTCCTTGAGAGCGGAGGCCCCGCGCGCGGCGACCGCCGCCTCCTTGGCCGTGGTGCCGAGCAGGCGTCCGGCGCCGAACGACAGTACGCCGATCGCGTCGATGGCGACGTCCAGCCAGGTGCCCTTGCCGTCGAGGGCGGAGATCGTGTCGCAGACCAGGGCCACGACCGAGGCGATCAGGGCCAGCGCGGCGAGCACTTCGCCGAGCACCGGCACCCAGCTCAGGACCAGGGCCAGCACACCGAGGACGGCCGCCGCGACTCCGGCCCAGTGCCCGATGTCCGCGACCCAGTCCTTCCAGTTGTCCCACCAGTGGTGCTGGGGATCCTTCAACCCGTCGTGCTCCACGGCGTCATGGATGGCCGCCTTGGCGTACCCGGACTGGGTGTCCCGGTACGCCAGCGCCTTGCGGAGGTCCTTCTTGGCATCCTCCAGGTCCGTGTCGGCGCACTCCTTCTGCTTGTCCAGCCGCTGCTTGTCCGGGTGGTCGTCGGGGCCCGGATGCTGCTCCATCTGCTTCTGGCAGTGGCTGCGGTCCGCGTCAGCGGCCTTCGCCTTGATCAGGGCGGCCCGTACGAGGTTCTGCGCGTGGTCGAGCGCGGTGGCCCAGTCCGTGTGCTGGTGCTCGTCGGCGGGGGCGGCGCCCACTTGGGAGCCCAGGGCTTCGGCGGCGGCCGCGTAGCGCTGGTGCGACTTGGTGAGGAGTCCGACCGTGTCCTCGGTCTTCTTCTGGAACTCACGGCCCGCGTCGGAGTCCCAGCCGTTGCCGTCGACCAGGTTGTGCAGCTTGGCGGCCTGCTCCTGGATCAGCTCGGCGGTATCGGCGATGCGCTTGCCGAGCCGGGCGACCTCGTAGGGGTCACCCGGGGTCAGTTCCCTGTCGTCGTAGCGGGCGGTCTGCCAGTCGACGCCGGAGAAGTCGTCGCTCACTTGCCGCCGCCTTTGGCTTCCTGGGACTTGAGGAGCGCGTCGGCGAGATGCTGGTCCAGGCCGTCGTAGGCCTTGGCGGCCTCGCCCGCTGTCCTGCCGAGGAACTCCAGGCCGTCGCAGAGCTGCTTGCGCTTCTTCTTCCAGTCGTCCGCGAAGGCGTCGAGCGCTTCGGCCACCTCACCCGAGCCGATCTCGGGATCGTAGGAGTCGACCAGGTCCTTGGCCTGCTCGAAATGCGTCCTCAGCTTCGCGACGGAGCGGCTGATGTCCCGCAGTTCCGTCGTGGACACCGCGATGTGATCCGCCACTGCCACCCCCATGCGCCCGCTGCCCTACAACCACACCGCGGCCGCCCCGTCCGGCACACGCGCCTCTCGGCCACCCTCCACCCTCTTTCAAGGGTTTTCGAACGAGCAACCAATGGAGAGCAAAGGGACCATACAGAACGCCTTATCGGGATCGCCCGCATCAGTTCTGGTCACCCACGGTTCCCGCCCGGTCCCCGGAGACCGCCGCTGACGTGGATCACATGATCCAGCGCAGTGATCCCGCGATCGAGGTGCACAGCCGCTCCATGGGACCGACGACGCCGGTGAGGGGTACGACGAACCCGAGGACCAGATAACCCGCCGCTCCCGGCATCCGGATGTACAGGTCCAGGGTGGTCCGTGTGCGGATCCGGACGGTTTCACCGGCCGGGAGAGCGACGATCGAGACCTCGGCACCGCGCCCCTTCCGGTGCTCCATCTCCTCGAACGAGGCCAGGAGATCCTCGGGCGCCGGGGAACCGGGACGCGGAATCAGCGACACGACGAGCGATACGGGCAGGATGCCGCCGTCGTCCAACTCCGGCCGCAGAAAGAACTCCAGGGCGCCGTTCGCCACCGCGGATTCAGCGGTGTTGCGCAGGCCCGCCCAGGCCTCCTGCTTGGCCTGGGCCGGTACGTTCTTGCCCGCTGCCTGCAGGTCCACGAAGGTCTTCAGCTGTCCGCGCCAGCGACCTTGGCCCAGATCGACCCTGAACCACTCGCGCGGAACGAGCAGTCGGTAGTCCTTGGGCGGAGCCGCCGCGTCCGGTCCGGTCGTCATCCCGGCATCACGACCGGCTCGCCCTCGGTGTCGAACAACCGCACGCTCTTCACGACCCCGGCGAACATGGACGAGAACACCTCCCACCCGTCGGGAGTGGGCGTACCCATCTCGAACACCACCGCGGTCCCGTTCGTCAGCGGCACCTGGACCTGGATGAAGGACGTCCGGACCGGCTCGTCCTCGCCCGACGCGGTCAGACTGCCGTCAAGGCTTCCCTTCCGGTCTCCGATGCAGCAGACAGCCGGGCCGCACGGCAGCTCGATCTCACTGACCTGCCCGATGCCGAGGTGCCGCAGCGAAGACCCCATGAATCCAACAGGGTCGGGCCCTGCCTGGGCATCGAGATCGATCATGCTGACGGTCACCGTCGCCGTACAGCGTGCGCCCTCCACCTCGGTGAGAACGAACCCCGCGTACTGAACTCCGGCTTCCACGAAGGAGTCGTAGTGGGCGGCGCACATGACGGCCCATTGCAGTTGCACGTCGAAGTCGGCTTCCGGCATCGCGCCGCGCGCGAGTTCCACCAACTGCTCGGCGGTCTCGTCCAGATCCTCCGCGTCCAGCGGAATCTCGAAGAAGCCGTCCGGCATGATCCACCGGACGTCCACGCCGTTCCCGTCGGCCGGACTCCGGAGTTCGCCCTCAACTGATATCGCGGTCATGACCGTTCTTCTCCATCGGGAAATCTCGCTTCGCCCGCGTCGGGACGGTACGTGGCGGCAAAGGGATACGGGCCGTAGTGCGGATAGTGCACCGGAATGTCCGCTCCCCCTCTGCGGGCAGCATGTGCCACGTCACGGTACTTCCGAGCCCTCGCCCGCAGATTCTGCCGGGCGGGGTCCCCCCAATGAGCCACCGCGGCTCGAATCCACAGACCCGACAGAACCATCACGGCCGTTCCGGTCACCGCGAGATAGATCAGCTGACCTCTGCCCGACTCCCAGTACTGGGCCACTCCGCCCCAGTACACGGCGGCGCCGAAACCGACGAGGGCGAGCGGAACCCCGGTCCGGAAACCGGCGTCGAACATCTCCTGCTCGTCCTGATGCCGAAGCCGCAGCATCCGAAGAACAGCCCCGTCGTCCAGAAAGTCGAAGCCGACTTCCCGGCCCGCGTCCTCCGCCAGCCGCCGCGCGTCGGGAACCGCGGCGATCACCTCGCCGGGCACCAGCCGAGCCGGCTCCCCGCCTCTGCGACCGATGAAGTCCCACTCCCCCAGGTCGCTCGACTCACTCATGTGCGCCCTCCTCCTCTCGTACGGGCTCACTCATGTGCGCCCTGCTCCTCTCGTACGGTGTCCACCGCGGGATGCCGGGCTATGCGGCCAGCGCGGCATGGAAGGGCTTCGGCGAGGCGCCGGGGGAAGGGCTCGGTGTGGGCATCGGCGTCGGTGAGGGCTTCTGGGCGGGCGGCTGATATCCGGTCGTCCCTCCGTTCTCCCCGCTGAACATCCGGTGCAGGGCGCTCGCGAGGCCCGTTCCCTTGATGGCGGCCGTGATCTCCTTGCCGCCCATGGGGACGAATTTCTCCGGAAGCCCCGAAATGCCCAGCTTCTGGCCCAGTTTGAGCCCACTGGCCAAGGTCTTGTTCGTCAGCGTCACGCTCAGGCCGTTGAGGAAGTTGTGGCCGATCCCGTCGACAGCGGCGATGCCTCTGAACGATCCGAAGGTGCCGAGCTTCCCGAACGCCCGCAATTTCGCGGCGCCCTTGAGGCCCACCAGGGCCCGGAAGCCCTTGAGGGACCCCAGCCCAGGAAGGATGCCCAGAGCGTCGGTGCCCAACTTCAGCCAGTTGACCTTCCCGCCCCGCACCGACATGTCATATGCGTGACCGGCCAGAGCCGCGGCACTGGAGAGGACCGCGAGAGTCGCGAAGATGGGTACCAGGAACTCCAGGGGCGGGACGAACGCGCAGACGACCGCAAGCACCGAGAAGATCGCCGAGAGGTTGGAGAACGTATCCGCCCAGTCGGCAAGCCAGTTCATGAATCCGCCCGGATCCCGCACGGCGTCGTGGTGGACAACGTCCCTGATGTGCCGCGCCGCACGGTCTCCGGCGTCGTCGAAGATGTCCCGGGCGTCCTTCACCTCCTTGCGCGCCTGGCCGATCCTGCCCAGCGCCTCGTTCTGCTTCTTCTTCCAGCGTTCGTATTCGGGCCTGTCCGCCTCCGGGATGTCCGTGACAAGGTGCTTCTCCGTGAACTTCTTCACCTCCCGCTCCGCCAGATCGTGGTCGTCCTTGGCCTCCCGGTAGTCCGCCAACGCCTTGTCGGCCTTCTGCTGCGCTCGGTGCAGCTCTCCGGCGAACTCCGTCGACTCCCCGTCGACGACCTTTTCGCCGAGCGCGTTCGCCGCCTCGTCGTACCGCTCGAACGCCTTCTTCAGCCGGTCACCCGCGCCGTCGGCCACTTCGTTGAAGGCGCGCCCGGCATCGCTGTCCCACCCGTCCACGGAGGACAACGCCTTGATGACTCTGGCCTGTTCGTCGATCATCTCGGCCGTCTCGCGCAACTTGCGCCCGAGCGCCGCCACTTCGTGGGGGTCACCCGGTGTCGGGTCCTCGTCCCACAGGGGCGGCCAGTCGCTGGATCGCCTGCTCACCGCTTGCCCTTGCCCTTCGCTCCCGAAATGGCCTTCGCCAGTTCGTGGTCGATCTCCTCATACTTCTGAGCCGCGACCGATGTGGCTTCGGCGAGCTTCTTTATTTCCTTCATCAGTTTCTTGCGTGTCTTCTTCCATGTGCCGCCGAAATCATCGAAGGCATCCTTCAAACCACCGTGTCCGAGTGCGTCGTTGTAACCGTCCGCCGGATTTCCGTGCTGCTCGAACTCGCGGTGGATCCTGCCCAGCGAACGCGAGCAGTCCTTGATCAGGTCCAGGTCGTAAGCGGTCCTGTCACCCATTGACGAATTCCCCCATCGTGAACATGAGACACTGCTGCGATACTTCGCCCCGCAGTCAGCGAGGAAGGTGGGACGCGTTGTCCAGGAGCAGCGACCGCACAGCACGCAACCGCCTCGGCGTGACTCCGGACGCCGGTGCGTGGTGCACGATAGGCCGGATTCCGGAGCCTCCCCGGAGCGTTCACCTGGCCGCCGGAGAAGGCCCCTTGCGGCCGGCCTTCCTGCCACCGCTCGGCATGCTCGGCGCTGTTCTCGCCGCGCCGCTCATGCCCGTCGCCATGCTGCTCAGCCTTCTCGCCTCCGGCGAGGAGGCGCTCAAACGCCTCCTGTCGACGAAGGAGGAGCGCGACCGTGCCCGTGCCGGGGACCTGGACATCGACAGTCGGGACAAGGCCATCGCCGAGCAGGGGCTCGACGCGGCCTTCGACGGCGACTGGAACAAGGCCGCGGGCCAGTTCCTGTTGCGCTGGTACGGCCATTCCTCCCACCATCAACGCTTCGTCCTGCTGACGGAGGGCCGCATCGTGCTGGCGGCCCCGCCCAAGCGCGTATCCGTCCGCAGGGAGGACCGGATGCGCGTCGTCGCCGAGATCCCCGCGGGTACGGCGGTCGTCGAGGACCCTCTGCCCGCGTACGACAACCGGAAGTTGCGTGTTCGCTTCACGGACGGCTCCTGGCTGATGCTGACCACCGAAGAGCAGCGCAGCGAACTCCACACGCACCTGATGCGGCAATCACGAGCCGAGGGCTCCGGCGTCCTCGACGTCTGAAACGGCGGTGCGATGGGACACGGCAGGTGCCCCATCGCACTCAAACGTCACGCTGACCGCGAACTGCCCTAACCCTTGACACCCTTGGCCAGCTGGTCGTCGAGGTCCTCGTACGCCTTCGCGGCGTCGTCGAGGAACTTGGCCATGCCCTTGAGGCCCTCAAGGGTTTCCTTCATGCCCTTGGTGAACTCTTTGAAGGAGTCGTCGAAGGCCTGGGAGCCCTTGGACGTCGTGTAGCCGTCGGCGACGAGGCCGTCGATGTAACTGTCGAGGCCATGGAGCTTGTCCTCCATCTTCTCCTTCTCGTGGCCCAGTCGCTTAGCAGCGCCCCGCATCTTCTCGTATGTGATGTCTGCGTCTTTGCCGCCGGCCATGTGGCGTCCTCCATGCTTCAACTCGCCGCAGGGCCAACCCCCGTGGCTCCTGATGCGGATGGTGCGACCGTCCGCGTTGAGCAAGCAGCTTACTTACGGCGCTTGCAGGAGCACACCCCGGTTCTGTCACGAGCCCGCACCAAGGATGGTGCACGGCACCGGCCTTCGTGGTTCCCTCACACGGGCCGTTGCCTGTGGGAAGCGGCGAGCGGCTATCGTCGAGAGCACTGTGGCCGGTGTTCCGGAAGCGGCCTTCGGTACCTGGGGGAGGACGAGCGTGCGGTTGACTCTGACCGTCGTCGACCCGCTCGGCGGCGCCACCGCCGACGTGGTTCTCGACGCGGATCCCGAGTCCTCGGTGGGGGACATCGCCAAGGAGCTCGCGGAGCACGTCGGTTACGGCGGCGGCGCGCAGATCATTCCCCTCGGGCACCACCAGGGGGCCGCGGGCGGCGGCGCGCCCGTCGCGTACGTCGACGGGTATCCCGTCGATCCGGCCGCGACCATCGGCACCTCGCCGCTGCGCGAAGGTGCCGTCGTCAGCCTGCACGACCCCGCCGGATGCCTGCCCGGCGAACCGACCGGACTGGTCGAACTGCGGGTGGCCGGCGGCCCCGCGGCCGGTGCCGTGCACCGGCTCGGGATCGGCCGGTACGACATCGGCGCCGGGGCGTCGTCCTACGTCCGCGTCGACGATCCCGAACTTCCGCAGAGGGCACTGACGTTGTCAGTTGCAACGGACGGAACGTGCCGTGTCACCGCGGTCGGGAAGAAGGACGGGGAGAAGGAAGGGGAGAAGGGCGGGAAGGACGGCGTCACCCTCGACGGCGCGCCCTTCGAGGAACGCGAGGACGACGAGTGGCCGCTCGGCAGCCAGGTCGCCATCGGCAACACCCTTCTCCAGCTGGACCGTTACACACCGCCCGACGCCGCGCTCAAGTGGTCGGACGACGGCGCCGGGCTCGACTACAACCGGCCGCCGCGACTGCATCCGCCGGAACGCGAGACGAAGTTCCGGCTGCCGAACCCCGTACGGGACTACGAAGCCCGGCCGCTGCCCTGGCTGATGGCGCTGACGCCGCTGGTCAGCGCGATCGTCATGGTGCTGGTCTTCGGCCGCTGGTACTACATGATCATGGCTCTGATGAGCCCGCTGATCATGCTGGGCAACTACCTGATGGACAAGAAGCAGGGGCGCAAGTCCCATGCCAAGCAGGTGAAGGACTACAACGAGCACAAGGCGCGCATCGAGAAGGACGCCCAGGAGGCACTGCTCGCCGAGCGGCTCGACCGGCGTCGCGCGGTCCCCGATCCGGCGACCGTGCTGTCGCTGGGCACCGGACCGCGCACCCGGCTGTGGGAGCGGCGGCGCACCGACGCGGACCATCTGCTGCTGCGGGTCGGCACGGGCCGGCTGCCCTCCGAGGTGGTCCTCGACGACCCGGAGCAGGACGACCACAAGCGCCAGGTCACCTGGACCATCGAGGACGCGCCGGTCGCACTCCCGCTGGGCGAGCGCGGTGTCGTCGGCATCGCGGGGCCCGGTGACTCCGCCCAGGCCCTCGGCCGCTGGGCCGTCGCGCAGACCGCGGTGCTGCACAGCCCGCTGGACGTCCAGTTCTACGTCCTGACGGACAACAGCGGCGAGGACGGCTGGGACTGGGTGCGCTGGCTGCCGCACAGCAGGCCCGCCGGCGCCCAGGACGCCAACGTCCTCATCGGCACCGACGCCGAGACCGTCGGCGCCCGTATCGGTGAGCTGACCCAGCTCCTGGACGCCCGGCAGAAGGCCGCCAAGCAGAACGGCAACAAGGCCTCCTTCAGCGACCCGGACATCGTCGTCGTCTGGGACGGTTCCCGCCGCCTGCGGTCCATGCCCGGCGTGGTGCGACTGCTGCGCGAGGGCCCGGCCATGTCCATGTACGCGATCTGTCTGGACGCCGAGGAACGGTTCCTGCCCGGCGAATGCCAGGCCATCGTGATCGCGGAGCCCAGGCCCGAGGAACACGCGACCGAGCGGCGGCCCGCCACCACCGCGCCCACCGCCCCCGGCGGCTTCCCCTCCTTCCACGCCTGGCACGCCACCGAGGCCGACGACTCCGCCACCGGTACGCACAAGGCCCTCGAACTGCGGGTGCGCGTCCAGCAGACGGGCATCGCCCGGGTACGGGACGTACGGCCGGACTTCGTGTCGGCGGCCTGGTGCTCCCGGCTCGCGCGCGCCCTGTCCGCGCTGCGCGACATCAGCGGCGAGACCGAGGACTCGGCCCTCCCGGGCGCCAGCCGGCTGCTCGACGTACTGCAACTGGAGCCGCCGACCGGCGACGCGATCAGCGCGCGCTGGCGGCTGGGCGGGCAGTCCACGACGGCCGTCATCGGTGAGTCGTACGACGGTCCGTTCGGCATCGACATGCGGCGCGACGGCCCGCACGGTCTGATCGCCGGTACGACGGGTTCCGGCAAGTCGGAGCTGCTCCAGACGATCGTGGCTTCGCTGGCCGTGGCCAACACCCCCGAGAACATGACGTTCGTCCTCGTCGACTACAAGGGCGGCTCGGCGTTCAAGGACTGCGTCAAACTCCCGCACACCGTCGGCATGGTGACCGATCTCGACGCCCATCTCGTCGAGCGCGCCCTGGAGTCGCTCGGCGCGGAGCTCAAACGGCGCGAACACATCCTCGCCGCCGCCGACGCCAAGGACATCGAGGACTACCAGGACCTCGTACGCCGCGATCCCTCGCACGCGTCCGTGCCCCGACTGCTCATCGTCATCGACGAGTTCGCCTCCATGGTGCGCGACCTGCCCGACTTCGTCACGGGCCTGGTCAACATCGCCCAGCGGGGCCGTTCGCTCGGCATCCATCTGCTGCTCGCCACCCAGCGCCCCAGCGGTGTCGTCTCTCCCGAGATCCGCGCCAACACCAACCTCCGCATAGCGCTGCGGGTGACCGACGGCGGCGAGTCGAGCGATGTCATCGACTCCCCCGAGGCCGGGCACATCTCCAAGAACACGCCGGGCCGGGCGTACGTCCGTCTCGGGCACGCCTCGCTCGTGCCCTTCCAGTCGGGCCGCGTCGGTGGCCGCCGGCCCGGAGCCGCCGATCCGACGGCGCTCGCGCCCTGGGCCGGGCCGCTCGGCTGGGCGGACCTGGGGCGGGCCGCGCTGGTCAAGCCGAAGGCCGAGCAGCGCGAGGAGGAGGAGATCACCGACCTCAAGGTGCTGGTCGACGCGGTGCGCGAGGCCAACCAGGCCCTCGGTATCCCGCCCCAGCACAGTCCCTGGCTGCCCGCCCTCTCCGAGACACTGCTGCTCGACGAGATCCGGGTTCCCGCGTTCACGGGCGGCCCCGGCAAGCTGCCGCCCGCCCCGTACGGGGTCGAGGACCTGCCCGCCGACCAGGCCCGCCGGCCCGTCGTCGTGGACTTCGCGTCCTTCGGGCATCTGCTCGTCGGCGGCGCTCCGCGCAGCGGCCGCTCACAGATCCTGCGGACGATCGCGGGCTCGCTGGCCCGCACCCACTCGGCGGCCGACGTCCATCTGTACGGCATCGACTGCGGCAACGGCGCGCTCAACGCACTGACCCGGCTGCCGCACTGCGGCGCCGTCGTCGGACGCAACCAGACCGAGCGCGTGGTCCGCCTCATCGCCCGCCTCAAGGGTGAACTGACACGCAGACAGGACCTGTTGGCCGACAAGGGCTTCGCGGACATCGGCGAGCAGCGGGCCGCGGAGCCGGAGAGCGAGCGGCTCCCGCACATCGTGGTGCTGCTCGACCGGTGGGAGGGCTGGCTGCCGACGCTCGGCGAGTACGACCACGGCGATCTGACCGACCAGCTCACCGCGATGATGCGGGAGGGCGCGAGCGTCGGTCTGCACCTGGTGATGACGGGTGACCGGCAGATCCTCTCCACCCGGATCGGCTCGCTCACCGAGGACAAGTACGCGCTGCGGCTCGCGGACCGTTCCGACTTCTCGCTGATCGGCGTCAACGCCCGCAAGATCCCCGAGGAGATCCCGTCCGGCCGCGGCTACCGCAACGAACACGGCACCGAGACCCAGTTCGCCCTGCTCACCGAGGACTCCACCGGCCAGGGCCAGGCCGCAGCGCTCGCGGCGATCGGCGAGGCGGCCGCGCTCCGCGACGCCGAACTCCCGCGTGCCCGGCGCCCGTTCCGGGTCGACGTGCTGCCCACCCGGATCGGCTTCACCGACGCCTGGGAGATGCGCGACCCGGACGCCTCCCGCTCCAGGCTGTGGAGCCTGGTGGGCATCGGCGGCGACGACATCATGGGCTTCGGCCCGGACCTCTCGAAGGGCGTGCCGACGTTCGTCGTCGCGGGCCCGGCCAAGTCCGGCCGCAGTACGACGCTGATGAACATGGCCCGGTCGTACCTGGCCCAGGGCGTACGCCTGGTCGTCGCCGCGCCCCGTCCGTCGCCGCTGCGCGAACTGGACGGCCAGGAAGGCGTGTTGAAGGTCTTCGACGAGGACGACATCGAGAGCGACGACCTGCGCGAGGCCATCGACTCGGCGACACCGGAGGAGCCGATCGTGGTGCTGGTCGACGACGGTGAGGTCCTGGAGGACTGCGACGCCGAGACGGTCTTCAAGCGGATCGTGCAGCGCGGCGCCGAACGCGGTCTCGGACTGGTCATCGCCGGCGACGAGGAGGACGTGTGCAGCGGGTTCTCCGGCTGGCAGGTCGAGATGAAGAAGGGCCGCCGCGGCATCCTGCTCTCCCCGCAGGACTCCTCCGCCGGCGAGCTGATCGGCATCCGTACGAACCGGAGCATGGTCGGTGGGCCGATCGCCCCCGGCAAGGGCCTGCTGCACCTCGGCGACGGGGAGCCGCTGACGGTGACGACACCTGTGTGACCCGAAGGGTCGGGCAGCCGCGAGAAGGACAGGGAAGAGAAGGAAGAGGGGGCGGACGGTTCCGATGAGCGGATCGGCGAAACCGAAGAGGCAGAGGGCCGCGGGGGCGGCGCTGCGATACGAGCATGTGCGGCAGCGGCCGTCGGGGGAGGGGGAGAAGAAGAAGGCGCCCCGAGGGGAGACGTTCCTCAGCTGCCTGTTCCTACTGGCGGCCATGGCGGCGTTCGTCGGTTTCGCGCTCCTGGTCATGGCCTGGGGGTCCGAGCTCTGGGGCCATGTCGCCCCCGCCTCGCCCGGAACCGGATACGGTTTCGCCGCCGGCGTCGGCGCCCTCCTGCCACTCGGGGTGGCCGCCATGATCGCGACCCTGTCGCGGATGAACTGGAAGAGGAGCCCACTCCGCTCGCTCGGCTGGGCCGCCGCCTCCCTGCCCGGAGTCGCCGCCTTCTTCGTGTGGGCGGTGGTCTTTTTCGCGACCTTCCGCCCCAAGCATCGACGCGACTGGGACTCCCGGTGCTACTCCCAAGGCGGTCCCTGCTGGTTGCACGAGGAGTACCCCTGGGTCTGGGCCGTCGGCTTCCTCTCGACGGTGCTCGTCGCCGCCGCGCTGATCACCGTGGCCATCAAGGTCGCGAACGCCCGCGAAAAGACCCGGTCCGCCTGAGCCCCGGTCCTGTGGCTGGACGGGCCTCCGCCGCCCAGTGTGACGCGGATCACGGGAACCCGGGGTGCGCGGATCGGCAGTCAATAAGGTGAGCACTGACATGCGTACCCGGATACGTGCCGGGGATCCGAGCGCGTTCGCCGAGCTGTACGACAGCTACGCCCGCGCCGTGTACAACCACGCCTTCCGCCTCACCGCCGACTGGTCCGCGGCGGAGGACGTGATGGCCGAGACCTTCATGGAAGCGTGGCGGCTGCGTGACCGGGTCGACGCCGAGGGGGGCAGTCTGCGGCCGTGGCTGCTGGGCGTGGCGATCAACATCGCCCGTGGCCACCATCGCAGCAACCGGCGCTACCGGGCGGCGGCGAACGCCGCGGCGGAGGCCGAGACGGCGCTGCCCGACCACGCCGACGAGGTGGCGGGCCGACTCGACGACCGACGGCGTATCGCCGCCGCCCTGCGCGCGCTCGGCGCCCTGCGCAGACCGGAGCGCGAGGTCCTGACGCTGTGCCTCTGGGAGGGGCTGGAGTACACGGCCGCGGCCGAGGCGCTCGGCATCGCCGTCGGAACGGTGCGCTCACGTCTCTCCCGGGCCCGCGCCAAGCTGCGCAAACTCACCGAGGCCGAACTCGGCGGCCGACCCGCCGCCCGAGCTGCGCCGGTCCCGTACACGGACCGCCGCACCGAAGAACGCGCGGGAAAACCCGTACGAGGAAATCGGGAACTCGGCCCGCCGGATCGACAGACAAGAGGAGAACACATCAACTCGATCCGGCCCGTATCGGAAGGAAAACGATGAAAGCGACCCAGTCCCGGCAGAGTCCGGCCGAGTGGGACGAGAGCGCGCCTCTCCTCCCGCAGACTGCGCGCGATCTCCCGGCGGGCCGTCACCAGTTCCACAAGGAGCGTTTGATGGCCCACATCCAGCAGGACACCCAGCGGGACGCGAAGACCACGAAGGCCGCCCCCGCCCTGCCGAAGCCCCGGGGCATCCGTCTGCTGCGCCCGGCGTTCGTGCTGCCCGCGATGGCGCTGGCCTGCGCGGCCGTCGCCGGGGCGCTGCTGATCGACAGCGGCGTGCACAGCGGTGGTCTCGCCACCGGACCCGCGGCGATCGTCCCCGTCGGCGCCACGACCACCAAGGGCCTGCCGCAGCTGCTCGACCAGGTCTCACTGGCGGCGGCCGAGGAGACCCACCCCACGGTCGGACCCGGTCAGTACGTCTACATCGAGTCCCAGACGGCCGACACCTTCGTGAAGACGGCCGGCGACGACAGCAGCCTCGCCAGCTACGCCCTGCACCGGCGCCAGGTCTGGCGGTCCGCCGACGGCACCAAGGGCTGGCTGATCGACGCGGCCGTCAACGACAGCTCCGAGGGCGAGACGCTGAGCCTGCCCGACGAGCGGGGCAACACCCCCGAGGCCGGCCTGAACCACCCGTCGTACGACTTCCTGGCCCGGCTGACCACCGACCCCGACGAGCTGCTGAAGCTGATCTACAAGGAGACCTCGACGCAGGGCAACACCCCTGACCAGGAGGCGTTCACCACGATCGGTGACCTGCTCGTCGAGAGCTACCCGCCCGCGAAGCTCTACTCGGCCCTGTTCAAGGCCGCCGCGAAGATCCCGGGCGTGGTCGTGGTGAACGACGCCAAGGACGCGCTCGGCCGCTCGGGCGTCGCGGTGGCGCGGCTGGACGAGACCAGCGGCGAACGCGAGGAGTGGATCTTCGACAAGAAGACCCACGTCTTCCTCGGCGAGCGGACCGTGCAGGTCAAGTCGGTCACCCAGGACGGGGTCGTCGTCAAGCCCGGCACCGTCCGCGGCATCAGCGCCATCACCGGGCGCGCGATCGTCGACGGCATGAAGCAGACGCCCGCGCGGAAGGGCTGAGGTCCCACCGCCACGGGCTGAGGCCCACCATCGCCCACCGCCCCTGTGGCCGTCGTCCCAGGACGACGGCCACAGGGCTGCGCGGGCCTCGGCAGCCGCGCGGGACAGCCCTCAGCCGACCTTCGCCATCCGGGCCACCGGGTCCCCCGCCTCGGCGTTGTCCGTGGCGTAGGTGAGGTCGCCGCCGACGGGAGTCAGCCGGACCTCGTGGCGGCCCTTGGTGCAGACGTCGCGGTTGGACTCCGCGGCCACGCTCGTGGCGACGAGCTGCTTCTTCGTCACCTTCTTGAGGATGAGTACGTCGTCGCAGATGCCGCCGATCTGGTCGGTCTGCCTGAAGGTCCCCAACTCCTGTCCCACGGCGGCCTGGTGGACGGTGACGTGGAAGGTGCCCATGGGAAGGGTGCCGTTGAGGCCGAGGCCGTCGCCCTCCCAGGTGCCGAGGTAGGCGGCCGGGATCAACGGCTGCCCCGCCTTGTCGGGGGCGCTCTCGGTCGGGCCGGGTCCGGGGGCGCTCGCCGTGGAACCCGGTTCCGGGGTGCTCGCGCTCACCGACGGCCCCGTGGCGGGGGCGCTCCGGCTCCCCCGGGCCGACGGAGGCGCGCCCACCGCGCCGCTCTCGTCGGTCGTGCCGCCGCCCGGCAGCAGGTCGAAGAGGAACGCCGAGCCCACGGTCGCCGCCGCCAGCGCTCCGGCGACCGCCAGCGCGACCGTGCAACTCATCCTGCGGCCACGCCCGTCGGCCCCGGGCGCGGAGGTCGCCGCCACGCTGACGGAGACCTTGCCGGGACGGTCGTGAGGCCGCTGTTCCAGCACCCCTTCACGGTGTACGACGTCCTGCGGCTCGACGGCGGCCCTGCTCTCGCGTTGCCCGGGTACGTACGTGGGCATCGGGGGCGGCGGCCCGAAGCCCTGCGGAGGCGGCCCGAAGCCCCGGCGCGACCCCGCCGTTCCGCCCGACCCCGCCGTTCCGCCCGTTCCGCCCGACCCGGCCGTTCCTGCCACCTCGCCGGACGGCACCCCACCCGGGGCCACCCCACCGGACGCCGCCTCGCCGGACCGCATCGCACCGGACCCGGCACCGCTTCCGACGGCCCGACCGGTCTCCACCGAGGGGCTGCTGAACCCCACCGGCCCGGAGGGCGCCGCCTCCACGGCCCCCGTCGCCTCAAGATTCAGCAGCTGTACGGCACTTCGGCTCACCCGCTCGACCAGGGAGCCCGGCAGCCAGCCCGCCGACACCAGCCGGGCGGCGCCCTGCGGTGCGAGCCGGACGGCCACCTCGCCCGGAGTGGGCCGCGCCGCCGGCGACTTGGCCAGGCAGGCCGCCACCAGCTCGCGCAACTCGCCCTCCAGGGAGTCGAGTCGCGGCTCCTCGTGCACCACCTTGTAGAGGAGGGAGGCGGAGGAGTCGCCGGGGAAGGGGGGCTCCCCGGTGGCGGCGTAGGCGATGACCGCGCCGAGCGAGAAGACGTCGGCGGCTCCCGTGACGCCCTTGCCGAGGATCTGCTCGGGCGACATGTAGCCGGGGGAGCCGACCGAGACCCCCGTGGAGGTCAGGGAGGCGGTGCCGTCCGTGGCCCGCGCGATGCCGAAGTCGATGAGCAGCGGTCCGTCGAGGGTGAGCAGCACGTTGGAGGGTTTGACGTCGCGGTGGACGAGGTCCAGCGCGTGGACCGCCGTGAGCGCCTCGGCCAGACCGGCCCCGAGGACACGCGCGGAGTGGACCGGAAGCGGTCCGCCGTCCGCCACGGCGGCCGTCAGCGAGGGACCGGCCGCGTAGCCGGTGGCGACCCAGGGAACCGGCGCCTCCGGGTCCGCGTCCAGGACGGGGGCCGTCCAGGCGCCGCCCACCCGCCGCGCGGCCTCGACCTCGCGGCGGAACCGGGCGCGGAACTCCTCGTCGAGCGCGAAGTGCGGATGCACGATCTTGACCGCGACCGTACGCCCGCCCGCGCTGCGTCCCAGATAGACGCGCCCCATGCCGCCGGACCCCAGCCGGCCGAGCAGCCGGTAGGGCCCCACGACCGTGGGTTCGTCGACTCCGAGCGGCTGCATGGCACTCAAGGCTCACCCCTCCCCCGTACACACTGCCCAGCAGCGTAGTGCCGTGCGCGCCCGGAACCGCGTGGCTGTCGCCCCGTATCTGCCGGCTCGTACCCGTCAGATACGTGACGACCGGCGCCTCACGGCTGGAGGAGCCGTACGTTCACGTCCGCGGGGAACCCGGTGGTCGAGCCGACGCGGCGCGCGAACTCCCGTACGGCCTCCAGCTGCGGGCCACCGAAGCGGAAGTCGAGCGTCGTGAAGTACCGCTCCAGGACGGACTCGTCGAAGGCCTCCCACCGGGCCGCCTGCTCGGCGACCTTGGAGACCTCGTCGAGGGAGAGGTCCCTGGAGGCGAGGAAGGCCTGGTGGACCTTGCGGGTGACGAGCGGCTCGCGCTCCAGGTAGTCGCGCCGGGCCGCCCACACGGCGAAGACGAACGGCAGGCCCGTCCACTCCTTCCACAGCGCCCCGAGGTCGTGCACCTGGAGACCGAACTTCGGCCCGTCGAGCAGGTTGGCGCGCAGCGCCGCGTCGCCGATGAGGACGGCGGCGTCGGCCTCCTGCATCATCAGGCTCAGATCGGGCGGGCACGTGTAGTACGAGGGCTGGACCCCGACCTTCTCGGCCAGCAGCAGCTGCGCGAGCCGCACCGAGGTGCGCGAGGTCGAACCGAGGGCGACGCGGGCGCCGTCCAGCCGGTCGAGGGGAACCTGCGAGACGATCACGCAGGACATCACGGGCCCGTCGCAGCCGACCGCGATGTCCGGGAAGGCCACGAGGTCGTCGGCGTGCTTGAGGAACTCGACGAGCGTGATGGGCCCGATGTCGAGATCCCCCCGCACCAGCTGCTCGCTGAGCTTCTCCGGGGTGTCCTTGGTGAGCTCGAAGTCGAGGAGCGTGCCCGTTCTCGCGAGCCCCCAGTACAGGGGCAGGCAGTTCAGGAACTGGATGTGGCCGACGCGCGGCCGGGTGCGAGAATTGTCCACATCGCGAGGCTAGACCCCGGGCGATACCGTACGGGCTTCAGGGTCGGCGTGTGCTGGTGGAAACCATCCGGACCCCTCGTGTCAACTGCTGTGACACCACGAAGTCAACGCACGTCAGAGCCCTCGCCCGCTCGGGCCACCCATCCGGATGACGTGATCTTTGCCTCTATTGCTTTCGGCTGCCTGCGTGCTAGGCTCGCCGCAAGTTGCAGTTTGGTTTCCCTTGCAGTACAGAGCCTGCGGAGCATGTGACCGCGGGCTCTCGTCGTTTTCAGACGTATGCAGTTGTTTACACAATCGCAGGTTCTGGAGCAGGGCAACCCTTTGGGCCCAAGGAGGGCTTATGGCTACCGGAACCGTGAAGTGGTTCAACGCCGAAAAGGGCTTTGGTTTCATTGCCCAGGAAGGCGGCGGCCCGGACGTCTTCGTCCACTACTCCGCGATCAACGCGAACGGTTTCCGTTCGCTCGAAGAGAACCAGTCGGTTTCCTTCGACGTCACGCAGGGTCCGAAGGGCCCGCAGGCGGAGAACGTCACTCCGCTCTAAGCCTTCGGCTCCATGAGCCCAAAGCTTTGATCCGGAACGGATAGCAGTACCCAAGGAGCCCCGCGCCAGCCGGTCGCGGGGCTCCTGCCTTCCCCGGCTCCCCGCCCGCCTTCGCGCCTCCCGTCCCGTCGCCCGCGCGTCACGGGTGCTTCACACGTGTTGCATCACGAGGACGAACGTCGTCCCTGGTTCCAGCGCCTCGTACGCGTGCGGCACATCGCCCCGGTACGCCATGTAGTCACCGGGGCCGAGTTCGACCGCCTCACCGCGCGGGCCCGCCTTCAGCCGCCCCGCGCCCACGATCAGATGCTCCACGCTCCCGGGAACGTGCGCGTCGGATTCGCGCGCCGCGCCGGGCTCCACCCGCAGGTGGTAGATGTCGCGCCGGGCTCCCGGCGGACTCGCGGAGAGCAGCGTCGCCGCGTAGGCCGCCTGCTCGGAGTGGACCGTCGGCCCCTCCCCCGCGCGGATCACCTGGACGGCCGGGGTCGGCGGCTCGACCAGCGCGCTGAACGGTACGCCCAGCGCGACACCCAGAGCCCACAGCGTCTCCATGCTCGGATTGCCGCTCGCCGCCTCCAGCTGGGACAGCGTGGACTTCGCGATCCCGGCGCGTTTGGCCAGCTCGGACAGGGAGAGGCCGGCCCGCGCGCGCTCGCGGCGCAGGGAGGCGGCGATCCAGTCGAGGGGCAGGCGGGCCGGAGGGACACCGGTGCCGTCATCGGTCATGTCGTTCTCTCCATCGGTCCGAACGTTCGCCTTGACGAACAGAGTGCTTACTGTTCATTGTAGAAAACATGCGTTCGCCACTCCGAACACCGCCGCTCCGGACACCACCGCTCCGGACACCACGCCTGACGTATGACACGCGCCTGCTGCGGGACGTGGCCCTGGTCTGTCTCGCCGGCGGGGTCGTCGGTGTCTCCTTCGGGGCCATCGCCGTCGCGGGCGGGCTCCCGATCTGGCTGCCGGTGGTGATGTCGCTGCTGGTGTACGCGGGCTCCGCCCAGTTCAGCGCCGTCGGGATACTTCTCGCCGGGGGCGGACCGTTCGCCGCGGCGGCCACCGGACTGCTGCTCAACACCCGCACGGCGGCCTACAGTCTCGCGGTCGCCGACGTCATCGGCCGAGGCCGCGTGACCCGCTGGATCGGCGCCCACCTCGTGACCGACGAGACGGTCGCCTTCACTCTCGCCCAGCCGGACCCCGCCCGCCGCCGAACCGCCTTCTGGATCTCGGGGCTCGGCCTCTACGTGTCCTGGAACCTGTGCGTCCTGCTCGGCGCCCTCGCCGGGAGCGCGCTGGGCGACACCGGACGCTACGGACTCGACGCCGCGTTTCCCGCGGTGCTCGTGGCACTGGTCCTGCCCGCACTGCGCGGGGACACCGGTGTACGGCGCGCCGCGCTCGGGGGAGCCGCCGCGGCACTGGCCCTGACGCCCTTCGTCCCGGTGGGGGTGCCCGTGCTGATGGCCCTCACCGGACTGCTGCTCCTGGGCGGGAGGACGGCATGAGCGGCACGGCACCGTCCCTTGCCGCCGTCCTCGCCCTCGCCGTCGGGACGTACGTCTTCCGGCTGACCGGGCCGCTGCTGCACGGACGGGTCGAACTCTCCGCCCGGGTGCGGAGGCTGCTGTCCGCGGGAGCGGTGGTCCTCCTTGTCGCGCTGCTCGCCACCGGCGCGCTCACCGAGGCCCGGGGATTCGCGGGATGGGCCCGGCCCGCCGGGGTGCTGGCGGGCGCGGCACTGGCCTGGCGACGGGCCCCGTTCGCGCTGGTCGTGCTGGGAGCCGCGGCCACGACGGCGGCCCTGCGCATGGCCGGGGTCGGCTAGGACAGGAACGGGCTCGGCCCGGCCGGCACGCAGGAGGAAGAGGAGAGGAAGAGGAGAGGAGGGCCAAGGGGGGAGAGGCGCGGGGCGCCGTCTGTTCCGCCTACGTCGCGTACAGGGCCTCTATCTCCCTGCTGAAGTCCCTCTCGATCGCCGCGCGCCTCAGCTTCATCGACGGCGTCAGATGACCGGACTCCTCCGTGAGGTCGACGGGCAGGACGGTGAAGCGGCGGATGGATTCGGGGCGCGAGACGAGTTTGTTGGCCTCGTCGACGGCGCGCTGCAGGATGGCCAGCAACTCGGGGTCGTCCATGACGAGTTCGGCGGGAACCGGGTGCCTGCCGTTCATCCGGCGCCAGTGGGTGATGCCCTCGGGGTCGAGGGTGAAGAGGGCGGAGACGAAGGGGCGCCGGTCGCCCAGGACCATGCACTGGGCGATCAGCGGATGGGAGCGGAGCCAGTCCTGCAGGGGCGCCGGGGCGACGTTCTTGCCGCCCGCGGTGATCAGGATCTCCTTCTTGCGGCCCGTGATGGCGAGGTAGCCGCCGGAGTCCAGTTCGCCGATGTCGCCGGTCGCGAACCAGCCGTCGGGCGCCGCGTCGACGACCCCGCCCGCGTGCGGGTCCCAGTAGCCGCGGAAGACCTGACCGCCGCACACCAGCACCTCTCCGTCGGCGGCGATCCGCACCCGGGTGCCGGGCAGTGGCCGGCCCACCGTGCCGAGGCGCGGCTTCTGCGGGGGCGTGACGGTCGCGGCGGCCGTGGTCTCCGTGAGCCCGTACCCCTCGAAGATCTCGATTCCGGCTCCCGCGTAGAAGGCTGCGAGCCGGCGGCCGAGCGGTGAGCCGCCGCAGATGGCGTGCCGGACCCTGCCGCCGAGGGCGTTGCGGATGCGCCGGTAGACCAGGGGGTCGTAGAGGGCACGGGCCGCGCGCAGGCCGCGGCCCGGACCGGGACCGGTGCCGTGCTGCTTGGCCTCGATGGCCTCGCCGTACTTCTGGGCGATGCGCGCCGCCCGGTCGAAGGACGAACCGCGGCCCATCCGTTCGGCCGTGGCACGGCCGGTGTTGAAGACCTTCTCCAGGACGTACGGGATGGCGAGCAGGAAGGTCGGCCTGAACGAGGCCAGGTCCGCGAGGAGTTCGTCCGTCTGCAGGCTCGGGGCGTGGCCGAGTTTCACCCGGGCGCGCAGACAGGCGACGGCCACCATGCGGCCGAAGACGTGTGAGAGGGGGAGGAACAGAAGGGTGGAGGCGGGCTCCTGGGTGCGGGCCTTGAAGATCGGGTAGAGCAGTTCCACGGCGTTGTCGACCTCGGTGAAGAAGTTGCCGTGCGTCAGGACACAGCCCTTGGGGCGGCCTGTGGTGCCCGAGGTGTAGATGAGGGTGGCGAGCGTGTCCGGGCCCAGCACCCCGCGTCGTACGGCCACTTCCTGGTCCGGGACCTCGCGGCCGAGTTCCGCGAGGCGCTCCACATGGCCCTTCTCGAAGACCCACATGTGCCGCAGATCGGGGATGTGCTCTCGCTCGGGGCCGAGCGTCGCGGCCTGCGCCACGGTCTCCACGGCGAGTGCGACGGCTCCCGAGTCCTGGAGGATCCAGCGGGTCTGGAAGACGGAGGAGGTCGGGTAGACGGGCACGGTGACCAGGCCCGCGGCCCAGGCGGCGAAGTCGAGGAGGGTCCACTCGTATGTCGTCCGGGCCATGATGGCGATCCGGTCGCCCGGCACGAGGCCCTCCGCGATCAGCCCCTTGGCCACCGCCAGGACCTGGTCGGCGAACTCGGCGGCGGTCACGTCCGTCCAGCCGTCGCCGTCCGGGGTCTTCCGGCTGAGGACCGGCTCCAGCGGGGCGGCGGCCGCGTTGTCGAACGGGATGTCCGCGAGGGAGCCGTGTGTCACCTGGCCCACGATCGGCGGCACCGCGACCTCGCGCACGACACCGTCCAGCCGCCTGATCTCGGGCTCAGGGAGAGGGGGGACGGAGTCGGGGGAGTACGGGCTGGACACGGGGCGGCTCCTTGTCGGCCGGGTGCCGGGGCGGGTGCGAGGCGTGTACGGGCTCGGAGGAGCGCGGGGCGCGAATCCTCATACGGCCGTGGGGAATGGGGACTTAAGGGGGCTCGGCAACCCGGTGAGACCGGGATCCTACGGCGCCGAAGTGTGGGGTTTGTGGCGCTTTGCGGCAGGCAAGGTGCGGGTTACCCGGGGTAGCTGTGACCTCCTCGCTCCCCGGCCGACCCGGCACCCGCGGCCCCCGACGACTCCGACGCCTAACTCGCGACAAGCTCGAAGCCGAGCACCCGGCGCCGGAACGTCCGCGGCACCACACCCCCCTCACCGGGGCCCGCTTCCGGGAGATGGCCGTGACCCGCCTCGACCCACCCCTCACCCTGACGTAGCCTTACCCTGGGTAACTTACTTCGGAGTAAATTAACGTCCGCGCCGAGCGCCGGGCAATCCCTCGCCGCGAGCCACACCGTTCCACCCGCCGCGAGCCGCACCTTCCCACCGCCGAGAGCCGCACCTTCCCCACCCGCCTGGAGACCTCGATGCGCACTCAGCCTCCCGTCCGCCCCGAGCCCCGGACCCGTACCCTCGCCGCTCCCCCCTCCCTCGTTCCGCTGCTGGCCCGCGGCGCCCTGCTCTCCCCCCTCAAGCGCCCCCGGCCGGACGCGCCCGTCCCCGCCACCCGGCTCGTCCTCTCCGGCGTGCGGGTCGACCTCGCCCATCTCGCCGCGTACGAGCGGGTGTGCGGGTACGCGACCGGCGCGGACGCCCTGCCGGTCACGTATCCCCATGTGCTCGCCTTTCCGCTGGCCATGCGGATCATGGCGGGACGCGCGTTCCCGCTGCCGCTGCTCGGGCTGGTGCACACGTCGATCGAGATCACCCGGCACCAGGAGTCCGCCGCGACCGAGGAGTACGAACTCGGCGTCATGGTCGAGAAGTTGGCGCCCCACCGACGGGGCACGGAGGCGACCGTGCTGACCGAGGCGCGCGCCCACGGCAGCCTCGTCTGGGAGTCGAGGAGCACCTACCTCGCCCGGCACCGACCCCGGGACCAGGACCGGACCGCGCGCAACGCCGCGCGAGGGGCCCCGCCCGAGACCCCGCGCCGCGCTCCGCGGGGCCCCTCGCAAGGCGCCCCGCCGGAACCTCCTCGGGGCATCCCTCCGTTCGCCTCACCCGAGGGACCGAAGCCGCTGCCCGTCGTCGCCGAGTGGTGCCTCGCCCAGGACGTCGGCCGCCGCTACGGTGCCGTCTCCGGGGACCGCAATCCCATCCATCTGCACCCCCTCACCGCCCGCCTCTTCGGCTTCCCGCGTGCCATCGCGCACGGCATGTGGAGCGTCGCCCGCTGCCTGGCCGAGTACGGGCCGCGGCAAGCGGTGGGAGTGCGGGCCGAGTTCAGGGCGCCGGTGCTGCTGCCCGGGACGGTGACGTACGCCGCGCGGGGCGCGTCGTTCGAGCTCCGGTCGGGCGAACGGGTCCATCTGACCGGCGACGTACGGCCGCTCGGCGCGTGACGCGAGTGAACCGAGGAGGGGCTCGCGAACCGAGCCCCTCAGATGTGTCGCCGTACTCGCCGATTCCGGCACCCGACGGATGCGGCGCGCGTCGGTCACCGGGCGGATCCGGGCGGATCGCTCCCCGGGCACGCCCTCGCTGTCGGACCGGGTAGGTCGCAAGGGGTGTGTCGGACCGGGTGTGTCGGACCGGGTGTGTCAGACCCGTTGTGTCAGACCTCCGCGGCGGACTGGGGCGGGATCCCGGTGGCCGGCGGGGACCACGGGCGGCCCTGCATGAGGGTGCCGAGTCCCGCCCAGGCGAAGTTCATCAAGGTGGCGGCGGCCTGTCGGGCCGAGACGCCCGGGGTGGCGTTGGCCCACGCGGCCAGCGACTCGGCGGCGCCGACCAGTGCCTCCGCGAGCCCGGCGACCTCCCGCGCGGGCAGCGACGGGTCACGGTGCGCCTCCCGCGCGGCGACGACGATCAACTGCGTGACGAACTGGACCAGTCCCTCACGCATCGCGAAGACCTCGGCGGCGAAGGGCTCACCGTGGGTACGGGCCTGGAGGTGCAGCACCGCCCAGCCGTCCGGGTTCTCCGCGGTGTGGGTGAAGAACGCCCGCAGCCCTTCCCAGAGTTGGCGGTCGGCGGGCAGCCCGGGGCGGACGCCGGCACGGACGGCGGCGGTGAGTGCCTCGGCCTCACGCCGGATGCACGCGGTGAACAGGTCTTCCTTCGAGTTCAGGTACAGGTACACCAACGGCTTGGACACGCCCGCCAGTTCGGCGATCTCGTCCATCGACGCGGCCCGGTACCCACGCTGCCCGAAGGTCCGTACGGCCGCGTCCAGCATCTGCTGTTCGCGTACCGCGCGCGGCATCCGCTTGTTCTTCACAGCACCCATGCGCCAAGCCTACGATCGGCCGCCGCCCGGCCGGACGCGCAGGAGTGTCAGGGAGTCTGGTTCGGGGCGCCTTGGGCGGCCTCGTCCAGGACGGCGTCCTCCTGGCTGCGGTTGCGCTCCAGGTTGGCCTTGGCTCGGTCCACGCGGGCCACGACCTGGGCCGAGGCGCGGTCGCGCTCGCCGCGCAGGACGACGAAGCTGATCGGCGCGGAGATCACCAGTGCCAGCAGGACGACCCACATGTAGTTGGAGTCGCCGAGGCCGCGCGGGGCGATGCCCGAGTAGACGAGGCCCCAGACGACCACGAGGCAGCCCACGAAGATACCGAGGCGCATCAGTGTGTAGCGGAACATCTCAATCCACTCTTCCGTTCCGAACGCTCCCAAAGAACTCCGTCCAGTGAAGCACGCCAAGAGGGCGATCTTGCAGGGGGGCCTCGGTCGCGGAGTACAGGGGAGTGCGGCGGGGCACAGCGCAGTACAGGGGAGTACGGGGAAGTACAGGGGAAGCTCAGTCGCGGAGTGCGAGGGGCAGCAGCATCGTGATGTCGTCCCGTTCGTCACCGGGCGCCACGCGGATCGCGCCGGGCACCCGCCCGACCTCCTTGTAGCCGCAGGAGGTGTAGAAGCGCTCAAGACCCTCGCCGCCCCGGCAGGTCAGCCGGACGGCGTCGATGCCGTCGAGCCCACCCGCGGCGTCCTCGACGGCGCCGAGCAGGTCCCGGCCGTACCCCTTGCCCTGGTGCCGCGGGTGCACCATCACGGTGTACAGCCAGACCCAGTGCCGCATCAGCCGGTGGGTGTTGTACGTGAGGAAGGCGGTCGCGGCCACGCCACCCTCCTCGTCCCGGCCGACCAGGAGCCGGGTGCGGCCCTCCGCCATGGCGGCGAAGTGCTTCACGAGTTCGGGGCGGACGTCCCCGGCGGTCACCGGCGGCACGAAGCCGACGGAGCCGCCCGCGTTCGAGACGTCCACCCAGAGGGCGACCACCCCGTCCCGCAGGGCAGGGGTGACCGCCGGGTCCAGTTCGAAGACCAGCCCCACGTCAGACCCGCATCGGCTGCGGCGACTCGCGTCGCGCCGGGTCCGGTCCGTCGTACTCGCGGATGATCTCGTACCGCGTGTTGCGCTCGACGGGGCGGAAACCGGCGTCCCGGATCAGGTCGAGGAGGTCGTCGCGGGTCAGCTTGTTCGGGGTGCCGTAGTTGTCGGCGTCGTGCGTGATCTTGTACTCGACGACCGAGCCGTCCATGTCGTCGGCGCCGTGCTGGAGCGCGAGCTGGGCGGTCTGGACGCCGTGCATGACCCAGAAGACCTTGACGTGCGGGACGTTGTCGAAGAGCAGCCGGGAGACCGCGAAGGTCTTCAGGGCCTCGGCGCCGGTCGCCATCTGGGTCCGCGCCTGGAGGCGGTTCCTGACCTTGCCGTCCTTCATGTCCACGAAGTCGTGCTGGTAGCGCAGCGGGATGAAGACCTGGAAGCCGCCGGTCTCGTCCTGGAGTTCACGCAGCCGCAGCACGTGGTCGACGCGGTGGCGGGGCTCCTCGATGTGCCCGTACAGCATCGTGCACGGGGTCTTGAGACCCTTCTCGTGCGCGAGGCGGTGGATGCGCGACCAGTCCTCCCAGTGGGTGCGGTGGTCGACGATGTGCTGCCGGACCTCCCAGTCGAAGATCTCCGCGCCGCCGCCGGTCAGCGACTCCAGGCCGGCCTCGATCAGCTCGTCGAGGATCTCCGAGGCCGACAGTCCCGAGATGGTCTCGAAGTGATGGATCTCGGTGGCCGTGAACGCCTTGAGCGAGACCTCCGGGAGGGCCTTCTTCAGCTCGCTGAGGGAGCGCGGGTAGTAGCGCCACGGCAGGTTCGGGTGCAGGCCGTTGACGATGTGCAGCTCGGTGAGGTTCTCGCCCTCCATCGACTTGGCGAGGCGTACGGCCTCCTCGATGCGCATCGTGTACGCGTCCTTCTCGCCCGGCTTGCGCTGGAACGAGCAGTACGCGCAGGACGCGGTGCACACGTTCGTCATGTTGAGGTGACGGTTGACGTTGAAGTGGACGACGTCGCCGTTCTTCCGCGTGCGCACCTCGTGCGCGAGCCCGCCGAGCCACGCCAGGTCGTCCGACTCGTACAGCGCGATGCCGTCCTCGCGGCTGAGCCGCTCACCGGCCCGGACCTTGTCCTCCAGCTCGCGCTTGAGCCCGACATCCATGCGATTACCTCTCCCTGTGACGAACCCTGCCAACCGTACTCCCCCGCTTTTCCGGCAGAGGGCCCCCATCAGGGCCTTCGCGCCGGGGTGTTCCCTACTCCTCCTCGGGCAGCTCCCCGACCCGGTTCTCCCACTTCGTGGAGAGCACGATCGTCGTACGGGTACGGGAGACGCCCTTGGTCCCCGACAGACGCCGGATGGTCTTCTCCAGTCCGTCGACGTCGCTCGACCGCACCTTGAGCATGAACGAGTCGTCGCCCGCGATGAACCAGCAGTCCTCGATCTCGCTGAGGTCACGCAGCCGCCGGGCCACGTCCTCGTGGTCGGCGGCGTCGGAGAGCGAGATGCCGATCAGGGCGGTGACGCCGAGACCGAGCGAGGCCGAGTCGACCGTCGCGCGGTACCCGGTGATGACACCGGCCGCCTCCAGCCGGTTGATGCGGTCGGTGACACTGGGTCCCGACAGACCGACGAGGCGCCCCAGCTCCGCGTAGGAGGCCCGGCCGTTCTCCCTGAGGGCCTGGATGAGCTGCCTGTCCACCGCGTCCATGCGATCGAAGCCTTCCACTGAAAAGGGCTGAGAAGTCTTGAGGTGTTGCGAGGTCTTACGAGGTCTTGCGAGGTCCGAACGTTCCGAAAAGGTCTGAAAGGCCCTGAACCGGCTGGTGATGCCCGGTGCTTCGTGCGCGTCCCTCAGGTGGTGTCGCCCCGGGAACCACTCCCGAGTTCGCCCTTCCACCGGCGGTACAGGTCGTGTTCCACATCCGCCGCGTCGAGGACCCGCCCGGCGACGAAGTCGACCAGGTCCTGGATGTGCGTGGCTCCCGCGTAGAACGCCGGCGAGGCGGGCAGCACGGTCGCGCCCGCGTCGTCCAGGGAGACCAGGTGCCGCAGCGTCTGCCCGTTCAACGGGGTCTCCCGTACGGAGACGACCAGTCTCCGCCCCTCCTTGAGGGTGACGCTCGCGGCCCGTTGCAGCAGATCCTTGGAGAGGCCGAGGGCGACTCCGGCCACGCAGGCGGTGGACGCGGGCACGATCAGCATGCCCTTGGCCGGGTACGAGCCCGACGAGGGCCCCGCCGCCAGGTCGCCCGCGCTCCAGTGCCGTACGCCGTCGAGATGCTCCTCGAAGGCGTCGAAGGTGCCGGGCTTGCCGTCGGCGCCCCGCGCCAGCCACTCGCGCAGGTCGCCCTGCCAGTGGGCGTCGCGGAACGGAAGGCCGGTCTCGTCGAGCAGCGTGAGCCGTGAGGCCCTGCTGACGACCAGGTCGACGCTCTCCCCCGCTTCCAGCAGCGAACGCAGCACCGCGGCCGCGTACGGCGTACCGGACGCGCCGGACACCCCCACGATCCAAGGCCGGCGCTGCGTCTGTCCTGGCTTCATGATGTCGAGCCTATCCGGCCACCGCCCATGTTCAGACCGTGAGCCCGCGCACCAGCAGGTCGAGCAGGGCGCACACGAACAGCGCGATGCCGATGAAGCCGTTGACCTGGAAGAACGCCCGGTTCAGCCGGGTCAGGTCGTGCGGCTTCACGATGGAGTGCTCGTACAGGAACGCGCCAGAGACGATCACCAGGCCGAACCAGAAGAACGCGCCCGCGCCGGTGGCCACCCCGTACCAGACGAAGAGCGCCGTCGTCACCGCGTGGCAGGCCCGCGCGCCCCAGATCGCCGCGGGGATGCCGAAGCGCGCCGGAACCGACATCACACCGATCTCCCGGTCGGTCTCGACGTCCTGGCAGGCGTAGATCAGGTCGAAGCCGCCGATCCACACGCCGACCGCGAGACCGAGGACGACGGCGTCCCAGGACCAGGTGCCGGTGACGGCGATCCAGGCGCCGATCGGACCCATCGCCTGGGCGAGACCCAGGATGGCCTGCGGGAAGTTCGTGAACCGCTTGCCGTACGGGTAGACGACCATCGGGATGACCGCGATGGGCGCCAGCGCCAGGCACAGCGGGTTGAGCAGGGCGGCTGCGGCGAGGAACACGACCAGGGCGACCAGCGCGCCGGTCCAGGCGTGCTTCACGCTCATCGCGCCGGTGACCAGTTCGCGATGGGCCGTACGGGGGTTGCGGGCGTCGATCTCGCGGTCGATGATCCGGTTCGCCGCCATGGCGAAGGTGCGCAGACCGACCATCGCGACGGTGACGAGGAGCAGCTTTCCCCAGTGGATGTTCTTGTCGGCCTCGAACATCGCCGTCAGCGCGGCGATGTAGGCGAAGGGGAGCGCGAACACCGAGTGCTCGATCATGACGAGGCGCAGGAACGCCTTGGTGCGGCCCGGCTGCGGAAGCGCCGCGGAAGCTGAACTCACAGCCCGTACTCCTTCCAACGGCGGTCGACCATCGCCGCCGTCTGCGGGTCGGACAGCACCATCTCGGGCCAGCCGCCGTCCCGGGTGTAGCCCTCCTCGGGCCACTTCCTCGTCGCGTCGATGCCCGCCTTGCCGCCCCAGAACTGCTGGTAGGAGGCGTGGTCGAGGTGGTCGACCGGGCCTTCGACGACGGTGAGGTCACGCCCGTAGTCCGTGTTGCCGAGCGCGCGCCAGGCGACCTCGTGCAGATCGTGTACGTCGCAGTCCGCGTCGACGACCACGATGAGCTTCGTCAGGGACATCATGTGGGCGCCCCAGACGGCGTGCATCACCTTCTGGGCGTGCTTGGGGTACTTCTTGTCGATCGCGACGATCGCGCAGTTGTGGAAACCGCCCGCCTCCGGCAGGTGGTAGTCCACGATGTCCGGCACGATGATCTTCAGCAGGGGCAGGAAGAACCGCTCCGTCGCCCGGCCGAGCGGTCCGTCCTCCGTGGGGGGCCGGCCCACCACGATGGACTGGAGCAGGGGCCGCTTGCGCATCGTCACGCAGTCGATGGTCAGCGCCGGGAACGGCTCCTGCGGGGTGTAGAACCCGGTGTGGTCGCCGAACGGCCCCTCGGGCAGCATCTCGCCCGGCTCCAGCCAGCCTTCGAGGACGACCTCGGCGTTCGCGGGCACCTGGAGCGGCACGGTCTTGCAGTCGACCATCTCGATCCGCTTGCCCTGGAGGAACCCGGCGAAGAGGTATTCGTCGATGTCACCGGGCAGCGGGGCGGTGGAGGCGTACGTCACGGCGGGCGGACACCCGAAGGCGATCGCGACGGGCAGCCGCTCACCCCTGCGGGCGGCGACCTGGTAGTGGTTGCGGCTGTCCTTGTGGATCTGCCAGTGCATGCCGATGGTGCGCTTGTCGTGGCGCTGGAGCCGGTAGAGGCCGAGGTTGCGGATACCGGACTCGGGGTCCTTGGTGTGGGTGAGCCCGAGGTTGAAGAAGGAGCCACCGTCCTCGGGCCAGGTGAACAGCGCGGGCAGGGCGTCGAGGTCGACGTCGTCGCCCCGCAGCACGACCTCCTGCACCGGCGCGTCCTTGACCTTCTTCGGCGGCACGTGCGCCATCGCGCCGAGCTTCCCGAAGGCCTCGCGCACCCCGACGAAGCCGTGCGGCAGCTCCGGCCGGAGCAGTCCGCCGATCTTCTCGGAGATCTCGGCGTACGACTTCAGGCCGAGGGCCTTCAGCAGTCGCCGGTCGGTGCCGAAGACGTTCATCGCGAGCGGCATCGCCGACCCGCGCACGTTCTCGAAGAGCAGCGCGGGGCCGCCCGCCTTCTGCACCCGGTCGACGATCTCCCCGACCTCCAGGTACGGATCCACCTCGGCCTTGATGCGCTTGAGGTCGCCCTCGCGCTCCAGCGCCCTGAGCAGGGAGCGAAGATCGTCGTAAGCCATGTGTCCAAGTATCGGCCACCCGCTACCCTGTGCCCGTCACCGGGGGGCCTGTGCCGCCCCGCCACCGTTCACTGGGGGATCGTTCGGCCATGCTCAGGTATCTGCCCTTTCTGCTGGTCCTGGCGCTGTGGATCTATGCCTTCGTCGACTGCCTGAACACGCCGGAGGAGGAGGTCAGGGGCCTGCCCAAGGTGGTCTGGGTCATCATCATCCTGCTCTTCGGCGAAGTGCTGGTCGGTCCGGTCGCCTGGCTCGTCGCGGGCCGCAACCGCGGGGGTCCGGCGGGTGGCTCCACGCCCTCCGAGTGGCACCGCAACCACCGCACGGAGTTCGTCGCTCCCGACGACAACCCCGAGTTCCTCAACTCCCTCAAGGCGGAGAACCGCAAGGACGAGGCCCTCCTGAAGGACTGGGAGGCCGACCTGCGGCGCCGCGAGGAGGAACTGAAGCGGCGCGAGGAGCAGAGCAGGTCCGACGAGGAGTCGTGAGAGTACCGCCATGGAACTGCGCCTGCTGGTGACCTTCGAGAAGGTCGCGACCGTCCTGAGCTTCACGCGGGCCGCGGCCGAGCTGGCGTACGCGCAGTCCAGTGTGACCAGTCAGGTCCGCGCGCTGGAGACCTCCCTCGGTACCGAACTCTTCGACCGGCTGGGCGGCAGGATCCGGCTGACCGAGGCGGGCGAACGGCTGCTGCCCTACGCCCGGCAGATCATCGAACTGACCGAGGAGGCGCGGGCCGCCGTCGTCGGCGCCGAGGAACCCTCAGGCACGCTCACCGTCGGCACGATGGAGTCCCTCACGTCGTACCGGCTGCTGCCGCTCCTGGAGTTCTTCCACCACCGCCACCCCCGGGTGCGGCTGTCGCTGCGCACGACCATCGGCGACGAGACCCGTCAGGCGCTGCGCCAGGGCACGTACGACGTCGGTTTCCTGATGGAGGCGGAGACCGAGCACGCGGGTCTGGAGATCGCGGTGCTCTCGGTGGAGCCACTGGCGCTGGTCGTCGCACCCGGCGGTCCGCTCGTCGGCACGGCGCCGGACACGGCCGCTCTCGCAGGCTGCTCGCTGCTCGCCACGGAACCCGGCTGCGCCTACCGGGACTTGTTCGAACGGGAGCTCAACTCCTGCGTCCCGGACGGCTCCTCCGTGGACTTCTTGGAGTTCGGCACGATCGAGGCGACCAAACGGGCAGCGGCGGCCGGCCTCGGGATCGCGTTGCTGCCCGAGGTGACGGTCGCCGCTGAACTGGAGCGGGGCGAGCTCGTACGGCTGGACTGGGAACCGCCGTTCACGCTTTGGACGCAACTGGCCTGGCGAGCCGGGAAGCGGCTCCCGTCCCATGCGCGGCTGTTCGTGGAGCGGGCCCGGCAACTGGTGTCCGAGGAGTCCGTCCCGCAGGGGTGACCGAAGCGGCCTGGGCGATCCGGCGGGCCATGATGCTCCTGGCGCTCTCGGCGTTCCCGGGAAGCGTCACCTTCAGGCTGGCCGTCACGATCAGCGGGACGCCGAGGGCCTGGACGAGGTCGATGTGATGGCCGTACACCGCCCAGTCCATGACCATCGCGACGGCCGGGTAGGTGAAGGCGAGCACGGCGATCTTCGCGGTCGGGAGCTTGGCGTACGCGGCGTACATCAGGACGTACATCAGCCCCGTGTGGACCACTCCGAGACCGACCAGCCAGCCCCAGTCCGCGCCGGTCCCGCGCATCGCGCCGAAGTCGGCGAAGGGAAGCAGCAGCGGGATGCCGACGAGGACCTGGACGAGTGCGATGAGGTGCGGCCGGACGCCGGTGATGCGCTTGGTGACCAGGGTTGACAGCCCGTAGAGGAGCGCGGCGAGGAGGGCCTGTCCGACGCCGGTGAGATACGAGCCGCCGTTCGTGAAGTCGGCCGGGGAGACGCCCGAGACGAGGACCAGCCCGGCGAAGGCCAGCGCGATCCACCCGGCCTTGGCGGCCGTGAGCCGCTCACGGAAGAGCAGGGCGCCCAGAAGCACCACGTAGAACGGCTGCGTGTGGTAGACGACGGTGGCGACGGAGATCGAGGTGTTCTCGTACGACTGGAAGAGCAGGACCCAGTTGAAGACGATGAACACCCCGCCGAGCGCGGCGAGTCCGAGCGTGCGCGGGGTGAAGCCGTGGCCCCGGAAGTATCCCCGGGCCAGCGCGTAGCCGCCGAGGGCGAGCGCCCCGAACAGGACGCGGAAGAAGACGACGTCGAAAGGCGAGGCGCCGGACTCGACGACGAAGACGCCGAGGGTGCCGGAGAGCATCATCGCGGCGGTGAGCTGGACGGCGCCCTTGTTCTCGGCGTTCACGACTGCGGTGGTGGAGGTCATGTCCCGAAGGTAGGAGCGGGGACCACGTGCGGGCCACGGCCCACTGGGGCGTCCTGCCGATGCCCCCATCGGCACCGCCGATGGGTACCGGCGGGCGGCGTCAGACTCCGGCCTGGAGGCGGAGGCCCGCCAGAGTCAGGTCCAGCCCGGCGAGGAACTGTTCCTTGTCGTCGTGCCCGTCGAACTCGTCGACGATGTCGTGCACGAAGGGGAACTCCTCGGCGTCGAGCGCACGCCACGTCTCGGTGTAGCGACCGAGGAACCCGTCGCGGTCCACGAAGCCGTCGAGCACCTCCTGGGGCGGCTCCTGCCCCATGTCAGCGTTGCCGACCACGACGCCCACGATCGCCGACACGGCGTGGAACCGCTGCAGCGGCGTGAGGCCGAGTCGAAGGGTCTGCTGCCCCAGCTTCTCGAAAAGCCGCAACGAGTTGCCCTGGACGTCGGTGCGGCGCATGAAGTGCGCACCCAGCCACGGCCGGTCCACGATCGCGTCGAACAGCGTGACGGCCATCACGCGCAGGTCGTCGATCGGGTCGTCGCTGCCGGTCTGCCCTTCGACGGCGGTCAGCACCCCGCCGAGCACGTGGTCGATGGCGCGGTCGAGCAGGTCGTCCTTGCCCGAGACGTACCAGTAGATGCTGCCGACGCCGGTGCCGAGCCGGGTCGCGAGGGCGCGGAGGGTCAGCGCCGGCTCGCCCGCCTCGTCGAGCAGGGCCACGGCCGCGGTGAGAACGGCCTCGATGGAGTGCGAGGCCCGTTGCCGTCCCCGGGAAGGACGGTCGGCGGGTCGTGTTCGCGGGCCTGTCATGGCACCCATCCAATCACAGCTTGCACAATTATCGAACCTCGTTCTATTGTCGAACATCGTTCCATTCCCGAACGCCGTTCCATTGTCGAACATCGTTCGACAGTCGACGGCGTTCCGAGAGGAGGCCCGCCATGACCACGACCGCCATAGCGCCCGCCGCGTCGCGCACCTATCCGTCCCTGCGCGCGGCGTGGATTCCCCTGGCCGCGCTCTGCCTGGCCTTCTTCGTCGAGATGGTCGACAACACACTGCTCTCGATCGCGCTGCCCACGATCGGCCGGGACCTCGACAGCAGCACCACCGCGCTGCAGTGGGTCACCGGCGGGTACTCGCTGACGTTCGGCGGCCTGCTCCTGACAGCGGGATCGATGGCCGACCGGCTCGGGCGCCGGCGTGTGCTGCTGGCCGGCCTGGCGGTGTTCGGCCTGCTGAGCCTGGCCGTCGTCGCGGTCACCACCGCGGGGCAGCTCATCACCTTGCGGGCCGGCCTCGGCATCGCCGCGGCAGCGATGGCCCCCATCACCAACTCGCTGGTCTTCCGGCTGTTCGACGACAAGGCGCTGCGGATGCGCGCGATGACCCTGATGATCGTCGTCGGCATGTCCGGCTTCGTCCTCGGCCCGCTGCTGGGCGGCACCGCCCTGGCCCACTTCCAGTGGCAGTGGCTCCTGGTCGTCAACGCCCCGATCGCGCTGATCGCGGCCATCGGCGTCCGTCTCGGCGTCCCGGCCGACCGGCCGCAGGACCTGACCCAGGACAAGCTCGATCTGCCGGGCGCCGGCCTGAGCGTCACCACGATCGGCCTCGCCTGCTACTCGCTGACCAGCGGCGTCGAGCACGGCTGGCTCTCCACGACCACACTCGCGTCGGTCCTCGGCGCCATCGTCGCGGGGATCGCGTTCGTGTGGCACGAGCGCCGCAGCGCGTCGCCGATGCTGGACCTCCGCCTCTTCTCCGACGGCACCGTCCGCGGTGCCGCCATCGCGCAGATCGGCACGGCCATCGCGATGGCCGCCGTGATGTTCGGGCTGATCCTCCACTTCCAGTACGCCTACGGATGGAGCCCCGTACGGGCCGGCCTGGCGAACCTTCCGCTCATCGTGACCATGATCGTCGCAACCCCCCTCTCCGAGTGGCTCGCGGGAAGGTTCGGCCACCGCGTCGCCTGCCTGGTCGGCGCGGCCTGCCTGGCCGGCTCACTGGCCGGCCTGTCCTGGGGTGTCGACCGCGGCTACGGCGCCATCGCGGTCTGCATGGTCGTGATGACCGTCGGACTGCGCACCGTCATGACGATCTGCGCCATCGCGCTCGTCGACGCGATGCCGGGCAACCGCACGTCGATCGGCGCGGCGCTCAACGACACCGCCCAGGAGGTCGGAAGCAGCGTCGGCACCGCCGTGGTCGGCACCCTCATCGCCGCGCTGGTCACCACCCGGCTGCCGGCGGGCACCTGGAGCGACGCCCTGGTGGCGTCGTTCTTCCACGCCGAGCGGATCACGTACGCCGTGCTGGCGGTCGTCGTCGGCCTGATCGCGGCCGGCGGCGCACTCACGCTCACCGACTCCCACGTCACCGAAGAGCCCGCCTGAGACGTCCGGGCCGGGGGTGTCGCGTACCACCGCGCACGGCCGGGACCGCCGCCGAGACCGCTCAGCGGGGCGGTTCCTCTCAGCGGGGCCCTTCCTCGCGCAGGACGAGGGCGAGGAGACCGGGGAAGCGGGCGTCGAACTCCGGCCGGCGCAGCCGGTTGACCCGCTTGGGGCCCTCGTCGCGCTGCTCGACGAGCCCGGCGCCGCGCAGTACGGCGAAGTGATGGCTGAGCGCCGCCTTGCCGACGGGCACGTCGAAACTGCCGCAGCTGCGGCTCCACTCCGCGGACTCCGCCAGCTCCCTGACGAGCTGGATCCGCACGGGATCGGCGAGGGCGGCGAGGGCGGCCGGGACCGGGACCTGGTCAGGGTGGGTGTGCTCGGGAGCCGCCCGATGACTGGTGCGCTCGGCCACGTCGGCCTCCCTGGGTTTCCCTGATCCGCTTGCGGAGTGTTCGATGAAAACCATACACTTCCGAGTGTTCGCTTTTCATTGAACAGTCTGTGTGGTGACGGCCCGCGCGGACCGTCGGCTGTCCAGCCGAGCACCAGCCAGGAGTGAGCCATGCGTACGGTCGAATTCCAGGAGTACGGCGGTCCCGAGGTCCTGCGGGTCACCGAGGCGAAGGTCCCCGATCCGGGCCCGGGGCAGGTGAGCATCGACGTGGTCTACGCGGGCGTCAACTTCGCCGACCTCAAGGCGAGGTCGGAGGGCTACCGCGTACCCGGCCTCCCGTTCGTGCCCGGCCTCGAGGTCTCGGGCCGGATCCGGGCCGTGGGTCCGGACGTCACGGGACTGCGGGTCGGCCAGGAGGTCGCGGCGCTGACCGAGGGCGGGGCGTACGCGGAGGTCACCGTGGCCGACGCCGTCACGGTCTTCCCGCTGCCCGCCGGTGTCGGCCTGCGTACCGGCGCCACCCTCCCCACCGTCCTGCCCACGGCGTACGCCCTCCTGCACACCGTGGGCCGGCTCCAGCCCGGCGAGACGGTGCTCGTCCAGGGTGCGGCGGGCGGCGTGGGCACGGTCCTTGGCCAGCTCGCGAAGGCGGCCGGGGCGGGCGCGGTGTACGGCGTCGTGTCGAGCGCGCCGAAGGCCGGGTACGCCCTCGCCCACGGCTACGACGAGGTGTTCGTGGGCTCCTTCGGGGACGAGGTCCGCGCCGCGACCGCCGGCCGCGGGGTGGACCTGGCCCTGGACCCCGTGGGCGGCGAGACCCTCCACGGCAGCCTCGCCTCGCTCGCCCCCTTCGGCCGCCTGGTCTCCTTCGGCAACGCGAGCTCGGCGGAGCCCTGGACGGTGGGCCGGCCGGAGCTCTACCCCACCGGCCTGTCGGTCGCCGGGTTCTCGATCCTCGGCCTGGCCGGGACGGCACCGGCCGCCCTCCGCGACATCGCCTCGCGAGCGTTCGAGGCGGTGGCCGACGGCACCGTGACCCTGCCGGTGACGGCGGAGTTCGGCCTGGAGGCGGCCGGGGAGGCGCACGCGCTGATGGGTTCGCGGACGAGCACGGGCAAGTTGCTTCTGCGGGTGGCGAGTTCGGATCGCTCACGCCCGTGAGTGTCGTACTCCCGGTCTAGCATCCCCCGCCATGACGACTCGCCTCCACGCAACCCGCGCCTCCTACGACACCGTCGCCGCCGACTACGCCGAGCTGCTCAAGGACGAGTTGGGCAGACCGCTGGACATGGCGATGCTGGCGGCGTTCGCCGAGCGGGTGCGGGCCGGCGGGGGCGGGGCCGTGGCGGACCTCGGGTGCGGGCCGGGACGGGTGACGATCCATCTGGACAAGCTCGGACTCGACGCGTTCGGGATCGACCTGTCGCCCGGGATGGTCGCGGTGGCCCGCGGGGAGTATCCGCATCTCCGCTTCTCGGTGGGCACGATGACGGACCTCGACCTCGCCGACGGCTCCCTCGCCGGGGCCCTCGTCTGGTACTCCACCGTGCACACGCCGATCGACGAACTGCCCGTGATGTTCGCCGAGTTCCACCGCGTCCTCGCCCCCGGCGGCCATCTGCTCATCGCCTTCAAGGTCGGCGCCGAACACGTTCGCCTGGAGCACGCGTACGGCCATGACGTCGACCTCGACGTCCACCGCTTCCCGCCCGAGCGGGTCGCCGAACTCCTCCGGAACGCAGGCCTGTTCGAGATCGCCCGCCTGGTCCGCGAGGCCGAGGCCCCGGAGAAGACCCCGCAGGCCTTCATCCTGGCCCGCAGGCAGCCGGAGAGCGGCTGACCCGCGCCGCCCAGAGGCGAACCCTGTGCGGCAGAAGGGTGCTTCCCCGCGTCACCCTCGCGTTCCGGCCGCAGGAGACTGGAATCCCGCGGGAAAGTGGGCACATGAAGCACATCGACCGGGCACAGGCCCGCGCGTGGCTCGCCACCGCCTTGGAGGAGGCCCGCGCCGGGCTCACCGAGGGCGGTATCCCCATCGGGGCGGCCCTGTACGGCGCGGACGGCACCCTTCTCGGCCGCGGCCACAACCGCCGCGTGCAGGACGGCGACCCCTCGGCGCACGGCGAGACGGCAGCCTTCCGCGCCGCGGGACGGCAGCGGTCGTACCGCGGTACGACCATGGTGACCACCCTGTCGCCGTGCTGGTACTGCAGCGGCCTGGTCCGGCAGTTCGGCATCTCCCGGGTGGTCGTCGGCGAGGCGGCCACCTTCCACGGCGGACACGAATGGCTCGCCGAGCACGGCGTGGAGATCGTCCTGCTCGACGATCCCGAGTGCACGGCGCTGATGCGCGACTTCATCAAGACCAACCCGGCTCTGTGGAACGAGGACATCGGTGAGTGACCCGAGGACGGACGCGAACCCCGAGAAACGCACAGGCCACCCGAACCCGGCCGGCCCCGGGGATCCGGCCGCGTCCCGCATCCCCACCATCGACCTCCGCCCCTGGCTCTCCGGGGACCCCGACGCCCGCGCCGCCCTCGCCCGCACCGTCGACGACGCCCTCCGGACCGCCGGATTCCTGCTCGTCACCGGCCACGGCGTGGACCCGGGACTGCGCCGCCGTCTGAGGGACGCCGCCCGCGTCTTCTTCGCGCTGCCCGCCGGGACGAAACAGCCGTACGCCGCCCGGGTCGGCGGCCGCGGCTGGCTCGGGCCGGGCGCCGAGGCCAACGGCTACGCGGAGGGCACCGAGACCCCGCCGGACCTCAAGGAGTCGCTGACGTTCGCGACGAGCGAGCCGTTCGAGGACCCGGAGACCAACGCGGAGTGGTACGCGCCCAACGTCTGGCCGGCCGAGGCCCCGGAGCTGCGCGCGCTCTGCGAGGAGTACCTGACGGCGATGGACGAGCTGGAGACCCACCTGCTGGAGCTGCTCGGCGAGGCGCTCGGCCTCGAACCGGACTTCTTCACCCGGCACATGAACCACCCGACGTACGGCTTCAACATCAACTGGTATCCGGGCACGGAGGTCGTCGGCGAACCCCGGCCGGGCCAGTTCCGCATCGGACCGCACACCGACTTCGGCACCGTCACCATCCTCGACCGGCAGGCCGGCAAGGGCGGGCTCCAGGTGTTCACGGACGAGGACGGCTGGCTGGACGCGCCCTTCGACCCGGCGGCGTTGACGATCAACATCGGTGATCTCATGGCCCGTTGGACCGGCGACCGGTGGCGTTCGGGACGCCACCGGGTGCTCCCGCCGCCGGCCGACGCGCCCGCCGAGGAGCTGATCTCGCTGGTGTACTTCGGCGAGTGCACACCGGGCACCCGGGTCGAGTCGGTGCCCGCCCCGGTGGGCCGCGTCGCGTACGAACCCGTCGACTCCCATGTCTACCTGCGCCAGAAGCTCGACTCGATCACTGTCGGTTGAACGGCGGAACATTTCTGTAAGCAAACAGGCGTCGAGCGGGCGCCCAGTGGCCTATCCCGAACCGACTGCTCCCTCCTCACCTGTTGTTGATACACCTCACAGCAGTACTTCGGACCGGACCGCGGACCAGGGGGAGATGCGGGTGCGCACAGAGCTGCACAGTCGGGATTCGCTGTTCGACACCGAACCGCCCGGACTCGCGTCACGACTGGTCGGCCTGCGTCCGTACCAGCTCGGCGCCACACCGTACGAACACCCCGCGGAGCCGCCCTTCGTGGTCTTCGCGGGCGGCCGGGGGCAGGGCAAGACCACTCTGCTCCGCGCCCTGCGCGACGCCTATCACGGGCACACCCCCATCGCCCTGATCGACGGCGAGGAACGCCAGTTCACCGCGCCGCCCCCGGAACGTCCGGCGCGGTCCTGGTCGCCGGTCGGGCAGGCGCTCACCGCGGCCGCGGAGCAGCTCGCCGAACCGGTCAGGGGCGCCGGCAGGATCGCCTTCCCGCGGCTGTCGTCCGGGCTGCTGGCCGTGGCGGCAGGCGGCTGGGGCGACCGCGAGGCACCACACATCCGCCTGGAGGCGGAGCGGATCCTGCTGCTCAACGAGGCCGACTCCTGGCTGCCGGGGTTCGCGGGGCGCTGGGTGGGCAAGGTGATCTCCAAGCTCGTCGCGTCGACGAACGGGACGGGTCCGGTGGTCGAGCCGATCATCGAGGCGACCCTGGAGGCGTTCACGGAGGGCGTCTCCCCTGCCCACCGCCGGCTGCGCAGGGCCGCCGCCTGGTACCGGGACTACCCGAACGCGGACGGCAGCCCCAAACTCGCTCTGATCCTGCTCTCCCGGCACTTCGCGGCGGGCGGCGCCTCCCGCAGGCACGCCGAACGCCATCTCGTACGGGCGCTGCTGGCCGACCTCGACGACGCCTACACGGGGGTGGTGCAGCGCTCGCACCGGCACGGACGCCCGGTCCTGCTGATCGACAACGTGCAGGAACCCGCGGGCCTCGGACTCCTGGAACCGGTCCTGCGCGACCGCGCCGACGGCATCGGGGACCAGGCCGTGTTCTTCGCCGCGCTACGGGGCTACGCGCATCCGGCGCTGCGCAACGCGGGGCGGCTCGCCCTGCCCGAGGCGGCCCGGGAGACCGGCTGGCGGCCCGGCACCTCGCCGTCCTCACGGGCGCTGCTCCTCTCACTGCCGCCGCTGACCGCCGGCGGCACCCCGCGCGTCGACGAAGGCCGGCCCCGGTGACCGAGGTCACCGGGGCCGGCCTTGGCGTGTCCGGGCGGGTCAGACTCCCGCGTAGGAGTGCTTGCCGCCGACGAAGATGTTGACGCCGTAGTAATTGAACAGCCAGCAGCCGAAGGCGATCAGGGCGATGTAGGCGGCCTTGCGGCCCTTCCAGCCGGCCGTGGCCCGAGCGTGCAGGTGGCAGGCGTAGGCGACCCAGGTGATGAACGCCCAGGTCTCCTTGGGGTCCCAGCCCCAGTAGCGGCCCCAGGCGTCGCCCGCCCAGATCGCGCCCGCGATGATCGTGAACGTCCACAGCGGGAAGACGGCGGCGTTCACGCGGTAGGAGAACTTGTCGAGCGAGGCCGCGGCGGGCAGCCGCTCCATGACGGAGGTGGCGAACCGGCCGGGCTGCCCGCCGTTCACCAGCTTGTTCTCGTACGAGTCCTTGAAGAGGTAGAGCACCGTGCCGACGGCGCCCACGTAGAACACGGCGCCGCACAGGATCGCGGTCGAGACGTGGATGTACAGCCAGTACGAGTGCAGCGCGGGAACCAGCTGGTCGCTCGCGGTGTACAGGACCGTGACGGCGAGACCGAGGTCGAGGAGGACCGTGGTGATCAGCGGGAGGCCGAGCCAGCGGACGTTCTTCTTCAGCGCGAGCAGGACGAGGAAGACCGCGACGGCGACGGTGGAGAAGGTGATGTTGAACTCGTACATGTTGCCCCACGGGGCACGGCCCACGGACATCGCGCGGGCGAGCACACCGGCCGCCTCGACGGCCCAGGCCAGCACGGTGAGGGACACGGCGATCCGCCCGTAGAGGTCCCCCTGCTCGTCACCGCCGTGCGCGCCGGGCCCGTCGGGCACGTCCCGCGCGCCCGCCGCGGACCGGGTGACGACCTTGGGCCGCTCCAGCACGGCGGTGCCGCCGGCCTTCTGCACGGTGACCTCCGGGGCCGCCGTGGCCGCCTTCGCGCCGTTCGCGGTGAGCGCGTTGGCGGTGCGGGCGACCTTGCTGCGGCTGCCGAAGAGCCACTCGGCGATGAAGGCGAAGAAGGCCAGGGTGTAGACGGCCATCGCGGAGTAGATCAGCGTGTTGCTGATGTTGGCGAGGTGTTCGTTGGTCGCGGTGGCCAGATCGGTCACGGCGCCCAGGTCGTGTGCGGTGGCGAGCGTCACTGCTTCTTGGACCCTTCAGCGGCGGGTACGGGGGGTTCGGCGTCGGCGTCGGTGGGTGCCGCGTCTTCGTCGGGCTTGGTGGGAGCCTGTTCGTGCACGAGCGCGGCCAGGTCGCCGAGCTCCTCGGGAAGCTTCGCGGACTCGCTGCGGCCGAGGCCGGCCATCTCCACGACGGTGACCCCGTCGGGGCCGGTGGTCGCCCGCACCCAGACCCGGCGGCGCTGGATGAACAGCGACCCGGCGAGTCCGAGGATCGCGGTGAACGCCCCGGCCAGCGCCCAGTCACTGCCGGGCTGCTGGGTGACCTGGAAGTTCGCCCACTCCTTGATGTCCTTGTCGAAGGTGATCGACCCGGCGCCGTCCGGCAGCGTCATCGTCTCGCCCGGCCGCAGCCGCGCCTTGACGATCGCGCCCTTGGCGTCCTTGAACTGCTTCATGTGGTCCGGGTCGAGCTGGTAGACGTTCTGCGGCAGGCCCGCGTCGACGCCGAGGCTGCCGTGGAAGCCGCTCAGCGCGAGCACGGGATAGTCGAGCGCGGGGAACTGGGAGAACATGTCGCCCTTGCCCGCCCCGGCGAACGTCGGCACGAAGAAGGCGGAGAAGCCGAGCTGTTCGCTCTTGCCCTGCGCGTTCCTGTAGCCGTCCATGACCTTGACGGCGCCCTGCGAGGTGACGTTGGAGTCGAGCGGCAGCAGCGGCACGGCGTCGTGGAAGACGACCTTGCCCCTGCCGTCCCGGACGGTCACGGTGGGCGCGTAGCCGTGGGCGGTGAGATAGACCTTCGTGTCACCGATCACCAGCGGCTCGTTGACCTTGATGAGCGTCTTCTCGTCCTTGCCGTAGGCGCCCACGCTGTAGGTGACGGCCGCCTGGTACGTGCGGGGTGTGCCCTTGTTGGGGCCGGTCCGCTCGTAGGTGCCGGTGAAGTTCTTCAGGTCGAAGCTGAACGGCGTCAGGTCGTCGGTGCTGAAGAGGTTGCCGGACTTGAAGTCGTCGTAGGACAGCAGTGTGTTGGAGAAGCCGTCGCCCTCGACGATCAGCTTGTCGCCCTCGGACTTGAAGAGCTGGCCCCAGGCGAAGGCGACGAGCATCACGATCAGCGCGATGTGGAAGAGCAGGTTGCCGGTCTCGCGCAGATAGCCCTTCTCCGCGGCGACGGCGTCCTTCTCGATGTGCGCCCGGAACCGCTTCTGCTTGAGCACCGCGAGCGCGATCTCGCGCACCTGCTCGGGCTCGGCAGCGGTGCGCCAGGTCGCGTACGCGGGCAGCCGGGTCAGCCGCTTGGGGGCACCCGGCGGACGGCCGCGAAGCTGTCCGACGAACTGCCAGGTGCGGGGCACGATGCAGCCGATGAGCGAGACGAACAGCAGGATGTAGATCGAGGAGAACCACACCGAGCTGTACACGTGGAACAGCCCGAGCTTGTCGTAGACGGGTCCGAGGACGCTGTGCGCGGCCTTGAAGTCCGCCACCTTCTGGGCGTCGGTCCCGGACTGGGGGATCAGCGATCCGGGGATGGCGCCGAGCGACAGCAGGAAGAGCAGGATCAGCGCGACCCGCATCGACGTGAGCTGGCGCCAGAACCAGCGGGCCCAGCCGGTCACCTCGCGGGCGGTCCAGGCGAGCCACCCCGCGGCGCCGGGCTTGCGGGTGCCGCCGAAGGAGCCGGGCACCGCCGTCTCGACGGGCGCGGTGGACAACTGCGACCCGGCCTCGCCGAGTTCGCCGTCGGCGCTCACCCCGATGTGCCGCTTGGTGCTCGCCGGGTCCGGCGCGCCGTCGTCCTCCGGCGTCGCGGGGGACTCGGACGTGTTGCCGGTGTCGGTCGTGCTCATGGATCAGATCCCTACCGTGAAGCCGTCGGACCAGGTCTGCATCTGCTGCACGATGCCGTCCCAGGCACCGGTGAGCAGGAGCAGGCCGGTCACGATCATCATTCCGCCGCCGATCCGCATCACCCAGGTGTAGTGGCGCTTCACCCAGCCGAACGCCCCGAGCGCCTTGCGGAAGGCGACCGCGGCGAGCACGAAGGGCACTCCCAGACCGAGGCAGTAGGCGACGGTCAGTATGGCCCCGCGCCCGGCGCTCGCCTGGTCCATGGAGAGCATGTTGACGGAGGTGAGTGTCGGGCCCAGGCACGGCGTCCAGCCGATACCGAAGAGCGCACCCAGTATCGGCGCGCCCGCGAGCCCTGTCACCGGCCGCCGGTGGAAGCGGAACTCGCGCTGGGTGAGCCAGGGCATCAGCCCCATGAAGAACACACCCAACGCGATCATCAGGGCACCGAGGACCTTGCTGAGCGTGCCGTTGTACTCGTGCAGCGTCGAGCCGAAGTACCCGAACAGCGCGCCGCCGGAGACGAACACGGCGGTGAAGCCCAGCACGAACAGGCTGGCCCCCGCGACCATCCGACCGCGTCTGGCCTCCGCCAGATCCGTACCGCTCACTCCGGTGACGTACGACAGGTAGCCGGGCACGAGCGGCAGGACGCACGGCGAGAAGAAGGAGACGAGCCCGCCGAGCACGGCGATCGGCAGCGCGAGCAGCAGGGCGCCGCTGTAGACCGTGGTGTTCATGCCGGTCGGGGCGGCGAGGTTCGCGGACGACAGGAGAAGGGACACGCCGGTCACTTCTCCGCGAGGATGGGGTCGAGCATCTCGTGCAGCTTGCCTTCGCTCAGCGCCTGCAGCGTACGGGCCGCGATCTTCCCGTCCCGGTCGATGACGAGCGTGGAGGGGATCGTCTGCGGGTTGAGCGTGCCCTTCTTGAAACGGAGCATCAGCCTGCCGGTCGGGTCGTACAGGCTGGGGTACGGGACGTCCTGCTGCTTCTCGAAGGCCTTGGCCAGGTCGGTGCTGGGGTCACGGGTGTTGATGCCGACGAACTGCACGCCCTGCCCGGCGGTCTCCTTGGCGACCTTGACCAGGTTCGGAGTCTCGGCGCGGCACGGCGGGCACCAGGAGCCCCAGATGTTGAGGACGACGACCTTGCCCTTGTAGTCCGCGACGTCGAGCTGCTTGCCGTCGATGGTCGTGCCCGAGAGGTCCGGCGCGGTGTCGCGGGACCCCTGGGCGACGGTGGAGATGCCGTCCTTGCCGGAGACGTAGTTGCTGTTGCCCGCGCCGCCGGAGGTACCGCCGGATCCGCACGCGGACAGGACGAGCGCGGCGACGGCGGCCCCTGCGGTGTACAGGGCGGCGCGGGTGCGGTTCGGGCGCTGGTCTGCGCGGCAGGCGGCACTCATGTGAAAAGTTTCGCATGCCCGTTTCGGGGATCTTCCGCACCCCCCTTGCGGGTGGAAACCCGCATTTCAGGCGGCCTGCCCCCGGAGGAAGGAGTGCCAGCCCCCGTCCGGCTGCTCCGCCACGTCCATGGACTGGAGCTTCGCCAGCACCTCGGGCCGCTGCACGTCCAGCCAGTCCACGAACTGACGGAAGGAGACCATGCGCACGTCGGAGCCCTTTTCCTTCTCCCGGGCGACGTGGGTGAACACGTGCTCCACGGCGTCCATGTAGATGCCGCCGTTCCAGTCCTCGAAGTGGTTGCCGATGAAGAAGGGGGCCCGATTCGTCTCGTACGCCCGCTTGAATCCCGATACGTACGACTCTGCCGCCTGGGTGCGCCAGCCCGGGTAGTTGTACGAGGGCGCCCGGGTGGAGTTGACGGACTGGTTGGCGAGGATGTTGTAGTCCATCGACAGGACCTCGAAGCGGTGACCGGGGAAGGGCATCGCCTGCAGCGGCAGGTCCCACAGCCCCGCCTTCTTCTGCGGCCAGCGCTGGACACCGCCGGGCGAGGAGGCGTCGTAGCGCCAGCCGAGCTCCTTGGCGGCGGGCAGCAGGTTGTTCTGGCCGAGCAGGCACGGGGTGCGGGCGCCGATGAGTTCCTTCTCGTAGTCGAAGGGCAGCGGGGGCAGGTCGGTCCAGCCCGTGTTGGTGCGCCACTCGGTGACGAAGGACTTGGCCTGGTCGATCTCGCTGCGCCACTGCCGGGGCGTCCAGTTGCCGACCGAGCCGGAGCCGCCGCAGAAGTGGCCGTTGAAGTGGGTGCCGATCTCGTGTCCGTCGAGCCAGGCCTGACGGACCAGCTTCAGGGTGGACCGGACGTGTTCGTCGCTCAGGTAGCCGATGTCCGAGGCGCCGCGGGGGTTGTTGGGCGGGTCGTACGCGCGCTTCTTCGACTCGGGCAGCAGATACAGCCCGGAGAGGAAGAACGTCATGTGCGCGTCGTTCTCCTTGGCGAGCCGGAGGAAGCGGTCGAAGAGACCGGTGCCGACCTCTCCCGCGCCGTCCCAGGAGAAGACCACGAACTGCGGCGGGGTCTCACCGGGTTCCAGCGGCACCGGGGCCTGGGGCTGGCGCGGCTGCTTGCCGGTGTAGGCGGTGGAGCCGTCGCCGATGAGACGTGCGGCCGGCTTCTTCGGGGCGCCGGGCCGGCCGGTGCCGCCCGTGGCGGAAGGGGCAGGATGCCGCTTGGCTTCCTTGCCCGAGGTGGTGCCGCACGCGGCGAGTCCGAGCGCGGTCGCCGCACCCGCACCGAGGCCGATCATTCCCCTTCGGCTGACGTCGCGCATACGGTCCTCTTTTCATCGCACCCTCTCAGCTGACTCTCAGCTTGTATCCCATGAGAGGGCGCGATGAAGTCGCGGGTTCCCTTTAACGCGCGAAGATTTATATGATTTTACGAAGATAAGCCCATTTGGCCCGGCTCTTCGCTTTCGACCGTCAGGCCCCGAACGCCTTGTCCTTGCCCTTCACCGGCTTGGCGCCCGCGAGGAGATGAGCCGGCACCAGATCGCGCGCGGGCTCGGTGTAGCCCACGGACACGATCTTGTCGCCGCGGTAGGTGAAGGTGGTCAGGGACGCCAGCGTGCACTGCCGCTTGCGCGGGTCGTGCCACAGCCGCCGCTTCTCCGCGTAGCTGCGCACGATCCAGATCGGCAGCTGATGACTCACCAGCACCGCCTCGTGGCCGCGCGCCGCGTCCTTGGCCGCGTCCAGCGCCCCCATCATCCGGACGACCTGGTCGACGTAAGGCTCGCCCCAGGACGGCTTGAACGGGTTGACGAGGTGCTTCCAGTTCTCCGGTCGCCGCAGCGCGCCGTCCCCGACACCGAAGGTCTTGCCCTGGAAGACGTTGTCGGCCTCGATGAGCCGCCCGTCGGTCGCCAGGTCGAGCCCGTGGGCCTTCGCGATCGGCGTGGCCGTCTCCTGCGCCCGCTCCAGCGGCGAGGCCACGACGTGCGTGACATCGCGCGAGGTGAGGTGCTCGGCCACCCGGTCGGCCATCCGCCGTCCGAGCTCGGACAGGTGGTACCCGGGCAGCCGCCCGTAGAGCACCCCGTTCGGGTTGGCGACCTCGCCGTGCCGCATCAGGTGGACGACGGTGATGTCGTCGCTGCCGGCGCTGCCGGTCGTACCGATGGTCTCGCTCATGCCGTGGCCTCCGCCGCTGCCCGCGCCGCCGCCGGAAGGGCGTCGGCGATCCGCTGAACCGCCTTCTCGTCATGGGCCGTCGACACGAACCACGACTCGAACGAGGACGGCGGCAGATACACGCCCTGCGCCAGCATCGAGTGGAAGAACGCGGTGTAGCGGAAGGACTCCTGCGCCTTCGCGCCCTCGTAGTCGCGCACCTCACGTCCCGTGAAGAAGACGGAGAACATGTTGGAGGCGCTCTGCAGGCGGTGGGTCACACCCTCCTTGGCGAGCGCCTCGGTCACCAGCGTCCGGATCCGCTCCGAGACGGCGTCGACCTTGTCGTACGCGGCCTGGTCGAGCAGCCGCAGCTGCGCGAGCCCGGCGGCGGTCGCGACGGGATTGCCCGAGAGCGTGCCCGCCTGGTACACCGGCCCGGCCGGCGCGAGGTGCGCCATGACGTCCGCACGGCCACCGAACGCGGCGGCCGGGAAGCCGCCGCCCATCACCTTGCCGAAGGTCATCAGGTCGGGGCGCACGCCGTCGATCCCGTACCACCCGGCCCTGCTGGTGCGGAAGCCGGTCATGACCTCGTCGGAGACGAAGAGGGCGCCGTTCTTCGCGCAGGCGTCCTTGAGGCCCTGGTTGAAGCCGGGCGCCGGAGGCACCACACCCATGTTTCCGGGCGAGGCCTCGGTGATCACACAGGCGATCTCCCCGGGGTGCGCGTGGAAGGCGGCCTGCACGGCTTCGAGATCGTTGTAGGGCAGCACGATGGTGTCGGCGGCCTGGGCGCCGGTGACACCGGGCGTGTCGGGCAGCGCGAAGGTGGCCAGCCCGCTGCCCGCCGCGGCGAGCAGCGAGTCGACGTGCCCGTGGTAGCAGCCGGCGAACTTGATCACCTTCGTCCGCCGGGTGAACCCGCGGGCGAGCCGGATGGCCGACATGGTCGCCTCGGTGCCACTGGAGACGAGCCGGACCTGCTCGACGGGCTCGACGCGGGCGACGATCTCCTCGGCGAGGGCGACCTCCCCCTCACCGGGCGTGCCGAAGGACGTGCCGCGCGAGACGGCCTCCTGAACGGCGGCGATGACCTCGGGGTGGGAATGCCCGAGGATCATCGGACCCCAGGAACAGACGAGGTCGACGTACTCGCGGCCGTCGGCGTCGGTCAGGTACGGACCGGCACCGGACACCATGAACCGGGGCGTACCGCCCACGGCGCGGAAGGCGCGCACCGGAGAATTCACGCCACCTGGCGTGACGGCCGTCGCACGGTCGAACAGCGACTGCGAGGCTGGGGCTGCATAGGGATAAGGCAGTTCGGTCATGACCTGCGACGTCTCCGACTCCGGGGGGCTAGTGACCTTCTCAGGGTAGGCCAGGGGCCACGGGGAGCCGTGAGGGGAAGAACGGGGCACCGTGAACGGATGAACCCGGCCCGACGTACGGCTCCACAGAGGAATGATCCCGGCCATCGCGGAGCCGGTGTGACGGAGCCCTGCACGACGAACCGGTTCCTTCCCCCGGCCATCTGCGAAACTGGGGCTACGAACGGACAGCTCACATGAACGACTGTGTTCAGGGGCCGCGAAGATCCCGCGGACAGGTGTTTCGGCGCACGTTTCGGCGTGCGACCGTGGGGGAGGTCACTGTCACGATGATCGGGTTGCGTGGCGGGGGTCTCGCGACTTAGAAAAGCAGTCGGGTGGAGATATGCATCGCGGTGGCGGACTGGGCGAGGGGACCGATGACCTCAACCCTCGGCGTGCCCGGCGGGGGAAGCACCGGCGCGAGGCGGAGGAAGCCGCCGGGACGAGAGCGGGACAGGCACAGGGCTCGCAGAGCGAGCCCGAGCGGATCGATCGCGCGGTCGAACGACTGCGGGCGGAGAGCGGGAATGGTGGCCGGGTGGGGGTGACGTACAAATACTTCGGCGCGCCGGACGGCGCGACGGCGGCCCGGGTCCCGATCTCGATGCGCCCCGAGGAACTCGGCGGCGACGAGCTGGGCATGAACGGCATGTTCACCAAGATCAAGCCGGAGACGATGGCCGCGATGGTCCTCACCGGCATAGAAGGCGTTCCCCTGCACAAGGTGCCGCCGCTCGAACTGGTCGTCCTGCACCCCGACTACGCCGTGGTCAAGCTCCCGATGACCGTCGTCGACCCGTTGCGCGGGATAGGCGAGGAGGCCGTCGGAGCGGCGGCCTTCATCTGGTCCACCGTCCCCGACCGGGGCGGCCCGCGCGACGCCTTCAACGTCTACCAGCTGCTGCACGAATGGCAGGACTTCTCACACCGCCTGCACGAGGCGGGGCATCAGCCTTATTGCCTGGTGTGGCCCTGAGCACTGAGCACTGAGCCGATCATGCGTCGGCTCCGGCTCCGGCCCGGGATCACGCTCGGGCTCGCTCGGGCTCCGCTCAGGTCCGCAGGGCCGTGACCGGCGTCGAGCCACATCCCTGGTCCCCGGCGGATGCTCCTACATCCCGCCCGCGACCCTGAGCACCGCGCCCGTCGTGTACGAGGCGTCGTCCGACAGGAGCCAGGCCACCGCGCCGGAGATCTCCTCCGGCCTGCCCGCGCGGCCCATGGGGACGACGGCGGCCACCCGGGCCGGGCGCTGCGGGTCCTCGTGGAAGTCGGTCCAGACGGTGCCGGGGGCGACGCAGTTCACCCGGATCCCGTCGGCGGCCACCTCCTTGGACAGGCCGACGGTCAGGGCGTCGACGGCCGCCTTGGAGGCGGCGTAGTGGACGTACTGACCGGGGCTGCCGAGGGTCGCCGCGGCGGACGAGATGTTGACGATCGCTCCCCCGCCGGACGCCGCCATCTCCCGTACGGCGCGGCGCGCGCAGAGCAGATAGCCCAGGACGTTGACCGTGAGGGCGTCCCGCATGCCCTCGGGGTCGGCTTCGGCCAGTGGTCCGTTGGGCCCGCTGACACCGGCGTTGTTCACCAGGCCGGTGACCGGGCCGAGTTCGGCCGCCGCGTCGAAGAGCCCGTCGACCGCGGCCGGGTCGGAGGTGTCCACGGCCACCGGCAGACAGCGCCGGCCCGCGTCCACCACGGCGTCCGCCACCGTCTCGGCCGCCGCGCGATCGGACCGGTAGCCGATGACGACGTCATGGCCCTCCAGTGCCAGCCGCCGGCACACGGCGGCGCCGATACCGCGGCTGCCGCCGGTCACCACCGTGATCTTCCGACCGTCACTCATGATCGCCCCTCTCGCCCGCACAGCCGATCAGTGTGCCAGGCGGGAGGCCGGGCCAGGAGCGAGGCCGGAGTCAGGACTGAGCCGGAGGTCAGGGGAGCCGGGGAGCCGGGAAAGGTGACCGGGCGGGTGCCTCGGCGGGTGCCTCGGCGGGTGAACCTACAGGCACCTTGAGACGTCGGAGGACACGACTCGCCCATAAGTCTTCATGACTCCACAAAGGACAAAAGCCGCTGGGGCAACGGGATCTGACGCCGAGCCGTACCTGCCACGCATCAGGGCGGGCAGACGAGTCGCCGCCGATCGGGTCATGCGCGAGGCGCCGCCCAGGACCGAAAACCATCGGGCTCGCGCGGTGAATCAGCAGGTCAGCGATGCCGGTCCGGCGCCGGGCGGCCATCGGGGCGGCCGGCCGGCGGGGCCTCGGCCGGCGGCCGGGTGCGCTTCCCAGGTGGTGCGCGGAGCAGTTCGGCTTGACGGTGGATCACGTCGGGCCGGGTTCTTTTCCGCTGACAAGAGGTCAGCTGCCCGATCCCGACGGAAGGACTCGACAATGCGATCTGCCCGCATGCTCCTGGCCACCGCGACGGCCACCGCCGCTCTCGCGATCGCCGCCCCCGGCGCCCACGCCGTCTCGGCCGGCGACTGGGGCCACGACGACTCCTCTTCGTCCTCCTCCTCTTCCCCTTCCTCCTCCTCCAGCAAGGAGCAGGGGTCCTCCGGATACGGGAAGGAGCAGGAGGACTCCGGATACGGCAAGGAGAAGGAAGACTCCGGATACGGCAAGGAGCACGACAAGGACAGCGACCACGGCAAGGGTTCCTGGAGCCACGAGAAGCCGGAAGGCGGCGTGCACACCGGTGGCGGTGCGCTGATGTCCGTCAAGACGGACGACTCGTCCAAGGGCGACAAGCGGTACGACCCGGAGACCTACAAGGACAAGGGCTCGTCGAGCTCCGACAGCAGCGGCTCCTGGGACTCCGGGCAGGACAAGGGATCCTGGGGCTCCGGGCAGGACAAGGGCTCGTGGGACCCGAGCAGCAAGGAGGACCAGGACAAGCCCCACGGCGGCATGCACACCGGCGGCGGCGGTCTCGCCACGTCGTCGGGTGTCACGGCCGGCGGAATCGGGGTCCTGGGCCTCGCAGCCGCGGGCGTGTACATGCTGCGCCGTAGAAGCGCGCAGGGCGGTGTGGCCTGACCATGCCTGACGACATAGCGGTCCGGGCCGCCACCCACCCACCCCGTGGCGGCCCGGCCGGTCTCCCCCTCCCACCCCGACCCGCTCTCCCCCTCCCGGCTCCCACACCCGTTGCCGACCCGTCTTCTGTCGCTCCTGCCGCCCCTGCGGCTCGTCCCGCCCTGGCTTCCGCCGCGTTTCTTCTGCTCTTGCGGGCCCTGCTCTGTTTTGCTGCTCTCGCCGCTCTCGATGCTCCTGATGCTTCCGCCCAGTCCGCTCTGCTGCCCCGACCCGATGAGGTGGTGCCCGATGGCAGCCCGGTTGTCCTCTCCTGCCGAGACCCCGTACGCGTCGCCCGAGCGGAGATCCCGGCGTCGTGCGACGTGGGTCGTGTGGTGCGCCGGTATCGCGGTCCTGCTGGCCACGAATCTGCTCCACCGCCACGACGAACCGTCCGGCCCCTCCCCCACGTCCCGGGCCGCCGCGGCCCCCGCGCCCTCGCACTCGGCCGGGTCCTCGGCCTCGCCCTCGAACGACCGCCCGGCCAGGAAGCATCTCCCGCGAGCCGAGCCGACCCGTCTGCTCATTCCCAAGATCTCGGTGGACGCGCCCTTCACCGAACTCGCCATCGACGCCACGGGCAAACTCCAGCCCCCGCCAGCGAGCGACACGAACCTGGTCGGCTGGTACGCCAAGGGTGTCTCCCCCGGTGAGACGGGTGCGGCGATCATCGCCGGGCACGTCGACACGACGACCTCCGCCGCCGTGTTCGCCGGTCTCGGCGAGCTGAAGAGGGGCGACAAGTTCAGTGTCGAGCGGTCCGACGGACGGACAGCGTCCTTCGTCGTCGACAGCGCGGAGACCTTCGCCAAGAACGAGTTCCCCGACGACCGTGTGTACGCCGACACACCCGACGCCGAGGTCCGCCTCATCACCTGCGCGGGCACCTACGACCGCACCGTCAGGGACTACACCGACAACCTGGTGGTCTTCGCCCACCTCGTCTGACCCGGCGGGCGGTGTGCGGCGGGCGGTGCGGTGCGGTGTGCGGCCGCGCCCAGGTCGTCCCCGGCCCCGGACCCGCGCGGCCACACCTCGCGGGATCCTCGCGCCGATCTCCCCTCCTTGACGCAACGTTGACACCACGGCCCATCAAAGACCCGTCAAGGCACACCGCATCCGGCCCCGCGGCTCACTACCGTCGGACGTATGGAACGCCGCGACGATCCGTGCGCAGCGGCCGAGGTGCCCCCACCGGCCGAGGAGGTCGCGCACGACCTTCTCTGGGCCCGGGACCTGCGCAGCTCGCTGCGTTGCGCGGCCGCGCTCCTCGCCCTCCTGCTGCTGATCGACGGCGCCGCCGGCACCCTCACCGCCCCGCGCGCCCTGCTGTGGTTCACGCTCGCGGCGCTGCTCTTCGCCGTCCTGTGCCCCACCCGGATCGCCGCGGGCGAGGGCTGGCTGACCTCGCGCGGGCCGCTCGGCACCCGGCGGGTACGGACCGACCGTCTGGTGTCCGTGCGCTGCCTGGACGGCGTAGGGCAGCGGCTCGTGCTGCGCGACACCTCCGGCGCGCGCCTGGAGATCGACCCGCGTGTGCTGGTCGCCAGCCCGGAGCTGTGGCACCGCCTGGACGAGGACGCCCGGGTCTCCGCGCTGCGCGGCTCCCTCACCTGCGGGGAGACGGCGCTGCGCCGCGTCTCGGAGCGGATCGACCGTGAGACGGCGCGGACGGTGTTCAAGGTGTCGGGGCTGGACTGAGTGTCGGGGCCGCCCGCCCTTCCTCCTCGGGCTTACCCTCCGCCCGTGCTCAACGTGACGGGGATCCTCAAACGCCTGGTGATCGGCCGGGCGATGCGCAGCGAGGAACTGACCGAGACGCTCCTGCCCAAACGGCTGGCCCTGCCGATCTTCGCCTCCGACCCGCTGTCGTCCGTGGCGTACGCGACGCAGGAGATCCTGCTCGTCCTCACCCTCGGCGGACTGGCGTATCTGCACTTCACGCCGTGGATCGCGGGCGCGGTGGTGGCCCTGATGGCCGTCGTGGTGCTGTCGTACCGGCAGGTGGTGCACGCCTATCCGAGCGGCGGCGGCTCCTTCGAGGTCGCGTCCACGAACCTGGGCCCCTCGGCCGGACTGGTCGTCGCCGCGTCGCTGCTGGTCGACTACGTCATGACGGTGGCCGTCTCGGTGGCCTCAGGCGTCGACAACATCATCTCGGCGATCCCCGGCCTCGCCCACCAGCGGGTCCTGATGGCGCTGGTCTTCGTCGCGCTGCTGGCGGCCATCAATCTGCGGGGGGTGCGCGAGTCGGGACGGGCCTTCGCCGCGCCGACCTATCTGTTCATCGGCGGCGTCCTGATCATGGTGGTCACCGGGCTGATCCGGTACCTCCTCGGGGACCCGCCGGTCGCCGAGAGCGCCGCCTACGGTGTCACGCCGGACCCCGCCGACGCGCACCTCGCGGGCCTGGCCCTGCTGATGCTCGTGCTGCGCGCGTTCTCCTCCGGCTGTACGGCGCTGACCGGCGTGGAGGCGATCTCCAACGGCGTCCCGGCGTTCCGCAGGCCCAAGTCGCGCAACGCGGCCACCACGCTGGCGGCGATGGGCGGCCTCGCGATCGTCATGTTCGTCGGCGTCACCACGCTGGCGCTGGTCTCCAAGGTGCACATCACCGACGACTCCTGCCGGCTCACCGGGCTGGGCGGCGACTGCGCCACCTACACCCAGCGCACGGTCATCGCGCAGATCGCGGCGGCGGTGTTCGGCGGGGAGCGGAGCCTCGGCTTCTACTTCATCCAGGCCGTGACGGCCCTCGTCCTGATCCTGGCCGCGAACACGGCCTTCAACGGCTTCCCGCTGCTGTCCTCCATCCTCGCCCAACACCGCTATCTACCGCGCCAGTTGCACAACCGCGGGGACCGGCTGGCCTTCTCCAACGGCATCCTGGCCCTCGCGATCGTCGCGGGCCTGCTGCTGTGGGGCTACCGGGCGAACGTCACCAGCCTCATCCACCTCTACATCCTGGGCGTGTTCACCTCCTTCACGCTCTCCCAGCTCGGCATGGTGCGGCACTGGAACCGCGAACTGCGCGCCGAGCCCGACGCCGCCGCGCGCCGCCGCCACCACACCGCGCGCGTGATCAACGCGGTGGGCTCGGTCGTCACCGGACTCGTCCTCCTCATCGTCCTGACCACCAAGTTCACCCAGGGCGCGTGGCTGGCCGTCCTCGCGGCGAGCGTGCTGTGGGTGACGATGCGCGCGATCAGACGTCACTACGACAGCACGGCGGCCGAGCTGGCGGTGACCGACCCGCACGAGGAACTCGTGCCGCCCAGCCGGGTGTTCGCGATCGTGCTCGTGTCCACGCTGCACAAGCCGACGCTGCGGGCCCTCGCCTACGCGCACGCCGTCCACCCCTACCGGCTGGAGGCGCTGACGGTCTCCGTCGACCCGGAGGCGACGGCCGAGCTGCGCGGGCGCTGGGAGGAGTACGGCATCGACGTACCCCTGAAGATCGTCGACTCCCCCTACCGCGAGATCACCAAGCCGGTCGTCGGGTACGTCCGCTCGGTACGCCGCGAGAGCCCCCGCGACGTCGTCGCCGTCTTCGTCCCCGAGTACGTCGTCGGCCACTGGTGGGAGAACCTCCTCCACAACCAGTCCGCCCTGTGGCTCAAGAACCGGCTGCTCTTCACCCCGGGCGTGATGGTCACGAGCGTGCCCTGGCAGCTCACCTCCTCGGCCCACGCCGACCGGCCGGCGGCCCGTGCCCCGGGATCCGTCCGCCGGGGAGAGCCGCCGGTGCCTCCGCGGCAGCGCCAGGACCATTGACACCGCCTCGACGGCCGACGTCGTCCACCGGCAGCCGCGCCGCGGCTTGATCGCCGTCGAGGGCGCCGAACTCCAGACCCCGACGACGAGCACCGCGTCAGCGACACCGCCCGCAGGCGGTTGCGGCGGTCCCTGGACCTGGAGGGGGCCAGGCCGGCCGACACCTGAACCGGAGTTCGCGACTCCACCTCTTGGCGCCCCCGTGATGCGCGACCAGGCGGTCTTAACGCAAGCTTGACGCCTGGGCCCCCCTGACGCGTGGGCCCGGGGATCACTCTCTGCATACGCTGATGGGCGCCGTCTCCTCGATGGCCACAACCGTTCGAAGAGCCGTACGTCAGGAGAGTCACCGATGGCCAGCACCGAGCCCGCCCCGCCGAGCCGATTGCGGGCGTGGATGCTGGAAGGCCTGTCCGACATGGGCAAGACCAAGGGCCGCCAACTGCCGGGCCCGGCCCAGCCCGCCCCCGTGCACAAGGGACAGCGCTGGTGGCGCGTCATGTGCCTGACCGGCGTCGACTACTTCTCCACCCTCGGCTACCAGCCGGGCATCGCCGCCCTCGCGGCCGGACTGCTGTCCCCCGTGGCGACCGTCGTGCTCGTCATCGTCACCCTGGCGGGCGCACTGCCCGTCTACCGCCGCGTCGCGGAGGAGAGCCCGCACGGCGAGGGCTCCATCGCGATGCTGGAACGCCTGCTCTCCTTCTGGAAGGGCAAGCTGTTCGTCCTCACCCTGCTGGGCTTCGCCGCCACCGACTTCCTGATCACCATCACCCTCTCGGCGGCCGACGCCTCCACCCACCTGGTGGAGAACCCCCATCTGAACAGCGCGCTGCACGACAAGCAGATGGTGATCACCCTGTTCCTGGTGGCCCTGCTGGGCGCGGTCTTCCTCAAGGGCTTCCTGGAGGCGATCGGCGTCGCGGTGGTGCTGGTGGGCATCTACCTCTCGCTCAACGTCGTGGTCGCCGTCTCGGGACTCTGGGAGGTGATCACCCACGAGCACCTCGTCACGGACTGGACCACCGCGCTGACCGCCGAACACGGGAACGTCCTGGCCATGATCGGGGTGTCCCTGCTGGTCTTCCCGAAACTCGCGCTCGGCCTGTCCGGCTTCGAGACCGGTGTCGCGGTCATGCCGCACGTGGAGGGCGAGACCAGCGACACCGAGGAGAAGCCGGCCGGACGGATCCGCGGCGCCAAGAAGCTCCTGACCACCGCCGCCGTGATCATGAGCGTCTTCCTGATCGTCACCAGCTTCATCACCACCGTGCTGATCCCGCCGAAGGAGTTCCAGCCGGGCGGCCAGGCCAACGGCCGCGCCCTCGCCTATCTGGCCCACGAGTACCTCGGCAACGCCTTCGGCACGGTCTACGACGTCTCCACGATCTGCATCCTGTGGTTCGCCGGCGCCTCCGCCATGGCCGGGCTCCTGAACCTCATGCCGCGCTACCTCCCGCGTTACGGCATGGCCCCGCACTGGGCCCGCGCGGTCCGCCCCATGGTGATCGTCTTCACCCTGATCGCCTTCCTGGTCACCTGGATCTTCGACGCCGACGTCGACGCGCAGGGCGGCGCGTACGCGACCGGTGTCCTCGTCCTGATCAGCTCGGCCGCCATCGCCGTCACCATCGCCGCCCGCAAGGCCCGCCAGAAACACTGGACCATCGGCTTCGCCGCCATCTCGGTGGTCTTCCTCTACACGACCGTCGTCAACGTCATCGAGCGCCCCGACGGTGTGAAGATCGGCGCCTGCTTCATCGCCGGCATCATCCTCGTCTCCCTGCTCTCCCGGCTCGCCCGCGCCTTCGAGCTGCGGGTCACCGGCATGACCATGGACGACATGGCCGAGCGGTTCGTACGGGACATCGCGAGCCGGCGGATCCGGTTCGTCGCCAACGAGCCCGACAAGCGCGACAAAGCCGAGTACCGCGAGAAGATCGAGCAGATCCGCGCCGACCACGATCTCCCGCCCCAGGAGGACTTCGTCTTCCTGGAGGTCACCGTGAGCGACCCCTCCGAGTTCGAGTCGGTCATGAACGTACGCGGCGAAGTGCTGCACGGCCGCTACCGAGTCCTGACCCTGGAGTCCGCCTCCATCCCCAACGCCCTCGCCGCCCTGCTGCTGCACGTCCGCGACACCACGGGCCGCATCCCGCACATCTACTTCGAGTGGACCGAGGGCAACCCCTTCACCAACTTCCTGCGCTTCTTCCTCTTCGGCCAGGGCGAGGTCGCCCCCGTCACCCGGGAAGTCCTGCGCGAGGCCGAGCCCGACCGCGAACGACGGCCGCGGGTGCACGTCGGCTGAACCCGGCCCCGGCCGATGGATAACAGGGATCTTTCCGGACAAGTCCGACACGCCGGGAAGGAGTGAGAGGCCGGTAAGAAGACCGCTCGCGGACCCGCCCATCAGGTCGCACGCCGCCCACGGCTTGGCAGACTGGTCGGGTGCCCCAGAACGTACTGCTCGCCGAGGACGACCGCGCCATCCGCCACGCCCTGGAAAGGGCGCTGACACTGGAGGGCTACGAGGTGACGGCCGTGGCCGACGGGGTGGAAGCGCTGGCCCAGGCCCACCGCACCCCGCCGGACGTCCTCGTCCTCGACGTCATGATGCCCGGCATCGACGGCCTCCAGGTGTGCCGCGTCCTGCGCGCCGAGGGCGACCGCACCCCGATCCTGATGCTCACCGCGCTCGTCGAGACCGCCGACCGCATCGCCGGCCTCGACGCGGGCGCCGACGACTACGTGGTCAAGCCGTTCGACGTCGAGGAGGTCTTCGCCCGGCTGCGCGCCCTGCTGCGCCGCACCGGGAGCGGCGCCTTCGACGACGTACCGGCGACCGCGCCCCGGGAACCCCAGACGTCCGGCGCGCAGATCTCCGCGGCCGGGCTGCGCATGGACATCCAGGCGCGCCGGGCCTGGCGCGGACGGCGCGAACTCGAACTGACCCGGACCGAGTTCGAACTCCTCGAACTGCTCGTCCGCAACGCGGGCATCGTCCTCGACCACTCCACCATCTACGACCGGATCTGGGGCTACGACTTCGGCCCCGGCTCCAAGAACCTCGCCGTCTACGTGGGCTATCTGCGGCGCAAGCTCGACGTGCCGGGCGGACCGGCGCTGATCCACACCGTGCGGGGCGTGGGGTACGTCCTGAGGGAGGACTGAGTGCGACGACGGCTGCGGCAGGTGTCCTCCCTGCGGACCACCTTCACCGTCTCCTTCGCGGCCGTCGCCGCCGCCGTCACGGTCCTGGTCGGGTTCCTGAGCTACGACGCCGCCGCCCGGCTGGTGCGGGTCGACCAGCAGACGGTGTTCGCCGGAGTGGTGCAGGACCTGCGCGACCAGGTACGCGAACACTCACTGCACACGAGCGACTTCGCCTCCTCCGACCCCGACCACGACGGACCCCTCAACAACATCATCCGGCCCAGCCGCACCGTCGTTCAGGTGCTCGGCCCCCAGGGCGTGGTCGTCGACCACGGCGTTCCGCCCCTGCCCGTGAACAGCCACGACCGGGCGGTCGCCGAGGACGGCACGGCGGGCAAGCTGGAGCAGCACAGGAACGTCGACGTCGCCGGCGACCGCTACCGGCTGGCGACCGTCTCGCTGGGCGGCGGACGGGGCGCGGTGCAGGTCGCCCAGCAGTTCAGCGACACGGAGGATCTGCTCCGGCAGCTCCAGCAGCGGACCCTGGTATTCGTCGGGGCCGTCGTGATCGCGGCGGGACTGTTCGGCTGGTGGCTGGCCCGGCGCATCACCCGGCGGCTGGTGCGGCTCGCCGGGGCCGCCGAGGACGTGGCGCGCACCGGCCGTCTCGGCATCCAGGTGCCGGTCACCGGGTACGACGAGGTGGCCCGGCTCGGCCGGTCCTTCGACCGGATGCTCGGCCGCCTCGCCCAGTCCGAGGAGGACCAGCGCCGCCTGGTCCAGGACGCGGGACACGAACTCCGTACGCCACTGACCTCCCTGCGTACGAACATCTCCATGCTGCGCCGGATCGACGAACTGCCGCCCGACGCCCGTGAGGAGATCGTCGCCGACCTGGCCCTGGAGTCCCGGGAGCTGACCGACCTGGTCAACGAGCTCGTCGCCCTCGCGGCCGGACAGTCGGACACCGAGCCCGTACGGCGACTCGACCTCGCCGAACTCGCCGAGGACGTCGCGATCGTCGCGCGCCGCCGCACCGGCCGGGACGTCACCGTCCGGGCCACCGGCGACACCGAGGTCGACGGCCGCCCGAGCACGCTGCAGCGCGCGGTCTCCAACCTCGTGGAGAACGCCACCAAGTTCGACCGGGGCGGAACGGCTCCAATCGAGGTCGTGGTGACGGGCCCCGCCCCGTCCGGCGGCGGGCACTCCGGCGACTTTGGCGTCGGCACGGACTCGGGCGCCCATCACGGTCCGGTCCGCGTCGAGGTGCTCGACCGCGGCCCCGGCATCGGCGACGACGACCTCGTACGCGTCTTCGACCGCTTCTACCGCGCCGCCGACGCCCGCAGTCTCCCCGGCTCGGGCCTCGGCCTGTCGATCGTCCGCGAGGTCTCCACGGCCCACGGAGGCACCCCGTTCGCCTACCCGCGAAAGGGCGGCGGCACGGTGATCGGCTTCACGGTGGAGAGCTAGGCACGCTCTGCGGGTGCGTTGCGGGTCGGGCGCAACCCCTCCCGCGACTTCCCGGCCGCGGGACAGAATTCAGCCCCTCCGGCGTTCGAGGAGCGGGATCCGGGGCGGAGCCCCAGGTACGGGAAGGGCAGGGGCGGCGGGGGCGAGAAACCCCCTACACCCGCAGCGCCGCAAGCTGCTCCGCGAACGGGACCACCTGGAAACCGTCCCCGCGAACGGACACGCCCTGGGCAGGGACGGCCGCCTCGGATGCCGCCCGGGCCGGAGCCGAGGTCGCAGCCGGGACCTGGGCCGAGGCCGGGGAACCGGACGGCGAGGGACCGGAGAGGGCGGCCATCAGGGACGCCAACTCCCCCGCCGCCCGCTCGACCCGCTCGGCGAGCCCCTCCGCCCCCCAGTCCTCCGACGCCGCGTACACCCCGGTCGGCACGACCACGGCCCGCAGATACGCGAACAGCGGACGCAGCGCGTGTTCGAGGACCAGCGAGTGCCGCCCGGTCCCCCCGGTCGCCGCGATCAGCACGGGCTTGCCCGCCAGCGCGTCCTTGTCGAGCACGTCGAAGAAGGACTTGAACAGCCCGCTGTACGACGCGGAGAACACCGGAGTGACGACGATCAGCCCGTCCGCGGAGGTCACGTCGTCGATCGCGGCGGACAGCGCCCGGCCGGGGAACCCGTTGGTGAAGTTGTGGGCGATCTCGACGGCGAGGTCACGCAGTTCGACGACCCGCAGGTCCACCGTGCCGGGAGCCCGGCCGGCGGTCGCCGCCGCCAGCCGGTCGGCCAGCAGCCGCGTGGACGACGGAACGCTCAGTCCCGCCGAGACGACGACGAGCCTCATACCGCGGTCACCTCTTCCTTGGCGGCGGCCACCCGGGCCGCGTGGGTCGGCGCGTCCGGCACCTCGGCCGGCCGCCCCTTGGCGAACTCCTCGCGCAGCACCGGCACGACCTGCTCACCGAGCAGGTCGAGCTGCTCAAGGACGGTCTTGAGCGGCAGCCCCGCGTGGTCCATCAGGAACAGCTGGCGCTGGTAGTCACCGGCGTACTCGCGGAACGCCAGCGTCTTCTCGATGACCTGCTGCGGCGAACCGACGGTCAGCGGGGTCTGTTCGGTGAAGTCCTCCAGCGACGGCCCGTGTCCGTAGACCGGCGCGTTGTCGAAGTACGGCCTGAACTCCCTTACGGCGTCCTGCGAGTTGGGTCGCATGAAGACCTGGCCGCCGAGGCCGACGATCGCCTGCTCGGCCGTGCCGTGCCCGTAGTGCGCGTACCGCTCGCGGTAGAGCTCGACCATCTTCCTGGTGTGGTCGGCGGGCCAGAAGATGTTGTTGTGAAAGAAGCCGTCGCCGTAGTACGCGGCCTGCTCGGCGATCTCCGGCGAGCGGATCGAGCCGTGCCAGACGAACGGCGCGACACCGTCCAGCGGGCGCGGCGTCGACGTGAACGACTGGAGCGGCGTACGGAACTTGCCCTCCCACGTCACCACGTCCTCGCGCCACAGGCGGTGCAGCAGCGCGTAGTTCTCGACGGCGAGGTTGATGCCCTGCCGGATGTCCTGCCCGAACCACGGGTAGACGGGCCCGGTGTTGCCGCGGCCCATCATCAGGTCGACCCGGCCGTCCGCGAGATGCTGGAGCATCGCGAAGTCCTCGGCGATCTTCACCGGGTCGTTGGTGGTGATCAGCGTCGTGGACGTGGACAGGACCAGCTTCTCGGTGCGCGCCGCGATGTAGCCGAGCATGGTGGTCGGGGACGACGGCACGAACGGCGGGTTGTGGTGCTCGCCGGTCGCGAAGACGTCGAGGCCGACCTCCTCGGCCTTCAGCGCGATGGCGACCATGGCCTTGATGCGCTCGTGCTCGCTCGGCTCCCGGCCCGTGGTCGGGTCCGGAGTCACATCGCCGACGCTGAAGATCCCGAACTGCATGGTCGCTCACCCTCCAAGTTGTTGATTATTCAACCACACCCCCCAACGGTCACGCCGCCCGAGGTATTCCGCGGCCGTCAGCACCCCCGCCCCGCGATCCCCTCACGGCCGCCCCGCGCCGTGACCCCACACCCGGGCCGAGGGCACGACGGTCCGCGTCGGGAAATCCCACTTGACCGCACCCCGTCTCATGCCCGACATTTATCTGCGTGACACAGACACTGCATGACACATATGAAACGCGACACCCTCCCGCCCGCACTCGCTGGGCGATCCTCGGCGTCGTCCTCGCCGCCGACGTCCTGGACCTCCTCGACGGCACCATCACGAACATCGCCGCCCCGACCATCACCCACGACCTCGGCGGCGGCACCGCCCTCGTCCAGTGGCTCGGCGCGTCCTACGCCCTCGCGCTCGGCGTCCTGCTCGTCCTCGGCGGGCGGCTCGGCGACAAGTACGGCCGCCGCCGGCTGTTCCTGACCGGCCTCGCCGGCTTCACCGCCGCCTCCCTCGCCTGCGGCCTCGCCCCGACACCGGGAACCCTCGTCACCGCCCGCCTCGCCCAGGGCGCCTTCGGCGCGCTCGTCATCCCGCAGGGCTTCGGCATCCTCGGCGCGACCTGGCCCCGGAACCAGATCGGCAAGGCGTACAGCCTGTTCGGACCGGTGATGGGCCTGTCCGCCGTCGGCGGCCCGATCCTCGCCGGACTCATCGTCGACGCCGACCTCGGCGGCCTCGGCTGGCGCCCGATGTTCCTCATCAACATCGCCCTCGGCGGTGCCGCGCTCCTCGCCGCCGCCCGCCTGCTCCCCCACGACACCGGCGACCGGACGACCACCGTCGACATCCCCGGTTCCGCCCTCCTCGGCGCCACCATGCTCGCCCTGCTCACCGGCCTCATCGAGGGTGCGGCCCACGGCTGGAGCACGCTCCCCGTCCTCGCCCTGGCCGCCGGCCTCGCGCTCTTCGCGGCCTTCTGCCACCGGCAGCGCACCGCGCCCGACCCCCTGATCCGGCCCTCCCTCCTGCACAACCGCGGCTTCACCTCGGGGCTGGTCATCGGCGTCGTCTTCTTCGCCGCGGTCGCCGGCCTCCTCTACGTCGTCTCCCTCTTCCTCCAGCAGGGCCTCGGCCGCTCCCCCGCTGCCGCCGCGCTCGCCCTGATGCCCCTGTCGGCGGGCATCGTCGTCGCCTCGATCGCCTGCTACCGCCTGATCGGCCGCCTGGGCCGCCGCCTCGTCCTCATCGGCTTCCTCGTCACGCTCGCCGGAACGGCCCATCTCCTCACCCTGGTCGCCGTCCTGGGCACGGACACCGGAAGCTGGGCCCTGGTCCCCCCGCTGCTCGTCATCGGCCTCGGCATGGGCGCCTGCTTCGGCTCGCTCTACGACGTCACCATCGGCGACATCGCACCCGAGGAGGCCGGCAGCGCGGGCGGCTCGCTCGGCGCGGTCCAGCAGCTCGCCAACGCGATCGGAGCCGCCTCCGTCACCACCGTCTACTTCCACACCGGCGGCGGCGAGACCCACGCCACCACCGTGAGCCTCGCCGTCGTGGCCGCCATCACCCTCCTGTGCTGCCCCCTCGTACGCCTGCTGCCGCTCAAGGCGCCGGAGCAGCACCATTAGGACTGCGGGGCCCGCTAGGGAACGAGGACCAGCCGGCCCCGCAGCCCGCCCTCCGCGAGCCGCGCGTGCGCCTTGACGGACTCGTCCAGCGCGTACGTCCCGGCGACCCGGGTCGTCAGCACGCCCTCGTCGACGAGCGCCACCAGCTCCGCGAGCCGGGCCCCGTCGGCGGCGACCTCCAGGGAGCCGGTCCGCACCCCGCGCACGGACGCCGGGTGGGCCCCCGGGATGACCCCCATGAAGGCGCCCCCGTCCCGCACCCACTCCAGCGCGTCCGCGCCCAGGATCGCCGCGTCCAGCACCGCGTCCACGCTCCCCGGAGCCACCCCGTCCGACACGAACCGGTCCGCCCCCAGGGACCGCACGAACTCCTCGTCGCCCTCCCTGGCCAGCGCGGTCACGCTCACCCCGAGCCGGGAGGCGAGCTGCACGGCGTACCCGCCGACCGCCCCCGCGGCCCCGGTGACCAGCAGGTTCTGCCCCGGCTCCAGGGCCAGCCCGTCCAGGGCCTGGGCGGCCGCCAGGGCGTTGAGCGGCAGGCTCGCCGCGTGAACCGCGTCGACCGAGCGAGGCGCCGCGGCCACCGCGTCGGCGTCGACCACCACATGATCGGCGTGCGTACCGAGGGGCTTGACCGGCCCGTACGCCAGCGCCACCACCTCGTCGCCCACGCTCCACCCCGAGGCGGCCCCGACCGCGTCCACGACGCCGGCCACGTCCCAGCCGAGCCCCAGTCGCTTCCCCGTGTTCCCGAAGACACCGGCACGCACCCCGGCGTCCACGGGATTGACCCCCGCCGCCGCCACCTTGATCCGCACCTGCCGGGCCCCCGGCTCCGGCACGGCGACCTCGACGATCTCGACGGCTTCCGGACCGCCGAACGACGTCACAACCGCTGCACGCATCCCAGCTCACCCCATCAGTAGGTCGTCCACGGGTATCTTTCCCGCTGCAACAACCCTAGGAAGAGTTACTATCCAAAGGTAAGTAGGCACCTGAAGGTGCGTACGTATCCCGGAGGTGCGTCATGGCGACCACGACAGCGGCCCAGCGGCGCCACCAGGCCCGCGTCGAGTACGACGCGTTCCTCAAGAGCTGCCCCACCAACCAGCTCCTGGACCGCATCAGCGACAAATGGGTCAGCCTGATCGTGAGCGCGCTCGCCGAGGCCGGCGGACCGATGCGCTACAGCGACCTCGGCCGCAGGATCCCCGGCGTCAGCCCGAAGATGCTGACGCAGACCCTGCGTTCACTGGAGCGCGACGGCATCGTCTCCCGCACGGTCACCCCGTCCGTCCCGGTCCGCGTCGACTACGAACTCACGCCGCTGGGCGCGAACCTGAGCGGTCTGCTCACCGCCGTCAAGGACTGGGCGGAACACCACATCGAGGAGGTCGTCGAGTCCCGCGAGCGCTACGACGCCTCGTCCGAGTCCGCCTGAAGGTCCCCGGACCGCAGTCGCGCGACCTGTTCGGCGCTGAAGTCGACAGTGCGCCGCATGTGCCCGATGATCAGCGCGACCTCGGCGTCGTCGAGCCCGTCGAACAGGGCGTACCAACCACCGCCCAGCCGCTCCCACATGCGCCCGAACTCGGCGATCTTCTCCGGCACGGTCGCCACCAGCACCCGCCGCCGGTCGACCACATCGCGCTCCCGCACGACATAGCCGGCCTTCTCCAGCCGGTCCACGAGCCGCGTGGCGGACCCGGTCGTCAGCCCCGTCATCTCGGCGATCCGCCCGGTGGTCACCGGCCCCGCCTCCAGGCTGAGCAGATTCACACACTGCACATCCGTCGGATGCAGCCCGACGTGGTCGGCGAGGGCCTGGTTGAACAGCGCGTACGAGGCCATGTACCGCCGCGACACGACCGCCAGCTCCCCGAGCAGCCGCTCCCGCGCTTCCCCAGCCGTGGCCATACGGCCCCCTTCCACCAGCCCAGCCAAAATCGTACGCCGCACGCCCCGCACCCCCCGAACCGGCGCCGCACCCCACCAGCGTTCTTTCGCCTCCTCCGCCCCTCCCCTTCCCACCCCTGGGGCTCCGCCCGGACCCCGCTCCTCAAACGCCGTAGGGGCTGGATCCCGCACCCGCAGCCGGGTACGCACGGAAGGGGACGTGCCGGTACATCGAATGCCCGCAGGCCGGACGGATCAGCACCCGCCCGCACCTCGAAACGCTGCCGAGATCCGTTCGGATGCGGGCGGACGTACCGGCGCGGCCCCGACCCACCCACCAGCCCGAACCGCGTCCTGACACAGTGACCGCATGCTGATCGCCCGCTCCGCTCTCCTGTTCGTCCTGGCCGCACTCCTGGAGATCGGCGGCGCCTGGCTGGTCTGGCAGGGCGTACGCGAGCACCGCGGCTGGCTCTGGATCGGAGCAGGCGTGATGGCCCTCGGCGTGTACGGCTTCGTCGCCACCCTCCAGCCGGACGCCGCGTTCGGCCGCGTCCTCGCCGCGTACGGCGGAGTCTTCGTGGCCGGCTCCCTCGCCTGGGGCGTGGTCGCGGACGGCTACCGTCCCGACCGCTGGGACATCACCGGCGCCCTGATCTGCCTGGCCGGAGCGGCCGTGATCATGTACGCGCCCCGAGGCGGCGGCTGACGCCCGCCTATCCTGGCCGGAGCAACCGAAGACACGCAGACACCGCCAAGGAGCAGCCGTATGACCCCCGCCGCCGCGTCCCGTATCGCCGTCATCACCGGTGCAAGCAGCGGAATCGGCGCCGCGACGGCCCGGCAGCTCGCGGCCGAGGGCTACCGCGTCGTCCTCACCGCCCGCCGCAAGGACCGCATCGAGGCGCTGGCGGAGGAGATCGCCGCGGCCGGCGGCCAGGCGACCGCGTACGCCCTGGACGTCACCGACCGCACGGCGGTCGACGAGTTCGCGACGGCGTTCAAGACGATCGGCGTGCTGGTCAACAACGCGGGCGGCGCGCTCGGCGCCGACCCGATCGCGACGGGCGACCCGGCCCAGTGGCGCCAGATGTACGAGACGAACGTCATCGGCACCCTGAACGTCACCCAGGCCCTCCTCCCGGCGCTCACCGCGAGCGGCGACGGCACGGTCGTCGTCCTCTCCTCCACGGCGGGCCACAGCACGTACGAGGGCGGCGGTGGCTACGTCGCCGCCAAGCACGCCGAGCACGTCCTCGCGGAGACGCTGCGTCTGGAGATCGTCGGCACGCCCGTCCGGGTCATCGAGATCGCCCCCGGCATGGTCAAGACCGACGAGTTCGCCCTGACCCGCTTCGGCGGCGACACCGAGAAGGCCGCCAAGGTCTACGCGGGCGTCGCCCAGCCCCTCACCGCCGACGACGTCGCCGACACCATCACGTGGGCGGTCACCCGCCCCAGCCACGTGAACATCGACCTCCTCGTCGTCCGCCCCCTCGCCCAGGCGTCGAACACGAAGATCCACAGGGAGCTTTGATGCCCGACCCGGCGTCACCTCCGGAGCGGCCGGCGCCCCCGGACGGCGAACAGGCCCGCCTCGCCCTGGAGAAGAAGCGCGAACGCTACGTCTGGTACTACCTCGCGTACTTCCTCTTCGGCATCCACATCGTGGCCTTCGTCATGATCTACGCGGTCCTGCACGCGAAGTGACCGCTCAGGTCGGCGGGCGGTGCCGGCACCGCTCGTGAACACCCGCGCGGAAGGGTCCGAGCCGTCAACGGCTCGGACCCTTCGGGCAGTTCAGCTCCTTGCGCGCTTCAGCCCTTCACGCAGACGACCTGCTTCAGCTTCGCCACGACCTCCACGAGGTCGCGCTGCTGCTCGATGACCTGCTCGATCGGCTTGTAGGCGCCCGGGATCTCGTCCACGACGCCGGAGTCCTTGCGGCACTCCACGCCCTGCGTCTGGTCCTCCAGGTCCTTCGTCGAGAAGCGGCGCTTCGCCGCGTTGCGGCTCATGCGCCGACCCGCGCCGTGCGAGGCCGAGTTGAAGGACATCTCGTTGCCGAGGCCCTTCACGATGTACGACCCGGTCCCCATCGAGCCCGGGATGATGCCGAACTCGCCGGCCCGCGCGCTGATGGCCCCCTTGCGGGTGACGAGCAGGTCCATGCCTTCGTACCGCTCGACGTTCACGTAGTTGTGATGGCAGGAGATCTCCGACTCGAAGGCAGGCTTCGCCTTCTTGAACTCCTTGCGGACCACGTCCTTCAGGAGCGCCATCATGAGCGTGCGGTTGTGCTTCGCGTACTCCTGGGCCCAGAACAGGTCGTTGCGGTACGCCGCCATCTGGGGCGTGTCCGCGACGAAGACGGCGAGGTCACGGTCGACCAGCCCCTGGTTGTGCGGGAGCTTCTGGGCGACACCGATGTGGTGCTCGGCCAGCTCCTTGCCGATGTTCCGCGACCCGGAGTGCAGCATCAGCCAGACAGAACCGGTCGAATCCGTGCAAACTTCTACAAAGTGGTTGCCTGATCCGAGCGTTCCCATCTGCTTGATGGCCCGATCCTGACGGAACTTGACCGCTTCAGCGACTCCGTCGAACCGCCCCCAGAAGTCGTCCCACCCGGCGGTGGCCAGGCCGTGGAAGCCGTTCGGGGTGACCGGGGAATCGTGCATCCCGCGGCCCACCGGGATCGCCTCCTCGATCTTCGAGCGGAGTCGCGAGAGGTCGCCCGGCAGGTCGTTGGCGGTGAGCGAGGTGCGGACCGCCGACATTCCGCAGCCGATGTCGACACCCACCGCCGCCGGGCACACCGCGTCCCGCATCGCGATGACGGAGCCGACCGTCGCGCCCTTGCCGTAGTGAACGTCCGGCATGACGGCGAGCCCCTTGATCCAGGGCAGGGTCGCCACGTTCTGGAGCTGGCGGAGTGCGACGTCCTCGACCGAGGCCGGGTCGGCCCACATACGGATGGGAACCTTCGCCCCCGGCACCTCCACGTACGACATATCGTCCTCGATCCCCAGAAAAACAACAGAAGTCTTAAATCGCAAAACCGGCGCCTAGGTCGACGTATGGGACAACGGACCGGCGTCCACGGCTGTGCGTGCGATACACATTGTCTCCAGGGGTCGCCCCCGTGCGGCAACCCAATAACCACAGGACACCCGGGCCGAAGCGCCGTCGGGACCGTCGAGAGGAGCCTGACCGTGCAGCGGAAGGCGTACGTATCTGGCGCCGCCGTGCTCCTCGCGGCATTGCTGGCGGGCTGCACGAGCGGTTCGGGCGTGGGGAGTTCGGCCCCGGACTCCAAGGGCGGCGACATCGGCACGACGGCCCCGGTAGCCCAGCCGGGCAGGTACCGCACCCTCCCGGAGGCGTGCGGCGCGGCCGATCACGACACGCTCGACACGCTGCTGCCCGGCATCCAGCAGATCGCCGACGTGGCGCAGCAGGAGAAGGAGTACGAGGGCGACGCCACGCTCACGTACGACACGGACCGGCGTGACGGCTGCAACTGGAAGGTGGAGTCCGCCTCCGGCACCGATCACCTCTTCGTCGACTTCGAGCGCGTGGTCTCGTACGACAACGCGGTGAGCGACGAGAGCAAGGCGGAGGAGCTGTACGCCACCAAGCGGACGGCGGCCGACCTTCCGGAGCCGGCCGCGTCCACGTCCGCCCCCGCTTCGGGCGACGCCGGCCCTGTTCCGAGTGCGAGCAGCGGTGTCGGCACCCCCGCCGACGGCAGCACCGGTGCCGACGGCGACAACGGCGCCGCCTCCGGCGCCCCTTCCGCCCCCACCGGCTCCGCCTCCGCCTCGCAGACCCCGGCCGATCTCCAGCCGCGCGTCCTCGACGATCTAGGCGACGAGGCGTTCATCGACGACAAGCTGAGCACCGGCCCGTCGACGTCTCACCAGCGCACGGTGACTGTGGTGTTCCGCACGTCGAACGTGATCGTGACGATCGAATACGCCGAGCAGCCGACGGCTTCCGCGAACACCCCGGACAGCAAGGAAATGCAGGACAGGGCGCGGAAACTGGCCCGGAAGCTGTCCGGCCAGCTCAACGGCTAGCGCCCCCGCGGCACCTGGGGCGCCCCGGCGCAAACCCCCCGAACGGGAACCGCCCAGGCGCCCCACCGCGTACCGTGACCCCTCGGACCCGACCGGTCGCACGCCCCACGTGCGCCCGTACCACGAGCGCCACGAGTGAAGGAACCATGCACCGACCAGTACAGCGAGTAGGCCGAGCACCGCGACTCACCCGCATCCTCGTCAGCGCAGCCGCCGTCCCGGTGGCGCTCGTCGCCGCGGGCTGTTCCTCGGACTCCGGCTCCGGTGGCGACGCGCAGAAGAGCGCGAGCGCGGCCCCGGGACCGACGGTGTCCGCGAGCGCCTCGGCCCCCGCCGTCCGGCCGGCCGCGTACGCGAAGCTTCCCAAGCCGTGCTCGGTGCTGCCGAAGAAGACACTGGACGAACTGGTCCCGAAGGGCCCCAAGTCGGGCAAGTCGGGTGGATCGGACGACCCGGCGCAGCGCGGCAACTGCAACTGGAGCAGCCTCGACAACAACGGGGTGAAGGGCTCCCAGTTCCGCTGGCTCAACGTGGCCCTGCTCCGTTTCGATTCGGACGCGCGCGGCACGGGCAACGAGCAGGCGCACGAGTACTTCCAGAAGCAGGTCGCGGGCGCGCTGTCGGTGACGGGCGCGCTGGACTCGAAGTCGGCGCCGGTCGCCGGGACGGGCGCCGAGGCGACGGCCGTACGGTACGGCCTGAAGAAGAAGGAAGGCTCCTTCAAGCAGCAGACGATCGTGGCGCGCGTGGAGAACGTGGTCGTCACGCTCGACTACAACGGTGCCGGTCTCGCGGGTGAGAAGACCCCGGACGCGGCCGGCCTGCTGAAGGCCGCCGAGAAGGCCGCCAAGGAGGCGGTGGCCGCGGTGTCCGCCGCGAACAAGGACGGTGGCGCGTCCGGCGCCGCGTCGCCCGATCCCGCCTCCTCGTCGAAGGCGCCGTCCGGTTCCGGGGCCCCGTCGGCCTCGCCGTCCGGAAGCGCCGCCAAGGGCACGTCCAAGACCGCCGACAAGGCCGGCTCCGGGAGCGCTTCGCCTTCCAAGTCGGCGGCAAAGAAGAACTGACCCGGTTACGACCGGTTCCGGGGCTCGATTCATAGCTCCGACAGGACAGTTGAGGGGGTCCGGTTCCCTCGGGGACCGGGGCTCCACCCATACCGCGCATCCGTATGCCACACACATGTGCCACTCTGTTGCGCGCAACAACACGCAAGGGGAGGGGAGTACAGGTGGCCGCGCCCATACAGCTGACACGGATGCACAAGATTCTCATCGGCGTGGTCGTCGCCGGTGCGCTCGTCATCGCCGGAATCGGCTTCGCCGGTTCGTACGCGGCGGTCCGTGAGCTGGCGATCAAGAAGGGCTTCGGGAACTTCTCGTACGTCTTCCCGATCGGCATCGACGCGGGTATCTGCGTCCTGCTCGCTCTGGACCTGCTGCTGACCTGGATCCGCATCCCGTTCCCCCTGCTGCGCCAGACCGCGTGGGTGCTGACGGTGGCGACGATCGCGTTCAACGGCGCGGCGGCCTGGCCGGACCCGCTGGGTGTCGGCATGCACGCCGTCATCCCGGTCCTGTTCGTGGTCTCGGTCGAGGCGGCCCGGCACGCGACCGGCCGAATAGCCGACATCACCGCCGACAAGCACATGGAGGGCGTCCGCCTCACCCGCTGGCTGCTCTCCCCGGTCCCCACGTTCCTGCTGTGGCGCCGGATGAAGCTGTGGGAACTGCGCTCCTACGAGCAGGTCATCAAGCTGGAGCAGGAACGTCTCGTCTACCAGGCCCGCCTGAACTCCCGCTTCGGCCGCGCCTGGCGCCGCAAGGCCCCCGTGGAGTCCCTGATGCCGCTGCGCCTGGCGCGCTACGGCATCCCCCTGTCGGAGACGGCCCCGGCAGGTCTGGCGGCGGCGGGCATCGAGCCCGCGCTGCTGCCACCGGCGCCCGCGCCGGCTCAGGCGTCCGTCCCGGTCGTGGCCGGCCCGGGGCCCGAGCACCGGGAGCTGGAGCCCAACGGCGGCGGACGCCGACAGTCGCCCGAGGACGCTCAGCGGGGCCGGTACGAGGGCCCGTACCCGGATGAGTACGAGGACCGGCGCCAGGGCCAGTACCGGGGTCAGGCGGAGGAGCCGGTCAGGAGCCCGTGGTTCGCCGCCCCCGATCCCCAGGAGATCCCGTACGACGGCGGCTACGACCCGTCGTTCGCGCAGGAGGAGCAGTACCAGCAGTGGTACGCCGAGCAGGAGTCGCAGGCGTACGAGCCCGGACCGGAGGAGACCGGCACTTTCCCTATCCCGGCGGGACCCGGCCGTACGCGCCAGCTGGGTGAGGGCGGCGGCCCGGAGCAGCTGCCCATCCCGTCCCCGCGCGAGGAGCAGTCTCCGCTGGCCGACGAGAAGTCCCGCGAGGAGAGCTTCTACCAGGTGTTCCGCCAGTCGATAATGCCTGGCCAGGGTCTGCCGACCAAGGGTGAGTTCGGCGGCAACGTCGAGGCCACGTACGGGGTCACCCTCACGGACAGCGAGCTGAGGCGCTACATGGGCCGCTTCCAGAACCGCTTCAACGCGGAGCTGGAGGAGAACCACATCGCGTAGGCATGCCACGCGGGAGCGTGTGAGTGTCCGCGGTTGCGGTGAGTACGAGGAAGGGGCCCCCGGTGATTACCGGGGGCCCCTTCCTCGTACTCACCGCAACCGTGTGCGGTTACGCGCTGAGCAGCTTGCGCACCCGGTCCTGCCCGACGGCGAGCAGCAGCGTGGGCAGGCGCGGCCCGGTGTCGCGACCGACGAGCAGGTGGTAGAGCCGGGCGAAGAAGGTGCGCTGGGCGACCTTGATCTCGGCGGGGAGTTCCTTGGCGGTGGCGTCGGCGGAGAAGCCCGCCTGGACCTTGGGAACTCCGTAGACGAGGTGGCTGAGGCCGTCCAGGGACCAGTTCGCCTCCAGCCCTTCGAGGAGCAGGCGCAGTGACTCGCGGCCCTGGTCGTCGAGGGACTTCAGCAGCTCGACGTCGGGTTCCTCGCGCACGACGGTGCGCTCCTCGGCGGGGACCTGGGTGTTGATCCAGGTCTCGGCCTTGTCGAGGCGGGGGCGGACCTCGTCGAGGGAGGCGAGCGGGTTCTCGGGGTCGAGTTCGCTCAGGATGCGCAGGGTCTGGTCCTCGGCGCCGGCGGTGATGTCGGCGACGGAGGCGAGGGTGCGGTACGCCATCGGGCGGGGGGTCCTGGGCAGGTCCCCGGCGGCGGTGCCGACGGCGCGGGTGTACGCGGCGGCGTCGGCCGGCAGGACCGAGCCGTCGGCGACCTTGCCGGCGAGCTTGTCCCACTCGTCGTAGAGCCGCTGGATCTCCTGGTCGAAGGCGATCTTGAACGACTGGTTGGGACGGCGGCGGGCGTACAGCCAGCGCAGCAGCTGCGGCTCCATGATCTGGAGCGCGTCGGACGCGGTCGGGACCCCGCCCTTACTGCTGGACATCTTGGCCATGCCGGAGATGCCGACGAAGGCGTACATCGGGCCGATGGGCTGCTTGCCGCCGAAGATCCCGACGATCTGCCCGCCGACCTGGAAGGAGGATCCCGGGGAGGAGTGGTCGACGCCGCTCGGCTCGAAGATCACGCCTTCGTAGGCCCAGCGCATGGGCCAGTCGACCTTCCAGACCAGCTTGCCGCGGTTGAACTCGCTGAGCAGGACGGTCTCGGCGAAGCCGCAGGCGGAGCAGGTGTACGCCAGCTCGGTCGTCGTGTCGTCGTAGGCCGTGACGGTGGTCAGGTCCTTCTCGCACTGCCCGCAGTAGGGCTTGTACGGGTAGTACCCGGAGGTGGAGCTGCCGTCGTCCTCGGCGGCGGCGCCGGAGCCCTCGGCCGCTTCGAGCTCGGCCTCGTCGACCGGCTTCTGGCCCTGCTGCTTCTTGGCGGGGGCCTTCTTGGTGCGGTACTGGTCGAGGATCGCGTCGATGTCGCCGCGGTGCTTCATCGCGAACAGGACCTGCTCGCGGTAGGTGCCCGTGGTGTACTGCTCGGTCTGGCTGATCCCGTCGTACTCGACGCCGAGCTCGGCCAGGGCCTCGGTCATGGCGGCCTTGAAGTGCTCGGCCCAGTTCGGGTACGCGGAGCCGGCGGGGGCCGGGACGGAGGTCAGCGGCTTGCCGATGTGCTCGGCCCACGAGTCGTCGACGCCCGGGATGCCGAGGGGCACCTTGCGGTAGCGGTCGTAGTCGTCCCAGGAGATCAGGTGGCGCACGGTGTGCCCGCGGCGGCGGATCTCGTCGGCGACGAGGTGCGGGGTCATGACCTCGCGGAGGTTGCCGAGGTGGATCGGGCCGGAGGGGGAGAGACCGGACGCCACGACGACCGGTTCGCCCGGGGCCCGACGCTCCGACTCCTCGATGACCTCATCCGCGAAACGGGAGACCCAGTCGGTGGTCTCGGTGCTCTGAGCCACGATCGGCACGTCCTTCTTCCTCATACACGAGTACGGCTGACGCGCCCATTCTCCCAGCTCGGCCCCGAAGAGCGAAAACGGCTTTTCACCGCGTGGGATACTGGCTTTCCTTGTACTCGGAGTCTCCGTATTTCAGAGTCTCCGTCTTCAGAGTCTCCGGAACCCGAGCAGAAACGGCAGCCACTCCATGGCCTCGGTCACGTCCCTCACCGCTTCCGTCCATCAGCGCCTCGCGGACGCCCTCTCGGCAGCCCTGCCGGAGGCCGGTTCCGCGGACCCGCTGCTGCGCCGAAGCGACCGGGCCGACTTCCAGGCCAACGGGATCCTGGCCCTCGCCAAGAAGGCGAAGGCGAACCCGCGCGAGCTGGCGACGCAGGTCGTGTCCCGGGTCGAGTCGGGTGACGTGATCAAGGACATCGAGGTCTCCGGGCCCGGCTTCCTGAACATCACGGTCACCGACCGGGCGATCGTCGCGAACCTGGCGGAGCGGTACGCGGACGGCGCGCGCCTCGGGGTGCCCGTCGCGGAGCACCCGGGCACGACGGTGATCGACTACGCGCAGCCGAACGTGGCGAAGGAGATGCACGTCGGCCATCTGCGGTCCGCGGTGATCGGCGACGCGGTGGTCCAGATCCTGGAGTTCACCGGCGAGAGCGTGGTCCGGCGCCACCACATCGGCGACTGGGGCACCCAGTTCGGCATGCTCATCCAGTACCTGATCGAGCACCCGCACGAGCTGGACCACAAGGGCGGCGAGGTCTCCGGCGAGGAGGCCATGTCGAACCTAAACCGGCTCTACAAGGCGGCGCGGACCGTCTTCGACTCCGACGAGGAGTTCAAGACGCGGGCGCGGCGCCGGGTGGTGGACCTCCAGGCGGGTGAGCCCGAGACGCTGGCCATGTGGCAGAAGTTCGTGGACGAGTCGAAGATCTACTTCTACTCGGTCTTCGACAAGCTGGACATGGAGATCCGCGACGCCGACGTGGTGGGCGAGTCCGGCTACAACGACATGCTGGACGAGACGTGCCGCCTCCTGGAGGAGTCGGGCGTGGCGGTCCGGTCGGACGGCGCGCTCTGCGTGTTCTTCGACGACGTGAAGGGCCCGGACGGCAACCCGGTCCCGCTGATCGTGAAGAAGTCGGACGGCGGCTACGGCTACGCGGCCACCGATCTCTCCGCGATCCGCGACCGTGTCGTCAACCTGAAGGCCGACAGCCTGATCTACGTGGTGGACGCCCGGCAGTCCCTGCACTTCAAGATGGTCTTCGAGACCGCTCGCAGGGCCGGCTGGCTGAACGACGACGTCAAGGCCCACCAGCTCGCCTTCGGCACGGTGCTGGGCAAGGACGGCAAGCCGTTCAAGACGCGTGAGGGCGAGACGGTCCGGCTGGTCGACCTCCTCGACGAGGCGGTCGAGCGGGCCACGGCCGTCGTGCGGGAGAAGGCCGAGAAGGTGGGCCTGACCGAGCAGGAGATCGTGGAGAACGGCCGGTACGTCGGCATCGGCGCCGTGAAGTACGCGGACCTGTCCACCTCCGCCGTCCGGGACTACAAGTTCGACCTGGACCAGATGGTCTCGCTGAACGGCGACACCTCCGTGTACCTCCAGTACGCGTACGCCCGTATCCGGTCGATCTTCGGAAAGGCGGGCGACCGTACGCCGGTTGCCCACCCGGAGCTCGAACTGGCCCCGGCGGAGCGGGCGCTCGGTCTGCACCTGGACCGCTTCGGCGAGACGCTGGACGAGGTCGCCGCCGAGTACGCCCCGCACAAGCTGGCGGCGTACCTGTACCAACTGGCCTCGATCCTCACGACGTTCTACGACCAGTGCCCGGTCATCAAGCCGGCGCCGCCGCAGGAGATCGCGGAGAACCGCCTGTTCCTCTGCGACCTGACCGCCCGCACGCTGCACCAGGGCATGTCGCTGCTGGGCATCAGGACGCCCGAGCGGCTCTGACGGCACCCGTTGCCGGGCTCGGCCCGGAGAGACGAGGGGACGGCCCCGGCGGAACGGCGTTTGCCGTTCCGCCGGGGCCGTCCCGCTGTCAGGCGTAGTAGTGGATGGTGCCCCGCAGCGCGGCGGTTCCGCCCTCGCAGTGCTGGACGAACGTCGCCGCGAAGGCCTTCACGGTGCCGTCGTCGTTCAACGCCATTTTGCTGACCGTGAGTTCACCGGTGCTGCTGTTGCAGCCACGGCCGTTTCCGCCCATGTCGAGCCCGGCGACGCCCGGTCCGCGGAAGCGCTCCGTGGCGTAGGTGCTCCCGGCCTTGAGCTGCTCACCGGTGGGCGCGCTGATGGCCGCGGACCAGTCCTCCCGCTTGCCGGAGACGCCGTACCGGATGCCGTCGCCGGTCCCGCTGAGCGAGAACGTACTGGTGGAGCCGGTGTGGGTCTGACTCACGCCCTGCCCGATGTAGTCCCCGGCGTCGCTGGTGTACGCGTAGGACAGCGGATAGGCGAGGTACTTGACGACACCCTTGAGAGCCGGGGCGGTCGCGCTCTCACAGTGCTGGGTGTACGTGGCGTCCAGGAGGGTGATCGCGCCGGAGGCGTCCGTCTCGATCTGGTTGACCGAGAACTGCCCGTACACCTCGTTGCAGCCGCGCCCGTCTCCGGAGACGTCGAGGCCCGGGGAGCGTCCGGTGCGGAACGGGGCCCGCTCAGCGTTCCGGTAGATGCCGGGGTGGAGCTTCTCCCCCTGCGGCGCGGCGAGTTCGACGTCCCACCAGGTGCTGCCGGTGGACACCCGGAAGCGCGCGTCCTCCGCGGAGCCGCCCGCGCTGATCGTGGCCGTATTCGGCGTGTACGCGACGCTGAGCCCCTGGCCGATGTAGTCGCCGGGCTGGCTGGTGTGGCTGTACTTGGTCACGGCCGCGGGTGTGCCGGTCGCCGCCGCCGCGGGTGCGGCCTGAGCCATGGTGAGACCGATCGTCGCGGTCAGACCCGCGAGGACGCCGGTCAGAACGCGTCTCCATCCAGTACTTCCGGGCACGGATGCCTCCCCCTCGATGAGAACGGGCGCCCGTCCGAGCACCCGTGCCCCACAAGTAACCAGGGTTGGCCCCCGGCCGTCGAACCAATTCCCCTCACCATCAACTCCTTTCAGCCGCAAGGAAGTTGGGCCACGGTGGACATCCGCACGTTGGTCGCGAGCTCACTCGCGCACAGCAGCCGCGTTCACCGCCGCCCGTCGGGACCGGTCCACCCCGTTGTCAGTGCCGACCCCTACAGTCACCGGCATGGCGACTCTTCCCAATCCGCTTCCGCGGCTCACGGCAGACCCGAGCGGGCACACGCTCGGACTCGAACTCCCGCCCGGGAGACTGATCGACGCTGGGGGTGACTCCCACACCCTTGGGGCAGTGGGGGAGAACGACGGCTGGCACGAGCCGTTGCTGTGGCACGCCGAGGACCGGGCGGCCCCCGAGTCCTGGGCGGCGCTCGCCCCGGCCAGAGCCTCCGGTCTGCTGCCGGTGCTGGTGGACGTGGGCGGCCCGCAGAACGGCCCGGAGAACTGGGAGTTGATGCCCGAAGAGATGTCGTACGCCGGGGACCACGACGCCGACGAGGTGCTGGCCGACTTCTGGGAGCAGTACGCGGCGGACGAGCTCGACGGCGACCAGGAGTACGCGAGCAGGGAGGTCGTGGAGAGCCTCTTCGGCAAGCCGGAACCCTACGACGCGACGGTAGCGCCGTACGGTCCGACCTGGCCGGGCCTGGCCGCCGCCACGGCGCCGCAGACGGACCCGGACACCCGCGCCGCCGAGATCGCCGACGCCCTCACGGACCCCGGCTCATGGCTGAAGGAGCCGCGCCTCGCCCTCGTTCCGGCGCGCCGCAGCGCCGACATCCCGGCTGTGCTCGGCTGGGCGGGCCCGCTGAACCACGAGAACGACGTGGCGCGGCTGTGCTCCGTCCTCCGTTCCTGGGAGGACCGTTTCGGGATACGCGTGGTGGCCCTGACCTTCGACCAGTTGGTGGTGTCCGTCGCGGCGCCGCCGACGACCATGGCGGAGGCCGAGGCCGTCGCGGCGGAGCACTTCGCCTTCTGCCCGGACAACATCACCCAGGGCCACCACACGGCACTGCGCGAGTACGCCGAGCAGGAGGTGCTGAACGAACGGGTGTGGTCCTTCTGGTGGGACTGAGCCCCCGCCGACAGCCCCGGCAGCCCGGATCGGGAACTCGAACGGGGGCATCGGCGGACAACCGGTGCCCCTCCCCGGGGGCTTGGCCGGGACGGGGGCAACTCCTTCACGGCATCCAAGGTTTGACGCCCGTAGCGACGCGAGTCACGTCACCCAACGGCCAACAACCCAACTTCTGAAGGGACTTGGTCGCGCCCTTATCCCGCCGCGGAAGCCGGTACCCACTCGCTGCCGCCCAGCGGATGGTCGTACGCGGGCCGCCCCGTGTTCCCGCTCGTCCGGAACGGCTTGCCGTGGTCGTCGACGCGTACCGTGCCGCTCTTCGTCCCGCTGGACCAGTCGAGTTCCAGGTACCAGCTCACGTCGTGCGCCCGTGCGTCCGCGAACACGTAGAAGACCTCGGGGTCGGACTCGCTGACCTTGTACGGGAAGTCCCGCTGTCCGCCCTTGAGCGCGGTCACGGGCTGCCCCGCGTCGAGGTCCACGGTGAACGACTTCGTCTCGACACCTCCGCCACAGCCCACGCCCATCACGTAGTCGTTCCAAGCGAGCGGAACGTCCTTCCGCACCACCCGCACGTGCAGTGCTTCCACGACGACGGTCGCTCTGCCCGTGCCCTGCACCGTCAGGGCGAGCATCTGCTCCCCGCTCGCGACCCCGCCGAGCGCGGTGACCCAGCCGCGCGCGTCCGACTCGTTCGGCGGCGGCGGCGGCACCTGCGGGGCATCCCGGTTCACCAGGTAGTGCTGGCTGCACGGGCTGTCCCACTTGTACGCGTCGGCGACGACGGCCGGTGCGCCGGCGCCGTCCTCCGCCGCGCGGTCTCCGGCCGCGCTGTCCTGCGGGACGGGTCCGCCGATCGACGAGACGGACGCCTCGGGACTGCCGCCGTGCGAGGGGGACGACGAGGCCGATCCCTTATGGGCGTCGGGCGTCGCGCGCGGGCCCTGCGTGCCCCGGGTCCCCTCAGTCCGCGGCACGCCGAGGGCGACGGCCTCTCCCTTGGAGTCGTCGCCACCTCCGCCCGACCCGAAGTGAACGGCCAGTGTGGTGGACACGATCGCGGCCACCACGGCGCCACCGACACCGGCGAGCAGCACGGCCCGCCGACTCCGCTTCACCGGCACCGGCTCCGGTAACGGCACCGGCCCCGAAGCCACGGCCTCCCGTGTCTCCCGTGTCGCCCGCGTCACCCGCGTCACGGAACCGGGCAGGCTGCGGACTCCCGCGACACCCGGCCCGGAGTCCGCCTCCGCGCTCCCGCCGACCGGCTCGTCCCCGTCGCCGTCCCCGTCCCCGCCGTCGCCGCCGTCCCCGTCTCCTTCCGCGGCCTTCGCTGTCACCGTTGCCGGTCCAGCCGCCGCCGCGGCTACGGCTGCCGCTCCTGACACGGCCCCGGCACCCGGGGCCTTCTGCCTGCGCAGCGCGTCCGCGAGGACCCAGCTCCGGTGCAGCTCGATCAGCTCCTCCGGAGTCGCACGGCACATACGCGCGAGACGCTCCACGGGCGCGTAATCCGTCGGTACGGCATCCCCGTTGACGTACCGGTGCAACGTGGACGTACTCACGTGCAGCCGTTTGGCGAGCGCTCCGTAGCTGAGCCCGGACCGTGCCTTCAGCTCCCGCAGTAGTCCCGTGAACTCGTCCCCCGCCACCGTTCCTCCATCCCCCGCGTCCCGGACCGCGTTCCAGGGCGACACTGTTTTCCCAGCTCAGACCCTGCGCGAACGTTCCGGCGTCCCAAATACCCCGGCGATGGTGGCGGCCAGGACGGAACACCGCACAAGCTTCGGTCATCCAAGCACGCCGCTCCCGCCGACCGGTCGAGCGGTTGACCCATCAGCGACACCCCAGGGGGATCACCATGTCCGCACGCACCACCCGTACCGCCCGGACCGCCCGCACCCGCTTCCTCGCCGCCACGGCGGTCGCACTCGCCGCGCTCACCCTCACGGCGTGCAACGACGGCGACGGCGTACGCGGCGAGGGCCCGTCCGACACCTCCGCTTCCTCTGCGCAGCCGAGCGGACCGGCAGCCGACGCGAGCACGACGGCGAAGCCCGCGGGAGGCGGCACCGCGGGCTCGACGGGCAGTTCGACGGGCGGCTCGAAGGGCACGTCCACCGCCGCCGCCTCCACGCAGGGCTCCGGCAAGAAGAACGGCACCGGCTCCAAGACCGGCTCCACCGGGCGGACCGGCACCAGGAACGTCGCCTGCGAAGGCTCCACGACGAAGACCACCGCGACCGTGGTGTCCCGTCCGCTCAACCACCTGCTGCTCACCGTCACCAACACCGGTACGGGGAACTGCGACCTGACGGGCTATCCGATCGCCCGCTTCGGCGAGGCCCAGTCCGTCCCGCCGGTCGCGGAGCAGACGCACCCGCAGGCGGTCGTGACCCTCGCTCCCGGCGAGTCCGGCTACGCGGGCGTGCTGCTGTCGGCCGCCGACGGCAGCGGGGGCAACGGCTACACGGCCAAGACCCTGGAGATCGGCTTCGCCAAGGGCCGCGGCGCGACCCCGGCCCTGCCCGCGAAGGGCGTCTACGTCGACGACAAGCTCACGGTGACGTACTGGCAGCAGAACTTGGACGACGCGCTCGCGTACTGAGCGGGGCGCCGCCCCGATCGAGGCCGCCGGAACCGGCCGCACCGACCGCCGGTCGGCTAGCGCAGGTTCCGCGCGACCTCGGTCGCCCAGTACGTGAGGATGTTCTGCGCGCCGGCGCGCTTGATGCCGGTCAGGGACTCCAGGATCGCCCGGTCGCGGTCGATCCAGCCCTTCTCGGCGGCGGCCTCGATCATCGAGTACTCGCCGGAGATCTGGTAGGCGACGACCGGCACGTCGGACGCGTCGGCGACGCGGGCGAGGATGTCGAGGTAGGGACCGGCGGGCTTCACCATCACCATGTCGGCGCCCTCCTCCAGGTCGAGCGCCAACTCCCGCAGGGACTCCCGCGCGTTCGCCGGGTCCTGCTGGTACGTCTTGCGGTCGCCCTTCAGGGACGAGCCGACGGCCTCCCGGAACGGGCCGTAGAAGGCGGAGGCGTACTTGGCGGTGTAGGCGAGGATCGCCACGTCCTCGCGGCCGATCTGGTCGAGCGCGTCACGGACGACACCGATCTGACCGTCCATCATCCCGCTGGGCCCGACCACATGGGCGCCCGCGTCGGCCTGCACCTGCGCCATCTCGGCGTACCGCTCCAAGGTCGCGTCGTTGTCGACCCGGCCCTGCTCGTCCAGGACACCGCAGTGCCCGTGGTCGGTGGTCTCGTCCAGGCACAGGTCGGACATCACGAGCAGTTCGTCGCCGACCTCGGCGCGGACGTCGCGCAGGGCGACCTGCAGGATCCCGTCCGGGTCGGTGCCGGGCGTCCCGACGGCGTCCTTCTTCGCCTCCTCGGGAACCCCGAAGAGCATGATCCCGGAGACCCCGGCCTCCAGCGCCTCCACGGCCGCCTTCCTCAGGCTGTCCCGCGTGTGCTGCACGACCCCGGGCATCGAGCCGATCGGCACCGGCTCGCTCACACCCTCGCGGACGAACGCGGGGAGGATGAAGTCGGCCGGGTGCAGCCGGGTCTCTGCGACCATCCGGCGCATGACGGGCGTGGTGCGCAGCCGCCGCGGACGCGTACCGGGGAAGGATCCGTACTTCGTCATGCCGTCTACGCTACGCCCGTCACGGAGGCATCTTTACCGACTCGGCGTCGGAGCCCGACGGACCCCGGCCGGGTCGGAAGACTCAGGCGAGGGCATGGGCGGATGCCGGATCCACGGGAGCTTCGCCGGGTCGGGTGGCGCGGCAGTCGCGGCACCATGCTCCGTGGAACGGCGCCCTGAAGGCCCTGTTGCAGCCTCCGTCGCAGTCCGCCATGGCGGATGGATGAGGCGGCTGCCGATTCAGGAGCGGCCCGCCCTCTCCGGTCCCGGGAAGCGACGGCAGTGCCGGTGGGAGCGAATCCAGCAGGCGGTTGCGGAGGAAACCGGCCGGGTTCCGCACATGGAGCGGAAGGTCGTCGGTCAGGGCGTGGATCACCGACGCTCTACCAAGACCGTTCTCGAACCAGGCGACGACCAGGAGAGCCAGCCGCCGCACCTCCCGCCCGGACAGCGTCAGCCGGATGTCGGTCCGACGCAGCCCGGCGAGCAGCGCTTCGGCCTTGTCGCGGTGCTCGCCGGGCTGCCCCGACTCGGCGGCGGTCGGCTCGGGAGACTCGGCGGACTCGACCTCGGTGACCGGTCCGCCGACGTGTGCGGCGTCGGCTGCCACGACCGGCTCGGGCACGGCGTCACAGGGGAGGCCGCCGGAGGGGGAACCGCCGGGGAAGGCGGGGTCCAGGACCGCGAGGTCCGTGATCGTCGGGACCTCCGGGGCGGCAGCCGTTTCCGGCTCTCCCTCCCGCCGGGCGCGGGTGAGCGAGGGGGCGTGGAAGGCGTACGTACGCGTGACCATCTGCCCGGAGGGGAGCCGTTCCCGGACCCGCTCGACATAGCCGCGCGCCTCCAACTCCCGCAGCGCGCAGCCGATCCGGGCCCGCCCCTCGGGGAACCGCTCGGCGAGGCTGCGGATGTCGACCCGCGCGCCCTCGGGCAGCGACAGGATGTGCACGGCGATCCCGATCGCGGTCGCGGAGAGTCCCCGGTGCTGGGCGAGGTGGTTGCCGACGATCGTGTACCGGTCGGGCTGGTACTCACGTACGTGCGTGACACCGGAGTGGGTGGCGTTGCGCCGTACTCCCTGACTCGGGAGCAGGGCATCGATAAGCTTGGACACAGCCATGGGGAAGAGGTCTACTTCCTCGTTGGTCAGGCCCTCGCACTGGGATTGCCGTCCCGGCGGGGGCCGAAGCATGTGTGGGGATTTGACATCCTCCTCCTCTTGAAAGAGGGGGATTCCAACCCGAAGGGGTTGAGGTTCACGGGCGCTCGGACGGCCGGTGGCCGTTGTCGCCCCTCCGGCACCGGCTGAGCGCCGGGGGATCCCGCCCTGTCCTGCCGCGACGTGGAGTTGTGGATGTTGTCTGCGGCGAGCGTGCACGTCCGAACCGCCCGCGCGCCACCCGTACCGGCCGGTTTCACCCGCTCGGGTGACATGAGCGGGGTTTGGTTGGTTGGTCGGTTTCTTCCCCGAGTTCTTTGGTCTTTTACCGCCCGCCGCCCCGGCCGACCCGCCACCGAAATACGCGTCACCGGGCTCCGGTTCAGGCGTCACCGGCCAGGCCCGAGATCGAGTTCCGCCCACACCGTCTTGCACGGCACAGGACCCGACCGCACACCCCAGCGGTCCGCGAACTCCTCCACGATCAGCAGCCCGTAGCCCGACTCGGACCGCCTGTCGGCGCTGTCCCGCACCCGGGTGGGCCACCGCTCGCCCCGGGCGTCGGCGACCTCCACGCGCAGCGTCCGGGGAGCGAGGACGGACAGAGTGAGGCGGAAACTCCGGCCGGGGACGCGGCCGTGCAGGGCGGCGTTCGCGGCGAGTTCGGCGACGACGTGCCGGGCCGGGTCCAACGGCAGTCCCCAGTCGTGCAGTTGCTCGGCGGCGAGCAGCCGGGCGAGGCGGGCGCCGCGCCGGGTGGCGGAGAGCGGCACCGAGAAGTGGTGGAGCGGGGAGCGCGCAGTTCGCTGATTCACGTCACTCAGCGTGTTCTCCCGTACGTAACCTGTGAAGGACGGCAGCCCGTGCGGACGGTGTCTGTCCGGGTGGCGTCCGGTTCTGTCCGGGCTGTACGGGGTGACCGGGGAACCGGTGTCGGGGTTGGGCAGAGAAGGGCGCGGCTGGAGGGCGGCTGACGTGGGCGAGTGGGACGCGGGACTGGAGGACGACGAAGAGACCGGGGCGGTGATGAGGACCGTCCAGCGTCAGTTGAGGCTGTGGCGGGAGTCGGCCGGGCTCACCCAGGCCGAGTTCGGGGCGGCCATCGGGTACGGGGAGGAGCAGGTCTCCTCCGTGGAACGTGGGCGGCGCATCCCCCGGCCCGAGTATCTGGACCGCGCGGACGAGATCCTGTCGGCGGGCGGCCGACTCGCGGCCCTGAAGGAGGACTTGGCGGAGGTCCGGTACCCGAAGAAGGTGCGGGACCTGAAGAGGCTGGAAGCGGACGCGATCGAGCTCGGCGCCTACAACAACTCCGTGATTCATGGCTTGTTGCAGACCGTGGAGTACACGCGGGCGATTTTCGACGCACGCCGACCACCGTTCACCGAGGACCAGGTGGAACAGCAGGTCGCGGCACGCTGTGCCCGTCAGAAGATCCTCGACCCGTCGACCGGACCGCGTGTCTTCAGTTTCGTTCAGTGCGAGTCGACGTTGCGCAGGCCCATCGGGGGCAGGATGGTGCTACGACAGCAGCTCGAACGGTTGTTGGAGGTAGGCCAGTTGCGCAACGTGGACCTTCAGGTCCTGCCACTCGCCCGCGAGGAGAACGCGGGAACCGACGGTTCGTTCAGGCTCCTCAAACTCAGGGACGGAGCCACCGTCGCGTTCAGCGAGGCACCTCTCAGCAGCCGGGTGATGACCGACCCCAAGGAAACGACGGTCCTCGACATCCGCTACGGAGTCCTTCGCGCGCAGGCTCTCAGCCCTCGGGAGTCGTCGGCCTTCATCGAGAAAGTACTGGGAGACACGAAGACATGACGCTCAAGGCCTCCGCGGCCGACGCCGGGCTGGAGTGGATAAAGAGCAGCTACAGCACGGCTGACGGCCCCGACTGCGTCGAAGCCGCCGCAACCCCGGACGGCATCCTCGTCCGAGACTCCAAGAACCCCGAGGGCCCCCGCCTCGCCCTCACAACGACCGCCTGGGCGGCCTTCCTGCCGTCCGTCTGACCGGCCGCACAACGAAGCACGCCCCGCCGTCTCCCAATGAGGGACAGCGGGGCGTGTGCGCTTCGAGCACGCGAGGCGGGTGCCGGGTCGTGGACCGCGTCACGCGCCCCCCGGCGTCAGGTGGTCCGGCGCCTCCGCGAGCCCGGACGGCGCTCGCTCGGCCGGGTCACCGGGTCCCCGGCGTCCAGCGCGGCGGCGCGGCGGCGCAGGCCGAACTCGGCCAGCGCCTCCGCCAGCTTGTGCACGGAGGGCTCCGGAGCCATCACGTCGACCCGCAGCCCGTGCTCCTCGGCCGTCTTGGCCGTCGCGGGACCGATGCAGGCGATCACCGTCACGTTGTGCGGCTTGCCGGCGATACCCACCAGGTTCCGCACGGTCGACGACGAGGTGAAGAGCACCGCGTCGAAGCCGCCGCCCTTGATCGCCTCGCGGGTGTCCGCCGGCGGCGGCGACGCGCGCACGGTGCGGTACGCCGTGACGTCGTCGACCTCCCAGCCCAGCTCGATGAGCCCGGCGACGAGGGTCTCCGTGGCGATGTCGGCCCGCGGCAGGAAGACGCGGTCGATCGGGTCGAAGACCGGGTCGTAGGGCGGCCAGTCCTCCAGCAGACCCGCGGCCGACTGCTCGCCGCTCGGCACCAGGTCCGGCTTCACGCCGAAGGCGACGAGCGCCTTCGCGGTCGACTCGCCGACCGCCGCGACCTTGATGCCCGCGAAGGCACGGGCGTCGAGCCCGTACTCCTCGAACTTCTCCCGCACGGCCTTGACCGCGTTCACCGAGGTGAAGGCGATCCACTCGTAGCGGCCCGTCACCAGGCCCTTGACCGCGCGCTCCATCTGCTGGGGGGTGCGCGGAGGTTCGACGGCGATCGTCGGCACCTCGTACGGCACGGCCCCGTACGACCGCAGCTGGTCGGAGAGCGACGCCGCCTGCTCCTTCGTACGCGGCACGAGCACCTTCCAGCCGAACAGCGGCTTGGACTCGAACCACGACAACTGGTCGCGCTGGGCGGCGGAGGAACGCTCACCGACCACGGCTATCACCGGGCGCCCGCCGTCCGGGGACGGCAGCACCTTCGCCTGCTTCAGCGTCTGCGCGATCGTGCCGAGGGTGGCCGACCAGGTGCGCTGACGGGTCGTCGTACCGGCGATCGTCACCGACATCGGGGTGTCGGGCTTGCGGCCGGAGGCCACCAGCTCGCCCGCGGCGGCGGCCACGGAGTCGAGCGTCGCCGACACCACGACGGTGCCGTCGGAGGCGCCGACCTCGGTCCAGCAGCGGTTGGACGCGGTCCGGGCGTCGACGAACCGTACGTCCGCGCCCTGCGCGTCCCGCAGTGGCACACCCGCGTAGGCGGGCACACCGACGGCGGCCGCGATGCCGGGCACGACCTCGAACGGAACGCCCGCGCGGGCGCAGGCCAGCATCTCCTCGGCGGCGTAGGTGTCGAGTCCGGGGTCACCGGACACCGCACGTACGACCCGCTTGCCGCCCCGCGCGGCCGTCATGACAAGATTGGCTGCGTCCCTCGACGCGGGGTCACCAACGGTTGTTGACGTGCTGTCAACAACCGTCAGCTGAGGCGTGCCTGTGCCCTGGTACGGAGCCGGCGAAGTATCCGGATCCGTGTTCAGAACGGCGACGCCTTGTCTGGCGTGAACGCGCACCACGTCGAGCACATCGTGCTCGGCGACGAGGACGTCCGCGTTCGCCAGCGCCTCTACGGCGCGCAGTGTCAGCAGCCCTGGATCTCCGGGTCCGGCACCCAGGAAGGTGACGTGCCCGTGGACCGGACCGGTGGGAAATTTGGTGGGGCTCACAGTGCTCGCTCCCCCATCAGACCGGCCGCGCCCTTGGCAAGCATCTCGGCAGCGAGTTCACGGCCGAGCGACATCGCTTGGTCATGTGTCTCGGGCACGGGACCGGTGGTGGACAGCTGCACCAGCGTCGAGCCGTCGGTCATGCCGACGACGCCGCGCAGGCGCATCTCCTTGACAACCTGCCCATCGTCCAGCAGGTCGGCGAACGCACCCACGGGTGCGCTGCAGCCGGCCTCCAGGGCGGCAAGCAGGGATCGCTCGGCGGTCACGGCGGCCCGGGTGAACGGGTCGTCGAGCTCTCCGAGCGCGGCGACGAGGTCCGCGTTGTCCGCGGCACACTCGATCGCCAGTGCCCCCTGGCCGGGGGCGGGCAGAACGGTGTCGACCGACAGGAAGTCGGTGACCTCGTCGATCCGGCCGATCCGGTTGAGTCCGGCGGCGGCGAGCACGACGGCGTCGAGCTCCCCGGCGTGGACGTACCCGATGCGGGTGTCTACGTTCCCTCGGATGGCGACCGTCTCGATCGTCATGCCGTGGTTGCGCGCGTACGCGTTCAGCTGGGCCATACGGCGCGGCGAGCCGGTTCCGACGCGGGCGCCGTCCGGCAGTTCCTCGAAGGTCAGCCCGTCGCGGGCGACGAGTACGTCGCGCGCGTCCTCGCGCACCGGCACGGCGGCCAGCGCGAGGCCCTCGGGCTGCGCGGTCGGCAGATCCTTGAGGGAGTGCACGGCGAAGTCGACCTCCCCGCGCACCAGTGCCTCCCGCAGCGCGGTCACGAAGACGCCCGTGCCGCCGATCTGCGCGAGGTTCTCGCGGGAAACGTCGCCGTACGTCGTGATCTCAACGAGCTCGACCGGCCGTCCGGTCACTTGGCTCACGGCGTCCGCCACCTGCCCGGACTGGGCCATGGCGAGTTTGCTGCGCCTGGTCCCGAGCCTCAAAGCCTGCTCACTCATGCTCGCCCTCGGTTCTTGGCGTTCTCGGTGTTGTTCTCGGCCCGCGAGACGGCGGCGACCGTCTCCGGGTCCAGGTCGAACAGGGTCCGCAGCGCGTCCGCGTACCCGGCACCGCCGGGCTCGGCGGCGAGTTGCTTGACCCGTACGGTCGGCGCGTGCAGCAGCTTGTCGACGACGCGCCGCACGGTCTGGGTGATCTCGCCACGCTGCTTGTCGTCGAGGTCCGGCAGCCGTCCGTCCAGCCGGGCGATCTCGTTCGCGACGACGTCGGCGGCCATGGCGCGCAGCGCCACGACGGTGGGAGTGATGTGCGCGGCCCGCTGGGCCGCGCCGAACGCGGCCACCTCGTCGGAGACGATCCGGCGGACCTGGTCCACGTCGGCGGCCATCGGCGCGTCCGCGGAGGCCTCGGCCAGCGACTCGATGTCGACGAGCCGCACACCGAGCAGCCGGTGCACGGCCGCGTCGATGTCACGGGGCATCGCGAGGTCGAGCAGCGCGAGCACCGGCGCGGGGCGGGGGGCCTCGACGACGGGTTCGGGCCTGCGGCGCTCGGGGACGCGGCCGACCGTGGCGACGGTGGCGGCCAGCGCGGTGATGAGGCCGGCGTCGGCGTCGGCCTCCTCGTCGGGCGTACGACGGCTGTCGCGGCGCTCGACGGTGCCGGTGCCCTTGTCCACCCAGGCCGCGTGCTGCTCCAGGGTGGTGGCGTCCATGCCGGCGACGGCCGCCTCGCCCATCACGGAGAAGCCGGTGGCGCCCTGCACGGCGGACAGGTCCAGCGGGCAGGCGTCCTCGGTGCCGACGCCGGCGGGCGCGAGGTGACCGGCCGGGCCGGCCGGCGTCTCGCGCAGGGCCGCGGGTGTTCCCGTACGGCCTTCGACGGCGGCCGCGACGGTCTCGGCCGTCAGGACGATCCCGGTCGCTCCGGTGCAGGAGACGGCGACGTCGGCACGTGTCAGCTCGACCGGCACCGAGTCCATCGGTACCGCGCGGGCCAGCACGTCCGTGTCGTCGCCGCCGTTGAGGATCTCGGCGAGGCGCTCGGCGCGGTCGGGGGTGCGGTTGGCGATCACTATCTCGCCCACGCCGGCGCGCGCGAGCGTCGCGGCGGCCAGCGAGGACATCGAGCCCGCGCCGATGACGAGGGCCCTCTTGCCCTTGGCCCAGGCCTCGACGGCCCGCCCGGCGGACAGCTGCTCCAGGCCGAAGGTGACCAGGGACTGTCCGGCGCGGTCGATGCCGGTCTCGGAGTGGGCGCGCTTGCCTACCCGCAGCGCCTGCTGGAACAGATCGTTGAGGAGGCGGCCCGCGGTGTGCAGTTCCTGCGCGGTGGCGAGCGCGTCCTTGATCTGGCCGAGGATCTGGCCCTCGCCGACGACCATCGAGTCCAGGCCGCAGGCCACCGAGAAGAGGTGGTGGACGGCCCGGTCCTCGTAGTGCACGTACAGATGGGGGGTGAGCTCCTCCAGCCCGACGCCGCTGTGCTGGGCGAGGAGCGTGGACAGCTCGGCCACGCCCGCGTGGAACTTGTCCACGTCGGCGTACAGCTCGATGCGGTTGCAGGTCGCGAGGACCGCGCCCTCGGTGGCCGGCTCGGCGGCGAGGGTGTCCTGGAGCAGCTTGACCTGGGCGTCCGCGGACAGCGCGGCCCGCTCCAGGACGCTGACCGGAGCGCTGCGGTGGCTCAGCCCGACGACGAGGAGACTCATGCCGGCATCACCGCGGGAACATCCCCGTCGGGCCCCTTGTCGTCGTTCTCCTGCGCGGCCCGGTCGGCGGCTCCGGCCTGCGCCTCGGCCTCCTCGCCGGCCTTGCGCTGCTCGTGGAAGGCGAGGATCTGCAGCTCGATGGAGAGGTCGACCTTGCGCACGTCGACGCCGTCCGGGACGGACAGGACGGTCGGCGCGAAGTTCAGGATGGAGGTGACTCCGGCGGCCACCAGTCGGTCGCAGACCTGCTGGGCGGCTCCGGCCGGGGTCGCGATGACACCGATCGAGACACCGTTCTCCTCGATGATCCGCTCCAGGTCGTCCGTGTGCTGGACCGGGATCCCGGCGACGGGCTTCCCGGCCATCGCGGGATCGGCGTCGATGAGTGCCGCCACGCGGAATCCGCGGGAGGCGAACCCTCCGTAATTGGCCAGCGCCGCACCGAGGTTGCCGATACCGACGATCACGACCGGCCAGTCCTGGGTGAGCCCCAGTTCGCGGGAGATCTGGTACACGAGATACTCGACGTCGTAGCCCACACCGCGAGTCCCGTAGGAGCCGAGGTAGGAGAAGTCCTTGCGCAGCTTGGCGGAGTTGACCCCCGCCGCAGCCGCGAGTTCCTCGGATGAGACCGTGGGTACCGAGCGTTCCGACAGTGCGGTGAGGGCTCGGAGGTACAGCGGAAGCCGGGCGACGGTGGCCTCGGGAATCCCTCGGCTGCGGGTCGCCGGTCGGTGAGTTCGGCCAGTTGCCACGGTGCTCCTGCGGGTAGCGCGGGGCTGCAGGCGGTCACACATACCTAGACCGCCCCGTCGAATGCAGGCTATGTCTTTGTGAACGCGTGCACAAAGACGGTGTCCGATTTGCCCGGCCAACGTGACCGGGGTCACGCATGCCCGGCGCGCTCGTACGGAACCGGCGCACGGGCGGCTACTTTCCGCACTCGAAGGGGGCAAAACCGCACACTCTCCTCAACGAATCCCGCCCCCGAGACCAATCGCCGTCGATCCTAGGCGACTTTCCCGGCCACCCGGACTGCTCCGGCAGGTCACAAGTCGGGACACATCACGGGCGCGGTGGACGTCCCCCCGCACGACTCACGGTGCGAGGGCTTTGCGAAGGCGTTCCTCGTCCACGCGCCAGAAGGTGTGCTGTGCGCCGTCCACCAGCACGACCGGGATCTGCTCCCAGTACTGGCGGTGCAGCTCCTCGTCCTCGGTGATGTCCTTCCCCTCCCAGGGGACCCCGAGATCGACACACACCTTCTCGATCACTTCCTGTGCGTCATCACACAGATGACACCCGGGCTTCCTGATCAACGTGACCAGTCGCTCCTCGGGCGCCTTCCTCTCCGTACGGCGGTCGCTGCGCCGGAACATGGGGCTCATACGCGCCATTCTCCCGCCCCGGACGCCTCGGCGGGCGCGCTCCGCGCTTTACGCGACGACGGGCCCTCGCAGGGGGCCGACGCGCCGCGGCGACGACGAATCGGAGCGGCCCTTTAACGGGACGGTCGCGGAGAGTTCACGGCGCCGAATCCTCTCGACTCCGGAAGCACCGAACAGACTGGCTATGCTCACGACATGGCCGCTCTCGGATGGCTCACTCCCCGTAGGCGCTCCGCCACCGCGCGGAGCGTGTTGGCAGGCGAGGCCTCGGCGGAGGCAGCGCGCAAGTCCTCGCAGGAACTGCAGGAACTGGAAGAACTGGCGCCTCCGGACGCCGTGGAGGAACCCGACTTCCCGGTGCTCGGCGACGACAAGGCCGCCGCCTTCTTCGACCTCGACAACACCGTGATGCAAGGTGCTGCCCTCTTCCACTTCGGACGGGGGCTGTACAAGCGGAAGTTCTTCGAGACCCGCGACCTCGCACGGTTCGCCTGGCAGCAGGCGTGGTTCAGACTGGCCGGTGTCGAGGACCCGGAGCACATGCAGGAAGCGCGTGACTCCGCGTTGTCGATCGTCAAGGGCCACCGGGTCTCCGAGCTGATGTCGATCGGCGAGGAGATCTACGACGAGTACATGGCCGAACGGATCTGGCCCGGGACCCGCGCGCTCGCCCAGGCGCACCTGGACGCCGGCCAGAAGGTGTGGCTCGTCACGGCGGCGCCGGTGGAGATCGCCACGGTGATCGCACGGCGGCTCGGCCTCACGGGCGCCCTGGGAACGGTCGCGGAATCGGTGGACGGGATCTACACCGGCAAGCTGGTCGGCGAACCCCTGCACGGTCCGGCGAAGGCGGAGGCCGTGCGGGCGCTGGCGTCCGCCGAGAGCCTGGACCTGTCCCGCTGCGCGGCGTACAGCGACTCGCACAACGACATCCCGATGCTCTCGCTGGTCGGACACCCGTACGCGATCAACCCGGACTCGAAACTGCGCAGGCACGCGCGGGACTTCGACTGGCGGCTGCGGGACTACCGCACCGCGCGCAAGGCCGCGAAGGTCGGGATTCCCGCAGCGGCCGGCGTGGGTGCGGTGGCCGGCGGCACGGCCGCCGCGATCGCGCTCCACCGTCGCCGCCGGTAACTCGCCTCTGGCGTTTCGCGGTTCGGGTCCGGCCGGTGGGCCAGGGCCGTGCCGGTGCGTCCGCCCGCATCCGAACGGATCCCACCGGCGTTTCGACGTGGGCGTCGGTGATGATCCGTCCGGCCTGCGGGCATCTGACGTACCGGCACGCCCCCTCCCGTGCGTACCCGGCCGCGGGCGCATTGTGGTGGCCCCCCTTTTCCTCCAGCCGGGGAAATTCAGCCCCTCCGGCGTTCGAGGAGCGGGGTCCGGGGCGGAGCCCCGGGTACGGGTCAGGTAAGGGCGGAGGGGGCGAAAACCTGTCCGGACCTGGGGTGGGGCCGTCGGCCGCGGGAGCAATCACATCGTCCTACCCACGCCCTGGGCGGCCCAGTCATGTCCGCCGCAGGCGGGCACAACACGCTCTGCACTCAGACGGAATCTGAACCGATCCGATCAACAAGCGGTCACCGTGCGGCGCTTGAACGGGCATCGATTCGCATCAGAAGCGACGTAATCGATGATTTTAGCAACTGGGTGTAGTGCTGCCTGTACGAAGCGTTATTCTCCTCAGACGCAAACCGGTACCCCTCCGTCGCCACGACGGGTGAAAGGTCCCGCACTGCACGTGATGGAAGCTCTGCCTCTGGGAGTCCCGTGTACTCACACGTCGGGGTTGACGCCTCGGGCCTGGCTACGCTGCGCGCAACGGTCCTGGACCGTCTGCGCGGCTTCGTCCCCACCGCGTACGCCGTCCCCGCCTTCGCCCTCCCCGCGCCCGTCGGACCTTGCTACGCCCTGGCCGACGGCAACGCGACGGTCGGCAGGCGGGGCCGCTCAGGCTCGGCCACCACCGCACGCCGTCCGGCCGCGGACAGTGACAGCGCCCGGATGATGGATCTCGTGGAGCGTGCCCAGGCCGGCGAGGCCGACGCCTTCGGACGGCTCTACGACCAGTACAGCGACACCGTGTACCGCTACATCTACTACCGGGTTGGAGGTAAGGCGACCGCCGAGGACCTCACGAGTGAGACCTTTCTGCGGGCGCTGCGACGGATCGGCACCTTCACCTGGCAGGGGCGCGACTTCGGCGCCTGGCTCGTGACCATCGCCCGGAATCTGGTGGCCGACCATTTCAAGTCCAGCCGCTTCCGGCTGGAAGTGACCACCGGCGAGATGCTCGACGCCAACGAGGTCGAGCGCTCCCCCGAGGACTCCGTCCTGGAGTCCCTTTCCAACGCCGCGCTCCTTGACGCCGTGCGACGGCTCAACCCTCAGCAGCAGGAGTGTGTGACGCTCCGCTTCCTCCAGGGGCTCTCGGTCGCCGAGACCGCCCGGGTGATGGGCAAGAACGAGGGCGCCATCAAGACCCTCCAGTACCGGGCCGTCCGCACCCTGGCCCGCCTCCTGCCCGACGACGTCCGCTGAACGCACATCCGACCGCGGTGGTCCGCACACTCGGTGACGCCCAACTCGCCTTCTGTAAAAGTCTGTTGACTTCGCGGTCGGATCATCCGTCGTCCGTAACCCAAGTGCCGTGACGCTCGTTGTGCGGGATACAGGCTCCCTGTGGTCACGCCTTGGCCATCGCCGATCACCCGATCGTGTGGATACGGCCAGGGCGTGCAACCCTCAGGACCCCCTGGGGAGTCGACCGTCATGACGAGAGGAGGTGCCGCCAGTGATCGCGAACGTATCGGCACACCGGCGGGCGGACGCCTTCGCCCAGGCCCTGGAGGAGTTCGACCAGGGCACGGCGGCCGAGCAGCCCGATGGGTCGGCACCGTCCCGGGCTGCTGCGGAACAGACCGGGCAAGGGCTGCTGTTGGCCCTCGCCGCCGGTCTCGGCGAGCTGCCCAAACCGGAGCTGGACCCCGAGGTCAAGATCGTGCAGCGAGCCCAGCTCGTCGCCGCGATGGAGGCCATGCTGCTGGAAGGCACCGCCGCCGGAGGCGAGGGTCCGGACCGTGCTCTGCCCGGGCAGCGGTCCCGGGCCAAGGGGACGCACCGGGCGACCGGACTGGGGAAGCTGCGGCCCCGGTCCCGGCTGTCCAAGGGGCTCGCGGCGGGCGGGCTCACCGTCGGTGTGGCCGTCGGCGCCTTCGGCGGTGTGGCCGCCGCGAGCACCGACGCCCTGCCCGGCGACTCGCTCTACGGGCTCAAGCGCGGCATGGAGGACATCGAACTGAGCCTGGCCCACGGCGACAGTGACCGGGGCGAGCTCTACCTCGACCAGGCCTCGACCCGCCTGAGCGAGGCCCGCCGGCTGATGGAGAGGGGCCGCTCGGGACACCTCGACCACGAGTCCCTGGGCGAGGTCCGGCGCGCCCTGTCCGGCATGCAGCACGACGCCACCGAGGGCCACCGGCTGCTGCACGAGGCGTACGAACGGGACGGCTCACTGGGCCCCATCCAGGCCCTGTCCGCCTTCTCCCGGTCGCACCGCGAGGCCTGGGGCGCACTGCGGGACCGGCTGCCCGTGCAGCTCGGCGACGTCAGTGACCAGGTCTCGTCGGCCTTCGAGGCCATAGACGAAGAGGTCGCCCCGCTGCGCTCACTGCTGCCCACGACACCCGCCCCCGAGGGCACCGGCCGTCACCGGGGCAGGAGCGAGGAGTCCACCGGCTCGCCCGGTACGGCCACCCCGTCGCCCAGCGCCACCGGCGCCTCCGCGAGCGGAAGCCACAGCAGCGGCAAGCCCAAGCCGTCCAGCTCGGGCAGCAGCGCCGAGGGCCTGCTCGGCGGCAACACCGGCGGCCTGCTCGACCCGCCGCTGAACGACGCCAGCTCCTCCCCGTCGGCCAACAGCAGCAAGGGCAGCGCGACGGGCGAACCGGACGTCACGCTGCCGCCCCTGCTGCCCGGTCTGCTGCCCGGCCTCGGCATCGACACACAGGACAGCGACTAAACACAGGACAGCGACCAACAGGCCACCGCGGTACGTCGATGGGGGCGCCCTCCTCGGGAAGGGCGCCCCCATCGGCGTACAGGCATATCAGGACATGATCAACAGAATCGTAACTGCATGATCAGAAAAACACGGACCTGCGCTGCACCAGCAGCTTGTACAGGGTGTGCTGGATCTGCTCCCTGACCTGGTCGGTCAGGTTGAACATCAGCATCGGGTCCTCGGCCGCCTCCGACGGATAGCCGTCCGTGCGGATCGGCTCGCCGAACTGGATCGTCCACTTGGTGGGCAGCGGGATCGCACCCAGCGGGCCCAGCCAGGGGAAGGTCGGGGTGATCGGGAAGTACGGGAATCCGAGCAGCCGCGCGAGGGTCTTCGCGTTGCCGATCATCGGGTAGATCTCCTCCGCGCCGACGATCGAGCACGGAATGATCGGAGTGCCCGCGCGCAGCGCCGTCGAGACGAAGCCGCCCCGGCCGAACCGCTGGAGCTTGTAGCGCTCGCTGAACGGCTTGCCGATGCCCTTGAAGCCCTCCGGCATCACCCCGACCAGTTCGCCGCGCTCCAGCAGCCGCTCGGCGTCCTCGGAGCAGGCAAGCGTGTGACCGGCCTTGCGGGCCAGCTCGTTGACGACCGGCAGCATGAAGACCAGATCGGCGGCGAGCAGCCGGAGATGGCGGTTCTCGGGGTGGTTGTCGTGGACGGCGACCTGCATCATCAGGCCGTCCAGCGGCAGGGTGCCCGAGTGGTTGGCGACGATCAGGGCGCCGCCCTTCGACGGAATGTTCTCGATGCCCTTCACCTCGACGCGGAAGTACTTCTCGTACATCGGCCGGATCAGCGACATCAGGACCTGGTCGGTCAGCTCCTGGTCGTACCCGAACTCGTCGATCTCGTAGTCGCCCGTGAGCCTGCGGCGCAGGAAGGCCAGGCCTCCCGCGATGCGCTGCTCCAGGCCGGCACCGCCCCGCTGGGGCTCTTGGGGCGGCTGTTCCTCATGCGTCACGGGAACATCATCCTGCGGGACGCTCCGTCCGGGCATGGGCTGGACCTCGCGTACCACCACGGGCTCACCCTTGCGCCGGCTCCCCGCGGCCCGGCGCCGCGGCGGGCGCTGCACGGCTGCCCCCCGCGAGCGGTCGTCGTCGAACGGAATGACCTTGGCGTCCGGCATCGTTGATGCGCTCCTCAGTTGGCGCTCTGCGTCGGGGGGTGGCCGCCACCCGGAAGGGACAGTGCGGCGATCCGGTCCACGACCCCCGCGACGGCCTCCGGGGGCAGGAGTCCGGGCCCCCTGCTGTGGGCGAAGTCCGCGAAGGTCTCCGCCGTCGTGTACTTCGGCTGGTAGCCCAGGGTTTCGCGCATCTGCACCGTCGCGACCACCCTGCCGTGCGTGAGCAGCCGCAGCTGCTCCGGCGAGAAGTCCGTCACACCCAGGGTACGCACGGCCGTACCGGCCCAGCTGAGGGCCGGCAGCAGCAGCGGGACGGTGGGCCGGCCCAGCCGTCGCGCGCACTGCGAGAGCAGCAGGACGCCGTCACCGGCGATGTTGAACGTGCCGCTGTTGAGCGTGCCCCGCTGCGGCTCGTGCGAGGCGAGCCGCAGCACCTCGATGACGTCGCCCTCGTGGACGAACTGGAGCCGGGGGTCGTAGCCGAACACCGTGGGCAGCACCGGCAGCGAGAAGTAGGAGGCGAGCGGCGAGTCCGCGCTCGGGCCGAGGATGTTGGCGAACCGCAGCACGCACACGGCGACATCGGGCCTGCGGCGCGCGAAGCCGCGCACGTAGCCCTCGACCTCGACCGTGTCCTTCGCGAAGCCGCCGCTGGGCAGCGACTTGGGCGAGGTGGTCTCGGTGAAGACCGCGGGGTCGCGCGGCGCCGAGCCGTAGACGTTCGTACTGGACTTCACGACGAGCCGCTTGACCGTCGGGGACTTCTGGCAGGCACCGAGCAGCTGCATCGTGCCGATGACGTTGGTCTCCTTGACCGTGGTCCGGCTGCCGGAGGCCAGCGCCGTCCCCGTCACGTCCATGTGCACGACCGTGTCGACGGAGTACTCGGCGAGCACCCGCGCGATGGTGGGCTGCCGGATGTCGGCCTGCACGAAGTCGGCGCCGCCGATGTGGTGCTCGGGGGGCACCGCGTCCACGGCGATCACCCGGTCCACTTGCGGGTCACGCTGGATCCGTCGTACGAACCGGCCCCCGAGCTGCCGGGCCACCCCGGTCACGAGCACGACCTTCCCCAAGATCAGCGCCTTCCTTCCAGAACTGGACGTAGCTCCGCTCGTACCTGCCGCGTTCCCCGTGTGCGGCCAACTTAGCGGGTCGATGTTGCGCTGTGATGACCGCCCGATGCACGAAGTGACGACAGTCGTGGACGTACCACCAGACCCAGCCATTCGGCCCACAGACGTATGCGGCGCACATGGCCGAACACGTTCGACATTCGAGCTTTCTTTCGGGGTACTTCTTGTCGGGCACCGCCTCGGCGGAGTCCTCCGTCGCCACCGCGGCGCCTCGGCCGGGACCTTCGCCACGGCCCGGCGGGCCTCGGCCCGCTCCTCGGTTTCCCGGCGGACTTCCCGGCCGACTCCTCGGCCGACCTCCGAGTGGCCGTTTCACGGCAGGATATGCCTGTGGCCTCCCACCTGCTGGTGGGAGGCCACAGTACGCGTTTCCGCGGCGTCGCTTACTTCTTGTTGCGACGCTGAACGCGAGTGCGCTTGAGCAGCTTGCGGTGCTTCTTCTTCGCCATCCGCTTGCGCCGCTTCTTGATAACAGAGCCCACGACTACCCTCGCTCACTTCTCTTTACTCGGTGCTGGGCTGCATGGGCCCACACGACCTATGAGGGGCCAGCCTACCCGTCCGAGAGCCGAGGTCGTAATCGAGGTGTTTCCGGGAGATCGCGAACGGTCTCCCGGAACGCCGTCAGGCGGTCTCCACCCCCACATAGCTCTCGCGGAGATACTCGTGAACCGCTTGCTCCGGCACCCGGAAGGACCTCCCCACCCGGATCGCCGGCAGATGACCGCTGTGCACCAAGCGGTACACGGTCATCTTCGACACTCGCATCACCGAGGCGACTTCCGCCACGGTAAGGAACTGAACCTCGTTCAGAGGCCTCTCGCCTGCAGCCATGACACACCTGAACCTTCCGCACTCGACGGTCACCGGCTTCCCCTTCCGGTGACTCTTCGTCGTTGCGTGCTCACTCCCCAATGTAGGGGCGGGTGATGCGAGTGGGGAAGAGGGGATGCCATCGGCCGCCTACTGTGACAGACACGCTCGATTGAGTACATAGCGAGTAAGCGGTCGGTAGTAATCAGACCGCACAGCGTCATCAAGCGGAACGACGACGGACACCAGCCCCTCTGCCTCCCCGACGAACAACGCGGGATCGTCCGTATCGGCGAGTCCGATGGCCTCGAACCCCAGCTGACCTGCTCCGCAGACCCATCCGTGGTCTCCGATCACCAGCTCCGGGAGGGGCCCTCCGGACTCGGCCGCGGCCGCCAGAACGGTCCGAACCGGGAGCGGTGAGTGGGTGTGTGCGCCGGTCGCACGACCGGCGGCTCCCGCCTCGGGTTCGCGCACCAGCGCGACACCTTGTACGTAGTCGAGGTTGTACGTGCGTAGACCGAACCGGGTCGTTATGTCGATAGAGCTACCCTGCGCGGGGGTGAGGACGGTACATCCCGCCGCCGACAGCGCGTCCGCGAGTGCGGCGTAGAAGGTGATCAGCCGGTGCGGATGACCCGTGCCCAGAAGCACAGGGTGACGATGACGGGCGGCCTCGCCGAGCCGTTCCGCGAAGGCGTCGAGAGCCGTCAGGGTCAGCTCCGGGTCGATCACATCATGCCCTGAAGTGTGCGAGGGGTCGGCCGAGACTCCACATTTGTCGGCCATCAACTCGATCAGATCCCGCTGGCACCAGGTCCATTCGGGATCGAGTCCGAGCAGCAGCCGGGGGTCGCGGGCGGCGAAGAGCCGATAGCTGCGCAGACTCTCCTCGCGCGAGGTGGCCACGGGCCCGGCCAGCCGGGCGGCCAGCAGATGCGCACGCAAAGCTCCGGTGCTCAACACGTCAGCGATGCTGACGCATACGTCGGCACCGTATGCGCAAAATGGGGAATATGCCCCACAGTTGGCCTAATGCTCCACCGTGACACCGATGGCGGGACGACAGCCGGGAGACCCACCCCCAGCGTCGAGAAAGCCACGGTCCCCACCGAGCGGCAGCACCTCCCGCCGTGAGGTCTACGGCAGGAGCCCCCGCAGCGGGAACACGGCCCGGCGTGTCGCCAGGACCGCCTGGTCGAGACGGTCCGCCGGGTCGTATCCCGACTCCCAGTCCTTCCAGGACACCGGCCACCGCCCGTCCGTCATCCGCCTCGGCGCCGACTGCCGTGTGCGGGCGAAGGCCTCCTGCCGCCAGCTCTCCGGGATCACCGTCTCGGGCTCGATGGGACGACCCGCCGCCACCGCCACGAGATGCGTCCACGAACGCGGTACGACCTCCACCACGGCGTACCCGCCGCCCCCCAGCGCGACCCAGCGCCCGTCGGCGTAGGTGTGCGCCAGGTCGTGACAGGCGACCTGCACGGCCCGCTGCGCGTCGAGCGAGACGGCGATGTGCGCGAGCGGGTCCTCGAAGTGGGTGTCCGCACCGTGCTGGGTGACCAGCACCTGCGGCCTGAAGTCGGCGATCAGCTCGGGCACCACGGAGTGGAAGGCCCGCAGCCAGCCCGCGTCCCCGGTGCCTGCCGGCAGCGCGACGTTGACGGCCGTGCCCTCCGCGCTGCCCGCCCCGGTCTCCTCGGGCCATCCGGTCCCCGGGAACAGCGTCCGCGGATGCTCGTGCAGCGAGATCGTCAGGACCCTCGGGTCCTCCCAGAAGGCCGCCTGGACGCCGTCACCGTGGTGCACGTCCACATCGACGTACGCGACCCGCTCGGCACCCAGTTCCAGCAGGCGGGCGATGGCGAGCGCGGCGTCGTTGTAGATGCAGAACCCGGACGCGCCGCCGGGCATCGCGTGGTGCAGCCCGCCGGCGAAGTTCACCGCGTGCAGCGCCTCCCCTCGCCACACCGCCTCCGCGGCCCCCACGGACTGCCCGGCGATCATCGCGGACACCTCGTGCATCCCGGTGAACGCGGGATCGTCCATGGTTCCGAGGCCGTACGAAGCGTCCGCCGACTCCGGATCCGCGGACGCGGCCCTGACCGCGTCCACGTAGTCCTCGCGGTGCACCAGCCGCAGGGTCGACGCCCCGGCGGGCTTCGCCGAGACGACGTCGACGTCCCGGTCGAGCCCGAAGGCGTCGACGAGTCCCCGGGTCAGGGCGAGCCGGACCGGATCCATCGGATGGTCCGGACCGAAGTCATACCCCGTTACCGCCTCGTCCCACATCAGCTGCGCGCGCCCGCTCATGCACGTCACCGTATCGGTCCGGTTCGGGAGCGAACGAGCGGGCGTACCCGAGAGTCGCCAGAACCAGCACCATCGGCACGAGCATGGCTCCGCGGTAGTTCCACGCGTCACCCAGCGCGCCCACCAGCGGGGAACCGATCAGGAACCCGACGTAGTTGAAGATGTTCAGCCGCGCGATCGCCTGGTCCGACACCCCCGGGAACAGCCTCCCGGCGGCCGCGAAGGTCTGCGGCACGATCACACACAGCCCGAGCCCCAGCAGCGTGAACCCCAGCATGCCCACACCCGCCCCCGGCGCGACGGCCACCACCCCGAACCCGAGCGCTGCGACCACGGCACCCAGCCGCACCACCGCGACGGCCCCGAACCGCCGCACCCCCAGGTCCCCGACAGCCCGTCCCACCAGCGTCATCACCATGTAGACGTTGTACGGAACGGTCGCCGTCTGCTCCGAACTGCCCAGCACGTCCTTCAGGTACTTCGCGCTCCAGTTGGAGACCGTCGAGTCCCCGATGTACGCGAACGTCATCACCAGGCACAGCGGCAGCAGCAGCTTGAAGACCAGCGGACCCGCACCCGCACGGGCCTCCTCGTCCTCCATGCCGTCACGGACCGCGCCGCCGTCGACGTACCACCGGCTCCCCACCAGGGCGAGCGGCAGCAGGATCAGCACGACCGGCAGATACGACACGAAGAGCGACATGTGCCAGTGCGCCCCGGCCCACGCGAGCGAGGCGCCCACGATCCCGCCCAGGCTGTACACGGCATGGAAGCCGAGCATGATGCTGCGCCCGTACGACCGCTGGAGGCTCACCCCGAGCATGTTCATGGAGGCGTCCAGCGCGCCGACCGCGAGGCCGAAGGCGGCCAGGGCGACCGCGACCTCGACGAGCTGGTCACCGGCGCCGACCCCGAGCAGGGCCAGCAGCACGACCGGCTGCGACCACCGCAGGACGCTGCTGGGGCGTATGCGCTTGACGAGGTGCTCGGTGGTGACGCTGCCCACCCCGGCGAGGACGGGGACGGCCGCCAGGAACGCGGGCAGCAGGGCGTCGGAGATCCCGTAGCGGTCCTGGATGGCCGGGATACGTGTCACGAGCAGCGCGAAGGCGGCACCCTGAGCGAAGAAGCTGAACGCCAAAGAGGCCCTACCGCGCCGCAGCACATCTGTCATGGCGGCGAGCGTAGGGCCCCGGCTTACCCGTGGGTAGATCAAGCCGAAGATGAATTTTGCTCAGCTCTTCGGAGAGGAGTCGTAGAGGGGTCGTAGAGGGGTCGTAGAGGGGTCGTAGAGGGGTCGTTCAGCCGTCCGTCCGGGCCCCGGCGGTGAGCTCCCGCTCCAGCATCCTCTCCATCGGGACGACCGCGAAGCGCGCGCTGAGCAGGAAGGCCAGGACCATCGAGGCGATCATGACGACCGTGCCGAGCCAGACCATCGTGTCGATCGGCAGCGTGTAGGCACCCACGACCCGCGCGACGCACTCACCGAGCAGGACCGTGCCCCACACCAGCGAGAAGGTCCGCTCGGCCTTCCGGAACCGCTCGGAACCGGCCGCCAGCCGGTCCCAGGCCGCGGCCCGCGCCGCGTCGCCCTTCACCAGGAACGGCTTCATCCCCTGCGTCATCATCGGCCGCCCGAGCTTCACGGACACCAGGACACCGATGCCGATCGCGCTGCTGACCCCGCTGTCCTTCGCCAGCATCAGCCGCGGGTCACCGGCGACCAGACTGAGGGCGAGCCCGACCACGTTGACGAACAGGATCAGCCCCGCCAGAGCGTTGACCTTGCGCTCCTCGACCACGCTCCACACGGTCCGCACGGCCGGAACGACGCTGCTCCAGCCGAGCGCCGCCATGGTGCTCATCCCGAACCCGTTCCTGAGCAGGTAGTACGACCCGACGGGCACCGCCACGTCCACGATCAGCGGCAGGAAGCTCGGCCGGGGGCCGGCTGTCTCCGCCGGTGCGGCCGTGGCCGTCGTGGTGACCTCCGGGGCAGCGGTGGCGGTCGGTCCGGTACTGATCCCGCCGGCGGTGATGCTCATGATCGGGTCCCCTCGTCGTCGCTGTGTACGTCCCGTTTCGATGTACTCAGCTTCGCGGTCCGACCCCACCCGCCGACAGAAACGATCGTCCGGAGCTCGGCATGACAAATGTCAGCGTCCGCCGATGGGTGCCGTCATACCAGCAGGTCAGCCAACTCCCCCATGTCGGAGAAGAGTTGGGTCGCGCCGGCCAGTCTGTCGGCCGGTGTCATGGCCGTGAACCCGTACACGTCCATCCCCGCCTCGTTGGCCGCCCGCACCCCCAGCGGACTGTCCTCGACGACCGCGCACTTCTCCGGTCGTACGCCCATGCGCTCCGCGGCGTGGAGAAAGAGATCGGGTGCCGGCTTGCCCCGCCCGACGTCCTGCGAGCTGAAGACCCGCCCGTCGTCGAACCACCGGTCGAGCCCCGTCGTCCGGTGCCCGACCCGGATCCGCTCATGACTCCCGGAGGAGGCCACGCAGTAGGGCACGCCGTCCGCGGTGAGCTTCTCCAGTACCTGCCCGGCACCGGGAACGGGCTTCAGTTCCCGCTCGAACGCGGCGAAGACCCGCGCGTGGAACACGTCGTCGAAGTCCTCCGGCAACCGCTGACCGGTGCGTTCCATGATCAGGTCGTGGATGCGGTGCATGGCGGAGCCCATGTAGTCACGCAGGGAGTCCTCGTACGAGGTGGGATGACCCAGCTCGGTGAGATATGCGGCCAGAAGGGTGTTGGAGATCGGCTCGCTGTCCACGAGGACGCCGTCGTTGTCGAAAATGATCAGGTCGTAGCGCATGACAAAGACCCTAAACGCAGAAAACCCCGAACGCAGAAAACCCCCGTGACCGGTTTCCCGGTACGGGGGTTTCTGTAATATTTGTTCGGCGGCGTCCTACTCTCCCACAGGGTCCCCCCTGCA